>NZ_JALQDZ010000040.1:0-201230 GCF_023630985.1 Caballeronia sp. ATUFL_F1_KS39 | reverse complement strand
TCGCCAGCTTGCCAGTGGTCGCAAAAACACGACATTTGTATCTTGCTAGAACACGACATTCTCATGTTGCTCCTACATCAATCCATGCGCTAATTTGCATTATGTCAATCACGATTAACTAATCGCTACACGCATCCTCCGACAACGATGGCAAACTGCGCAAGTTCCGCGCGTTGCCGCATTCAAAGCGGTACGCCGCTTGCGCTCAAAGCACGACCTGCCTTTTCGGCCCGAGTCTCCAAGCCGACCCACGTCCCGATGAACACACGCCTGCTCGGTCTCACCCGCATCCCGTTCTTCCTGCCGCTCTCCAGCGCGACCCTGATGCTCGGCGTCGCGATGTCGTTCACCGCGCCGTATCTGTCGCTGTTCAGCGTCGAACAGGCGGATATGAGCCCCTTGAAGCTCGGCGTCTTCATGACGGTCATCGCCGCGAGCGGCGTCGTGGCCAGCGCGTTTGCCGGAAAATGGTCCGACAGGCACGGCCATCATCGGGAATTGCTGCTCGCGGCGCTCATTGCTTCATCGCTCGGTTTTCTGTTGATGTGCGTCGTGCGCAACTACACCGCGCTGGTCGTGATCGGCATCCTGTTTCTCGGCGCAGGCGGCTCCGCGATGTCGCTCGTGTTCTCGTTCGCGCGCGCCGCGTTGCCCGTCGACGACGAAGCCGAGCGGTCCCTCGCGCTCGCCACCTTGCGAACCGTTCTTTCGATGGCGTGGGTCTTCGGGCCCTCCGTCGGCGCGCTGGTGCTGGCCGGCGCCGGCTTCTACGGCCTGTTTCTGTTCGCGGCGGCCTGTTTCGTCGCGTGCGGCGCGATCGTCTGGCGCATGCACGGCTCGCCCAGGGGCGACCCGCACAGCGCACCGGCGCACTACGCCGGCGACCCGACATCGCTGCTCGAAGTCACCGCGCCCGACACCGAGGAGCTCGTCCCGCCGCACCCCGGCGCGTCGCATTCTCGCGCCGAGATCTGGCGCGCGACCGTCGCGATGACGCTCATCGGGCTCGCCGCGAGCGCTACGATGATCGTCCTGCCGCTCTACGTCGTGCACGGCATGCACGGCACGCGCATCGACGTATCGATCATGCTGGGCCTCGGCGCATTCCTCGAAATTCCGATGATGCTCGCGCTCGGCGCGCGTGCTTCGCGTCTCGACAAGCAGCGATGGCTCGCGTCGTGCGCCGTCGTGCATCTGATTTATTTCATTGCAGTGGCGGCGTCGCCCAACGTCCACTTCCTCATTCCGATGCAAGCCTTCAACGCCTTCGTCGTCTCGGTGACGTCGTGCCTCGGCATGACGTACATGCAGGATCTGATGCCGCAAAGCCCCGGATCGGCGACGGCGCTTTTCTTCAACGCGTCGCGCGTCGGATCGATCCTGTCGGGCGTTCTGTCCGGCGCGCTCGTGGCCGCGCTCGGCTATCGCGGCACGTTTCTCGTGTGCGGATGCATCGCGTTGAGCGCGGCGGTGCTGTTCGCCAATCCGCCGTTCGCGCTCATCGCGCGGCGCATTCTCGACTGGTGGAAGGCGCGGCGGCAGACATCGGCCTGACCTCTTCGCTGTCGGGGAATGGCAATATAGGCGCACCTTTCGTCGATTCCCACGCGACCATGTCTCAGCGCCTCCCGCCGCTCAACGCCCTGCGTCTCTTCGAAGCCGCCGCGCGCCATCGCAGTTTCAAGCTCGCGGCCGCCGAACTCAACGTGACGCCGGGTGCCGTGAGCCACGGCATCGGCGCGCTTGAAGCGATGCTCGGCGTCGAGCTTTTCGTGCGCGAGCCGCGCGGGCTGTCGCTCTCCGCCGCCGGCGAACACTATCTGCCGTACATCGCCGAAGCGTTTTCGCTTATCGTCGTCGGCACGCAGTCGCTGCCCGACAGGCGCAAGCGCCGCGCGATCTCGGTTACGTGCGCGCCGACGCTCGCGGCCCGCTGGCTCGTGCCGCGCCTCGCCGATTTCCGCGCGCGCTGGCCCAACATCGACGTCACCGTGGACACTTCGCGCCGCCAGGCGGGCTTTCCCGTCGACGGCTTCGACTTCGGCCTGCGCCTCTCGCGCGGCCCGGTCGATGGCGCATCGTCGTGGCAACGTCTCTTCGGCGAGCGGCTCGTGCCGGTGTGCAGCCCCGCCTATCGCGCGATGCTGACCGGCGCCGGCGGCGTTCCGGATCTCACCCGCGCCGCACTCATTCACATCGATACGGCCAGTCAGGACTGGCAAGCGTGGATGGACGGCGCGGGCATCGACGGTCTCGATCTGCACGGCGGCCTTCGCTTCGATACCGTTCAGCTCGGCTTCGATGCCGCCGCGGCCGGGCTTGGCGTCGTCATCGGCAGGCGTCCGCTCGTCGATCGCGAGCTGGCGGCGGGCACGCTGGTCGAAGCGTCCGCGACGAGCGTCGAGACGCAAACCGCCTACTGGCTCTGCGAGACGCCGCAAGCGAGCGCGCGCGCGGATTTCGTCGCGTTTCGCAACTGGCTGATCGAACAAGCGGCCGGTTTCGTCGATAACGGTTGAACTGCGCTCATCCGACGGCGAAATCTTTTCGTTTGTCAGCACGGACGTTCGCCTGCGACGATGGCCGCAAGGAGGAACGAGCCATGTCGTCTTTATCGACCACACGATCGGCCACGGACCGCGCGACGACGTGGGTGCTCATCGGCGCGGCCGCGCTGATCCTGAGCGCCGCGATGGGCGTGCGCCAGACGTTCGGGCTTTTCATCGGGCCGTTTTCGTTCGATCGCGGCATGCCCGTCACGCTGATCGCCTTCGCGATCGCGCTGCACAACCTCGTGTGGGGCTTCGCGCAGCCGTTCGCGGGCGCGGCCGCCGATCGATACGGCGCAGCGCCGGTCGTCGCGACGGGCGCGGCCACGTTTGCCGCCGGGCTCGCGCTCGCCGCCGCCGCGAGTTCCGGCTGGATGCTCGTGCTCGGTCTCGGCTTGCTCGTGGGCATCGGCATCAGTTGCACGAGTTTCGGCGTCGTGCTCGCGACGGTCGGACGCGTGGCGTCGCCGCAAACACGCAGCGTCGCGATGGGCCTGGCCAGCGCGGGCGGCTCGCTCGGCCAGGTGCTGATGGTGCCGTTCGCGCAGGAAGTGCGCGTGCATGCGGGCGTGCCGGCGTCGCTCTATGCCCTCGCCTTCGTGCTGCTGCTCGCCGCGCCGCTCGGCATCGCGCTCGATCGCGCGAGCCGCCGGAGCAAGGCATCTTCGGCATCGCATGAAACGCACGCGCAAGCCGCCGCGATGCCGTTGCGCGAAACGCTCGCGTATGCGTCGCGGCATCGCGGTTATCGGCTGCTGACGCTCGGCTTTTTCACTTGCGGCTTTCAGCTTGCGTTCATCGCGACACATCTGCCCGGCTATCTGATGCTGTGCCACATGCCGGTCGGACTCGGCGCGACCGCGCTCGCGCTGATCGGCCTCTTCAACATGATCGGCAGTTGGGGATGCGGCTGGCTCGGCGGACGCTGGCGGCAGCATCACGTCCTCGCGTGGCTCTATCTGATTCGGGGCGGCGCGATCGCCCTCTTCGTCCTGTTGCCGACGACGAGCGTATCCGTCGTCGTCTTCGCCGCCGTGATGGGCCTGACGTGGCTGGGCACGGTGCCGCTCACCAACGGACTCATCGCGAAGGTGTTCGGCACGCGGCATCTGGGCACGCTATTCGGCGTCGTGTTTCTCAGTCATCAGCTCGGATCGTTTCTCGGCGCGTGGCTCGGCGGCTACGTGTTCGACACGACCGGCTCGTACTCGCTGATCTGGGCCGCGACGGCAATCGCCGGACTCGTCGCGGCGCTGCTGCATTTTCCGATCGATGACCGGCCGGTCGCGGAAGCATCGCTCGCGGCGAGTTGATTTCGCGTCCGAAAAAAAACGCGCCACAATCGGCGCGTTTTTTTTCGATCGATTCACACGCTCAGCCGTGCCGCGCGACGGCGGCCTGCGCGTGGGCTTCGCGCGTCGAGCCTTTCGCCGGACGTCCCGCCCAATAGCCCGCGAGCATCGACCCCGACAGGTTGTGCCACACCGAAAAAAGTGCGCCGGGCAACGCCGCGATCGGCGTGAAATACAGCTTGCCGAGCGTCGCCGCGAGCCCCGAGTTCTGCATGCCGACTTCGATTGCCAGCGTGCGGCAGACGGCTTCGTCGAAGCCGAGCAGACGCCCGCCCCAATAGCCGCCCAATAGACCGATGCCGTTGTGCAGCACCACGCCCACCGCGACGACCATGCCCACCGACGCGATGCTCTTCTGCGTGCCGCCGACCACCGCGGCGATGATGAGCAGGATCGCCACCATCGACACGAGCGGCAGCATCCACTCGATCTTGCGCACGAGCTTGCCGAACAGATGGTTCACGACGAGGCCGATGACGATAGGCAGCGCGACGATCTGCACGATGCTCATCAGCATGCCGTGCACGTCGACGGCGATGGAGGCATCGACATAAAGGCGCGTGAGCAGCGGCGTCGCGAACACGCCGACGAGCGTCGAGAGCGCGCTGATCGTGACGGACAGCGCCACGTCGCCACGCGCGAGATAGATCATCACGTTCGACGCTGTGCCGCTCGCGACGCTGCCGACGAGCACCATGCCCGCCATCAGATCGGGAGGCATGTGCAGCGCTTTCGCGATGACCCACGCGGCGAGCGGCATCACGAGGTAATGCAGCACGATGCCCGCGATGACCGGCGCGGGCCGCGTGAACACGCGCCTGAAATCGTCGATGGAAAGCGTGACGCCCATCGACAGCATGATGATCGTGAGAAGCGTCGTGACGTGCGGCGCGATGCCCGTCACGGATGAAGGCGCGCTATAGGCGGCGATGGAAACCAGCACGGCCCAGAGCGGGAAAAGGCGGGTGATGCGGGCAAGCATGAAAACGATCCTCGAATGTCGTTGCGTGTCGTGTGTGGTTCAGCGAAAGCGGCGGTGCGCGGGTTGACCGGACAGGCGCAGACGGACGAAAGCTTGCCCTCGTGGGGCGGACGCTGCCCGCGATGCCGGCGCGCGCGGGTCACGCGCGGTCTCTCTAGCCGATCGTCGGGCAGGCGCCGCATTTTACCCGTCGCGCGACGGGTTTTCGGAATTCGCTTAATTCCCGCGACGCGCGCATACGCTCGCCAACTCATTCGCGGCTCATTCTCCGGCGTCATCATGCGCATCAAACAACCACTTGCAAGGAGATGATCATGACGCCAATCGCCATCGTTCAAGGCACGCCGACGTGGGTCTGGGTGCTGCTCGCATTTCTTTTGTATCGCGGCATCAAGGCGATGCAGGCCAGCACCACCCCGCTGTCGAAGCTCGCAATCGTTCCGATTATTTTCGCGGGCATGGGCATCGCGCATCTCGTCGCGTCGCCGCTCGCCGGATGGATGGCCGTCGCCGTGTGGATCGCCACGCTGGGGGCGGGCATCGTCGGCGGCGTGTTCCTTGCGAGCCAGAGCCGCTTCATCGTCGATCCGATCGCGCGAACCGTGATGCTGCCCGGCTCCATGTTGCCGATGCTGCTGATCCTCGCGACGTTCATCGCGAAGTTCTGGCTCGGCTTCGAGATGGCGACCGTCGCCTATCTGCCCGCGCTCACGACCTATGCGGCGATCGACGCCGCCGTGTCGGGCATCGTCGCGGGCATCTTCGCGGGACGCTTCTTCACGTACTGGAAAACGATGCACGCGCTGCGCGCTTCGTGGGCTTGACCCTGATTGCTGCGGTCGCGCGTCGGGCCATCGGAACGCGCGATCGGGCAAATGGCGTCACACTTGTTACTCTCCGTTTTCCGCTATCGGAGTCAGACTGAATCACGGCAAACAACGAGCAAGAGTCCAACTCAGGAGGTTGCAAGGCCATGACTACATCCGACGAAACAGGGATGCGCACGCCGCCCGTCGTGTCGCAGGAGCAATGGGAAGCAGCGCGTCAGCAGTTGCTGGTGAAGGAGAAAGCCCAGACGCGCGCGCGCGACGCGCTCGCCGCTGAACGCCGCCGCATGCCCTGGACCGCCGTGAAGACGGACTACATGTTCGAAGGCCCCGCGGGCAAGATCGGCTTTCTCGATCTTTTCGATGGCCGGCGTCAGTTGATCGTCTATCGCGCGTTCTATGAGCCGGGCGTCTTCGGATGGCCGGAGCACGCGTGCCGCGGCTGCTCGCTGGTCGCGGATCAGGTCGCGCATCTTGCACATCTGAATGCGCGCGACACGACGCTCGTCTTCGTATCGCGCGCGCCGCAGCAGGACATCGCGCGGCTGAAGGAACGCATGGGCTGGACCATTCCCTGGTTCACGCTGACGGATCGCTTCGATGCCGACTTCGGCGTCGACGAGTGGCACGGCACGAACGTGTTCTTCCGCGAAGGAGACCGTGCATTTCGCACGTACTTTCTCAACAATCGCGGCGACGAGCAGATGGGCAATACCTGGAACTATCTCGACATCACGCCGCTCGGCCGACAGGAACTCTGGGAAGACTCGCCTGAAGGCTATCCGCAGACACCGACCTATAAGTGGTGGAACTGGCACGACCGTTATGTCGACGATGCGCCGCCCGATAAAAAATGGGTCGAAATCTCCGATGCCGGCGAAGCGGCATTCCGTGCTGAAAGCGCAAGGAACAAGGTCTAAAAACGAGCGATGTTGAATGCGGAACCGGTCATCATTTCTTGCCGGTTCCGTTCCGCATTTTTGTGGAACGATTTAGCTAAAGTTTTCAGCAAACGTTTCCGTAAACACAATCATCAACAGTGACGCCTCCGTCGCGCACGGCTCTCCCGCACCAGCCGGCACTATTCGCCGCTTTCGCCTGGACGCCCTCTCGTCCATCTCCTCCACGGATAATCTGCAATGAAGAAGTCGTTGGCCGCATGCGCGGCCGCTATCGGCACGCTCGCCGCGCTTGCCGCTCCGCTCTCGCACGCCCGCGAAATCTACGGTCAGATCGGCACCGAAGGCGTGGGCATCGGCTACTCGGAACCGCTCGGCACGCGCGACAACGTGCGCGCCGAATTCAACGGCCTGAAGTTCTCGCATAACTTCGACGCTGGCGGTCTTCACTACGACGGCACCGCGAGCATCTATCACGGCGGCTTCTATTTCGACTTTTTTCCGGCGCCGGGAACGGTCGGTTTTCGCATCACGGCTGGCGCGCTCATCGGCGGCGATCATGTCGATGGCACCGCGACCAGCATGAACGGCACCTACACCATCGACGGCATCGCTTATCCGACTTTCGGGGAAAGCATTCACGCCAAGGCTAAGTTCCCGGCCGTGCGTCCGTATATCGGCATCGGCTTCGGGCATACGCCTGTTGCCGAGAAAGGCTTTTCCGCGTTCTTCGATGCAGGCGTCGCGTATGGCCGCCCGCGCGTCACGCTCGACGTTCCGGCGGATATCGTCGCGGCGGCGGGACAGGAAAACATCGACGCGGAACAGCAGGATCTGCAGAACAAGGCGGACAAGTTGCGCTTCTATCCGATCGTAAAGGTCGGCGTCACTTATCGCTTCTGATCGCGCTTCTGATAGCGCTTCTGATCGCGTTACTGGATTGCGTCCGCGAACGTCAGCCATTCGCCGACGATCGCTTCGGGCGCATCTTCCTGCATCAGATGCCCTGATCCGCGCACGCGCGTAAAGCGCGCGCCCGGAATCAGCGATGCGAGTTCGACACCGCGCTCGACCGGTATCCACTCGTCCTCTTCGCCCCAAAGAATCGATACGGGGCATTTCAATTCGCCATAGCGCGATTGCACTTCATCGGTATAGCGCTGATCCATCTGCGCGATCTGCCGATAGAACGCGGCCTGCCCGACTTTGCCGGTCCACGGCCGCGTATAGACGCGCAGCGTCTCTTGCTGCAACCGCCGATGCGCCGCACCCTGCAGATATGCATCGAGCATCGCCTGATGCATGTACGGCGGCACACCCGCAAACGCGGCTTCATGCTGTCGCACATGACGCACGAAGGGCGATCCCCACGGCGCGACGGCGACCGGATCGACGAGCATCAGCGAACGATACGCGCAGCCGTCGATCAACGCGGCTCGCACCGATGTCGCGCCGCCGAAATCGTGTGCGAGCACATCGGGCAAGGCACCGTTCCACTCACCGCACCAGTGCGCGAGAAGCGCCGCGAGCACGCGATTCTGCACGCCGAGCGATACGTCCTGCCCCTCGCGCATCTCCGACGCACCGTAGCCCAGCAGATCGAAGTAATGCACACGCCGCAAACGCGCCGCTACCGGTGCGATGCGTCGCCACACCTGCGATGAAAACGGCGTGCCGTGCACCATCACGAGCGGCGCGCCCTCGCCGATCATGCCGTAGCGCACGGCTTGTCCTTCGTATTCGAAAACGTGATCGAGTGGCAGCGTATCGTTCGATTCGTTCATGGCTCAACGCAGATTCGTGCGCGCGAGTTCGACGATCTCATCGCCGCGCCCGCTCAGGATCGCTCGCAACATATAGAGGCTGAAGCCCTTCGCTTGCGACAGTTCGATGGTCGGCGGCATCGCGAGTTCATGCTTCGACGTGACGACATCGACGACCGCCGGTCCCTTGTGCGCGAACGCTTCGCGCAGCGCGTTTTCGAGTTGCTCCGATTCCTCGACGCGCACCGACCAGATGCCCGCGCCCTTCGCGATCTGCGAGAAATCGGTCTTGCTGAGATCGACGTTGGTGTCGAGATAGCCGCCAGCCTTCAGTTCCATCGACACGAAACCGAGCAGGCTGTTGTTGAACACGACGACCTTGATCGGGAGATCGAGTTGCACGGCCGAGAGCAGATCGCCGAGCAGCATCGACAAACCGCCGTCGCCCGATAGCGAAACGACTTGCCGTTGCGGCCGCGCGGCCTGAGCGCCGAGCGCCTGCGGCATTGCGTTTGCCATCGAGCCGTGATTGAACGAGCCGTGCAACTGACGCTTGCCGTTCATTGTCAGATAACGCGCGGCCCACAGTGTCGGCGTACCGACGTCGACGGTGAAGATCGCGTCGTCGGCTGCGATTTCATCGACGAGCTTCGTCAGATATTGCGGATGAATCGGACGTCCCGGCGCGGATGGCGTCGCGAGATCGTCGAGGTCCTTGCGGGCGGTCGCATAGTGCTTCAATGCGTTCTCGAGAAAACGCCGCTCGTCCTTGCGTTGGAGCTTCGGCAAGAGCGCCGCGAGCGTTTCCTTGATCGTGCCGACGAGCCCCATTTCCAGCGGCGCGCGGCGTCCGAGTTGCGAGCCGCGCCAGTCGATCTGCACGATCTTCGCTTGCGGCGGATAGAACGGGCGATACGGAAAATCGCATCCGAGCAGGAGCAGCGTGTCGCACGACATCATCGCGTGATAGCCCGAACTGAAACCGATGAGCCCTGTCATGCCGACATCGAACGGGTTGTCGTACTCGATGAACTGCTTGCCGCGCAACGCATGCACGATCGGTGCCCCGAGCGTATCGGCGAGCGCGACCACTTCGTCGTGCGAGCCGGCGACGCCGCTGCCGCACATGATCGTCACCGCTTCGCAGCCGTTCAGAAGGCTCGCGAGCTTGTCGAGATCGGCGTCTGCCGGCACGATCGCGCCCGGCGCGCTCGCGGTCCAGCGCGGCTCGACGGCCGGGCCTTCGCTCAATGCGACGTCGCCCGGCAACACGATCACCGCGACGCCGCGCTGATCGATCGCGGCGCGCATCGCACGTTCGAGCACGCGCGGAAACTGCGACGCATTCGACACCAGCTCCACGAAGTGACTGCATTCCCTGAACAATTCCTGCGGATGCGTTTCCTGAAAGTAGCCGAGGCCGATTTCCGTCGACGGAATGTGCGCCGCGATGGCGAGCACCGGTTGATGATTGCGATGACAGTCGTAAAGACCATTGATGAGATGCAGATTGCCTGGGCCGCAACTGCCCGCGCATACGGCGAGTTTGCCTGTCGCGGCGGCATCGGCTCCGGCCGCGAAAGCGGCTGCTTCCTCGTGACGCGTATGCATCCAGCGGATCGAGCCGACACGATCGAGGCTGAACGCCAAACCGTTCAGGCTGTCGCCCGTCACGCCCCAGATTCGCTCTACGCCCGCCGCCGCCAGTGTCTTCGCCAGATAGTCCGCTATCGTGCCCTTGGCCATGATGTGTCCCGTGATGAAGAGAGGATGTCCAGTGATCGACGGAGCCGCGCACGGAATGACGTGGCGCGCATCCGTGTTGGCTCAATGCATGCAGGATTCAAAACGCAAAAGGAGTGTACGCCGGAGCGCGGCGGTTTGTCCTGAACCGTGTCGAGACCGCGTGGTGCGGGCGTTCAGGATAGGCGATCGCGGTATTTTGAATGCATCATTCCGGAAGGAATCCGGTATGCGTAATGCAAACGACAACGGCGGCGGATCGATGACCCGCCGCCGTTGCGCATGACTGAAGCGAGACCCTGCGCTCAGGCGCCCTTGCGCATGTTCTCCGGCAGATCCCGTCCGTGATACTTCTTGTAGATCGTGTTGAGGTTGCCGCTCTTCATGTTCGCGCCGACCCAGTTGTTCACCCATTCCTTCAGGCGCGGCTGGTCCTTGTTCATCGCGATGCCGAGATCGAACGTCTTCTGCTCGAACTTCATCTCGATGTTGCGTTGCGGAGCGCGATCCTGCATCTCCTTCAGGTTCGAAGGCGTGCTCGAGAAGATGTCGACCTGTCCCGTGACCATCGACGTGATGAGCGTCGCATCGTCTTCATAGCGTTGAATCTGTGCGCCCTTCGCCTGCTGTGTCGTCAGCGTGTCGTTCACCGTTGCACGCGTGAGGCCGATGGTCTTGCCGTCGAGATCCGCATAGCTCTTCACGTTCGCCGTCTTCACGCCGCCAACGATGATCGAGATGACCGCATACGGGTTCGAGAAATCGACGACTTTGGCGCGCTCCGGCGTGACCGACAGCGAGGAAATCACGAGGTCCGCGCGCTTCGCCTGCAGCGTCGGAATGCGCGCGGCGTTGGTGATCTGCACGAGTTCTAGCTTCACGCCGAGATCCTTCGCAAGCGCGGCGGCAGTATCGACGTCCGATCCCGCGGGCTTCAGGTTCTGGTCGGCATAGCTGAAGAGCGGCGTGCCGATGGCGATCGCGACGCGCACGACGCCTGCCTTCTTGATGTCGTCGAGTTCATCGGCCATCACGCTGTGAACCGCGCCTGCCATCATCAACGTTGCGAGCGTTGCGCGTGCAATGATTGATTTCGCTTTCAAGTTACGTCTCCGTCGTTATTAGTGTTGCTGAATTGATGCTGCGGTTATCAAAGTCCGTTATCGAGGAATGCGCGCAATTCGGGTGTGCGCGGCGCATCGAGCATGCTGCCGTCGCCCACTTCCCAAACCGTTCCCTGATGCATGTAGATGATGCGATCCGCCACGCGCTTCGCGAAGGCCATCTCGTGCGTGACGAGCAGCATCGTCATGCCGTCGGCAGCGAGGTCTTCCATCACGCGCAGCACTTCGCCCGTCAGTTGCGGATCGAGCGCCGAGGTCACTTCGTCGAACAGCATCACCTTTGGCGACATCGCGAGCGAGCGCGCGATCGCCACGCGCTGCTGCTGTCCGCCCGACAATTGCTCGGGATACGCATCGGCCTTCTGTCCGAGACCGACTTGCTCCAGCACGTTTATCGCAATGCGCCGCGCTTCGTCGCGCGACATCTTCTTGACGTGACGCAGCGCGAGCATGATGTTCTCTTCGACCGTCAGATGCGGAAAGAGGTTGTAGCTTTGAAACACGATGCCCACTTCGCGGCGCAACAGATGCAGATCGACCTTCGGATCATCGACGCGAATGCCGCACACTTCGATTTGCCCTTGGTCGATCGTCTCCAGCCTGTCGATGCAACGCAACGCCGTGCTCTTGCCCGAACCGCTCGCGCCGATCACGGCGATCATCTCGCCCTTGTTGACTTCGAAGGAAACGCCCTTGAGAACATGATTGGAGCCGAAGCTCTTGTGAATATCGCCGACCTTAACGATTGCTGACATTGAGCTTGTTCTCCATCGATTGGCTCCAGCGCGATAGCGGATAGCACAGGACGAAATAGAAAGCGCCGACCAGACCGAAGATGAGGAACGGCTGGAAGATCGAGTTATTGATGATCTGCCCCGCGCGCGTCAGCTCGATGAAGCCGATCACCGAAGCAAGCGACGTCATCTTGATGAGCTGCACGAGAAACCCGACGGTCGGCGGCAGCGCGAGACGCATCGCCTGCGGGATGATGACGAGGCGCAGCGTCTGCCAGCGCGTGAGCGACAGGCATTCCGACGCTTCCCACTGCGGCTTGGGCATCGCTTCGATACAGCCGCGCCAGATATCGCCGAGATATGCGCTCGAATAGATCATCAGCGCGAGGCCGGCCGCGACGAGGGCGGGCACCTGATAGCCGTACACCGACAGGCCGAAGTACACGATGAACAGCAGGATCAGCAGCGGTATGCCCTGAATCGCCTCGATATACACGAGCGCCACGCGCGCAAGCCATGCGCGCGGCGAGATGCGCGCGAGCATCACGACAAAGCCGCCGATACCGCCGAGCACGAACGCAAGCGCGGAAAGCACGAGCGTCCAGCCGATCGATTGCACTAGATAGACAAGGTGCGATGACGTGAATCCGCCGCTCATGCCGCACCTCCGGGAATGACCGTATCGATGCGCTGCGGATCGGGCGGCGTCTTGCCGGCGCGTTTAGCAGCAAGCCGGATCGCGCGGCGGCGCTTGAAGAGATGCTCTCCCACCGCCCACGCGATGAGCTTGATGACGAGCGACAACGCCAGATATAGCGCCGCGACCACGATGTACGTTTCGAGCGAGCGGAACGTATCGGACTGCACAGTGTTCGCGACCGCCGTGAGCTCTTCGGCCGAAATCTGCGAGGCGATCGCGGAGGCCTGCATCATCAGCAGGAACTGGCTCGTCAGCGCGGGATAGACCTTTTCGATCGACGGCTGCAACATCACATGCCAGCCGATGCGCCACTTCGGAAGCCCGAGGCATTCGGCCGCTTCGATTTGTCCGCGTGGCACCGATTCGAGTCCCGCGCGGATGATCTCGGCCGCATATGCGCCGATGTTGATCGTCATCGCGAGCGCGGCGGCCGCGAACGTCGGCATGCGCAAGCCGATGCTCGCAAGACCGAAGTACAGCAGAAAGATCTGCACGAGGAACGGCGTATTGCGCACCGCCTCGATATAGACGATGCACAGGCGCGTCAGGACCGGCACTTTCGCGCGCTTCGCGAACGCCACCAGCATGCCGAGAATCAGCCCGAAGAACACAGCCACGCAAGTCATCTTGAGCGTGAGCCATGCGCCCAGCAGGAACGTCGGCCAGTACGGCAGCAGCGGTGAAAAATCGAGAGAGAACATGGCGGCAAGAGTTCCTGTCAGGTGTGGGCGCTAACACGCTGTGCGCCCGCTCTGGATGTATGACGACATACTACGAGTGCCGTGATACTGCATTTCGCATGCATTAAACCGGATCGAACGGGCCAGTCGTCGTGAAGGCACCGCCCTGCAGCACCGCCACGGGATCGGTGGGCGCCGGCGGCGGCGTCGCTTCGACCTTTTCGCGGAACTGCTCGGACGAGTCACGCGGAACGAAGCCGAGATGCGCGGCGCAGCGGTTGTCCCACCATGTATGCGCGTTCGCCGACATGCCGAAGACGATCGTGTGGCCGACGTCTTTCGTGAAGAGACTGCGGCGCAACAGGTCATGAAAATCGTCGTAGCTCATCCAGCTCGCCATCATGCGGCGGTCCTTCGGCTCCGGAAACACGGAGCCGATACGAATGCTCACCGTCTCGATGCCGTACCGGTCGAAATACATTTGCGCCATGTCCTCGCCGAAGGACTTCGACAAGCCGTAGTAGCCATCGGGGCGCTTGCGCGCAGTGGCGTCGATTCGTTCGTCCTGCCGATAGAAACCCGTGACGTGATTCGAGCTTGCGAACACGATGCGCTTCACGCCCTGACGGCGCGCCGCTTCGTAAAGATTGAAAACGCCCTTGATGTTGGCTTCGAGAATCTCTTCGAACGGACGCTCGACCGATACCCCGCCGAGATGAATGATCGCGTCGCAGTCCATCGCAAGCGCATCGACGGCGTCGCGGTCGGCGAGATCGCAAGGAGCGATCTCTTCGTGAGGCGCGGCGTCGCCCTGCAACACGCCAGGCAAGTCGGAGATCCGCACATGCCGCGCGAACTCGGCGACGCGATGCCGGATCGCGCGGCCGATTCCGCCGGCGGCGCCCGTCAGCAACAGACGATCGAATTGCGCATCTTCGTCGGCGGACGGCGTGCTGGTTTGTTGTTCCATCGTGTTGTGTCTCCTGAAGGCTGTCGTCGCTAGGGATTACCCTGCGCGCATCTTCTTGTACGTTGTCATATCACTGCATGACGCATATCATCATTTGCCGAACGATTTGTCAATGTGTGTAAA
Organism: Caballeronia sp. ATUFL_F1_KS39; assembly: GCF_023630985.1. Classification (NCBI taxonomy): domain Bacteria; kingdom Pseudomonadati; phylum Pseudomonadota; class Betaproteobacteria; order Burkholderiales; family Burkholderiaceae; genus Caballeronia; species Caballeronia sp. ATUFL_F1_KS39. Next base: position 186,784 of record NZ_JALQDZ010000040.1, on the reverse strand, counting down.
ACCCACGCCAACGAGAATACCGTGACGCTATCGCCCGATCTTCATGCCGGCACCGACGCATCCTCGATTGCATCGCCGCAAGCGCGACGCAGTCTGACCGCGCAACTCGTCGACGCCTTGCGCGCCCAGATCGATGCACAGGAACTGAAGGGCGGCAGCAGGCTCGCGACGGAAGCGGAAATGGTTCAGCGCTTCGGCGTGAGCCGCACCGTCGTGCGTGAGGCGCTGTCGCGTCTGCAAGCGGCAGGACTCGTGGAAACGCGGCATGGCATCGGTACGTTCGTGTGTGAAGCGGGCATGTCGCCTCTTCTGCAACTCGATCCCGCCGATGTCGCCGGTTCGATGGATGCGCTCGCCATCCTCGAATTGCGCATTAGTCTCGAAACCGAAAGCGCGGGACTTGCCGCAATGCGTTGCGATGCCGCGCGTCTTGCGACGATGCGCTCGACGCTCGGGGACTTTTCAAGAAATGTGGGCGAAGCAAGCGATACCGTATCGCCCGATCTGCGCTTTCACATGGAGATCGCGCATGCAACGGGCAATCGCTATTTCGTCGAGATCATGGAGCATCTGGGCACGCGCATGATTCCGCGCACGCGCATCACGGCGACGCCGATTCCGCGCGATCAATACGCGGATTACCTGATGCGCGTGAATCGCGAGCATGAACAGATCGCGGACGCCATTGAACGCGGCGATGCCGATTCGGCGCGCACCGCGATGCGTCTGCATCTGATCAACAGCCGGGAGAGATTGCGACGCGCGCAGTCGTCGCTTGAATGAATACGCGAGTACCGCGCGTTGGCGCGGTACTCGCGATGCAACATCAACGCGCCATGTTCGGCTCGCCATCCTCGACGTCATGCGCGCCGGAAATCGTCTCCAGTGCCTGATCGTGATGCAGCAGCAGGACCGCCGCCACGCCGACCATGCCCGCCCCTGCCAGGCACAGCAGGCCCGCGCCGAAGCCTCCCGTGCTGTCCTTGATCCAGCCCATCGCATAGGGACCGAAGAACCCCGCGAGATTGCCGAGCGAGTTGATCGCCGCGATGCCGCCCGCCGCCGCCGCACCCGAAAGGAACGAGGCCGGCAGCGTCCAGATCACCGGCAGGCAACCGAAGATGCCGAAGCCCGCGATCGACAGCGCGATCATCTTCATCACTGGATCGTCGAGGCCCGCCGATGCCGCGATGCCGCCCGCCGCGACCATCAACGCAATCGCGACATGCCAGCGCCGTTCGAGCTTGCGATCCGAATGACGGCCCCACAGCACCATGCTGATCACGCCCACGGCATAGGGCAATGACGTGACGAAGCCGGTCTGCAAGTTGGAAAGACCGAACGATTTGACGATCTGCGGCAGGAAGAAGCTCAGCCCATAGTTCGTGGCATTCGCGCCAAAGTAGATCAGGGCAATGGCGAGCACGCGCGGATTGAAAATGGCTTCCTTCACGCTGAACGCATGCACGGATTCGCGATGCGCGCGCTCTTGCGCCTGACGATCGACGAGCCAGTCACGCTCTTCTTTTGCAAGCCAGTGTGCGTCGGAAGGCTTGTCGGTCAGATAGAAGTACACGACGAACGCGAGCAGCAACGCGGGAATCGCTTCGATCAGATACAGCCACTGCCAGCCCGCCATGCCGTTGATGCCGTCCATCTGCAAGAGCGCGCCGGAGATCGGTCCGCCGATCACGGTGGACAGTGGAATCGCCGCCATGAAATAGCCGACGACGCGGCCGCGATACTTCGCCGGGAACCACAAGGTCAGCAGAAAGATGATGCCGGGAAAGAAGCCCGCTTCCGCGACGCCGAGCAGGATGCGCAAGCCATAGAACACGTATGCGTTGGAGAGGCCCGTCGCCTGCGCGATATGCGGAATGTAGGCCATCGCGGCTGCGAGGATGCCCCACGTGAACATGATGCGTGCGATCCAGCGGCGCGCGCCGAATCGTTCGAGCAGCAGGTTCGAAGGAACCTCGAAAAAGAAATAGGCGATGAAGAAAATGCCGGCGCCGAAACCGAACATGCTCGCAGTGAAACCGAGCGCCTTGTTCATCTGCAATGCGGCAAAGCCGACGTTGACGCGGTCCAGATATGCGATGAAGTAACACAAGATCAGGAACGGCACGAGGCGAACCATCACGCGCTTCATGGTGCGAGCTTCAAGGTCCATCAATGTCTCCTCCGGATTAGAGAATCTGTTGATCGCGGGTGCTTGAGATACCTGCGGAGACTACTCTTTCAGAAGGACTTGCAGCATTGGTGTTTGTGCTTGGTATCGGTTCCGAAGGGGGACGTGTCCATCATTTCGATGCGCGCCAATAAAGTGCGCTCGAATCGTTTGCGTCCCAAATCATGCGAAAAAAATGCGGACGGGGCGAATGATCGCCCCGTTTTCGTGAAGTTTATGCTACCGGTAACAGCGCGGCGTACTCCGGCTCCGGTAATCCTTGCACGCCGGGGTTCAATGCGAACACGTGACCGTCGTCGTCAGCGGCATTCATTGCCGGACGAATAGTCGTGACATAGAGCGTTTTCAGATCGCTGCCGCCGAACGCGCACATCGACGGCTTGCTCGCAGGTAGCACGATCTCGCGATCGAGTTCGCCGCGCGGTGTGAAACGCAGCAGGCGGCCGGCGTCGTTCGCACACGTCCAGTAGCAGCCGTCCGCATCGACCGCGGCGCCATCGGGACGGCCCGCGTAGTGATGCAGATCGGCAAATGCGCGCTGCGCGTGCGGCGTGCCGGTGTCGGGGTCGAAGTCGAATGCCCAGATCATGCGCCGTTGCGGATGCGAGTCCGACAAATACATCGTTCTGCCATCCGGCGACCATGCCAGGCCGTTCTGCGTGATCAGACCATCGACGACCGATTCCGACAAAGCGCCCTGCTCATCGAAGCGATACAGCGCGCCGACGGCACTCGCGAGCGACATGTCCATCACCATCGTTCCGGCCCAGAAGCGCCCTTGCCTGTCGCAGCGGCCATCGTTGAAGCGCATGCCCGTCGCGGGAAACGAAGGCGCTGCGAGCTTCACGGCGTGCGCCTGGTTAGCGTCGGCGAGCGTCACGCCGAACATGCCGCTTTCCATGCCCGCGACGACGCGCCCAGCCTTGTCGAACGCAAAGCATGCGACCTGTTCGTCGAACGCCCATTCCGTACGTCTCGCGCTTTCGATCTCGAGCCTGACGATCCGTCGCGCGGGAATATCGACCCAATACAGCGCGCCCTCTTGCGCGCGCCATACCGGACATTCGCCGACGGTCGCGCGCCCGGCCGCGTCGATGCGTTCCGCGCGCACGGCGGCGCTCATCGCTTGCGCTCCATCGGCTCGCCCAATACGAACGGGCCGCCCTGGAAGCGCTGCGCCGGATCATCGCGATCGGCGCTCGGTCCGGTCACCGGAAAGAGCCCGTCGAACTGGGCCGAGCTGTCTTGCGGATTGAAGCCGAGGAAGCCCGCCTTCGAGTTGTCCCACCACTTCACCGGATTGTCAGAAGCGCCGTACACCACCGCATGACCGACGCGATTCGTGAACAGCGAGCAGCGCACGAGCTCGATGAAATCGCGGTAGCTCAGATACGTGACGAGCATGCGCGGATTCTTCGGCTCCTCGAACGACGAACCGATGCGCAGGTTCACCGTCTCGATGCCGAAGCGATCGAAGTAATAGCGCGACAGAGATTCGCCGAAGCACTTGGTCACGCCATAAAGACTGTCCGGGCGATGGGGCGAATCGGCGTCGAGCACTTCGGTGACTGGATGAAAGCCGATTGCATGGTTCGAGCTCGCGAACACGATGCGCTTCACCCCATGACGGCGCGCCGCTTCATAGATGTTGTACGTACCGCGGATATTCGCTTCGATCAGATCGTCGAACGGCGCGTCGATCGAGATGCCGCCGAGATGCACGATCGCGTCGACGCCCTCGACGAGCTGCATCACCTTGTCGCGATCCGCGAGATCGACGGCGCTGATCTCTTCATGGCTCGCTGCATCGTCGAGCGGCGCGATGTCGGAGAGCCTCACGACGTCGGCCCATTGAGCGAGCGCGCCGCGCAACTGACGACCCAAATTGCCGGCCGCGCCGGTCAGAAGCAGACGCTTGAACGGCTTGGCCGCTGCGTTTGGCTGATTCATCGAGACTCCTGTCAATACGTACTGATGCGTTGAAAGCAATAAGGAAGAAAACGTTTTCGGGACTATATCGATCGGCGCGACGCGCCGTCAATCGCCGTCTGGCATGCAAAACGCCGCACGCAAAACGCAAGTTTCGATGTCATCGTTTCCCGAATTTCTGCGACAATCCGTTAACAGTGCGAAAACGTTACCCTCCGAATGAAAAAAATTTCCCCGACCATTCGCGACGTCGCCGCTGCGGCGGGCGTCTCCGTCGCGACCGTCTCGAAGTACATCAATGGCGCGCAGCGCTTCTCCGCGCCGGTCGAGGCCAAGCTCAAGGAAGCCATCGATTCGCTCGGCTACCGCTCGAACCCGCTTGCGCGCTCGATGATTACCGGCAAGACGCGCACCATCGGTCTCACGATCCTCGACATCAGCAATCCGCACTTCACGCATGTCGTGAAAGGCGCGAACCGCATTGCGCTGCGGCACGACTACACGCTGCTGCTCGTCGATATCGACGAGAATCAGGCGCGCGAGCGGCCGCTCATCGAAGCGCTCGCGCAACGCGTGGACGGCCTGCTCGTCAGCTCGCGCCTGGCAGACGAAAACGCGCAGTGGATGCTCGATCTCGACAAGCCCGTCGTGCTGCTGCGTAACGCCGAGCTGCCGATTCCGAGCGTCGGCATCAACAGCCGCCTCGCTACTTACATGCTCGCGCGTCATCTGCTCGATCTCGGGCATCGCCGCATCGCGTATCTCGGCTTCGAGCACGCGCGCATCAACGATGAACGCATTCGCGGCGCGCGCGAGTGTCTCGCCGAAGCGGGCCTCGAACTCGATATCTACGAAGCCCATGCGCCAACGTCGCTTGCCGGCGAACAGGCTTGCTCGCGCGTGATGCTCGGTCCGAAGCGCCCGCAAGCGGTGATCTGCTACAACGACCTGATCGCGCTCGGCTTCATGAAGGAAGCCGCTTCGCTCGGCATTCGCGTGCCGCAGGACGTCTCGGTGACCGGCATCGACAACGTGCCCTACGGCGCATACGCCGCGCCGGGACTCACGACCGTCGACATTCAGAGCGAGAAGATGGGCGAACTCGCGATGCAGAAGCTCATCGACGCCCTCGCCGGTCATCCCGATCCGGGCAACTCCATGTTCGAGCCGCGGCTCATCGTGCGTGAATCGACTGCTGCCGCTGCATGACGTACGCCGCGCTGCCTGCAAGTTGCGAGTGCGGGCGGCGCGGCGCATGTCTTGACTAATAATCGCTAATACGAATTACGCTGCGAGCTTCGCCGGCGTCATCTTCGGCGTGAGCAAGTGCATGATCCCGAAGGCGATGAGATACGCCGATGCGCCGATCGCGAACAGCACCCAGTAGTGACCCGTGCGTTGCAGCACCTGGCCGATCACTTCCGAGAACAGCACGCCGCCGATCGAACCGGCCATGCCGCCGATGCCGACCACCGCGCCCACCGCACGTCGCGGGAACAAGTCCGATGCCGTCGTGAAGAGGTTCGCCGACCAGCCCTGATGCGCTGCTGCGGCGAGACCGACGATGGCCACCGCGACCCACAGGTTTTCTGCCTGCGAAACGAACGCGATCGGCAACACGGCGCATGCGCAGATCAGCATTGCCGTCTTGCGCGCCGCATTCACGGTCCAGCCCGCGCGCAGCAGCGCGGAAGAAATCCAGCCGCCGCCGATGCTGCCGATGGTCGTGATCGCGTAGATCACGACGAGCGGCAAGCCGATGTGCTGCATGTCCATGCCGCGCGATTCGTTGAGCCACTTCGGCAGCCAGAACAGATAGAACCACCACACCGGGTCCGTCAGGAACTTGCCGACGATGAACGCCCACGTCTCACGCTTCCTGATGAGTTCCTTGAACCCCGGCGCGCGCGCCTTGGCGTTGGCCGCGTCGGCGGCGTTGGTGTCGTCGCCTTCGTCGGCGATTTCGTCGTCGTGCGCGCGGCCGTCCGGCTGGCGGTACATCACGAACCACACGACGAGCCACACGAGGCCGATCGCGCCGACCATCACGAACGCAGCGCGCCACCCGAAGGCCACCGCGAGCGCGGGAATGAGTGCCGGTGCGAAGACCGCGCCGATGTTCGCGCCGGAATTAAAAATACCAGTCGCGAGGGCGCGCTCACGGCGCGGGAACCATTCGGCGGTCGTCTTGATGGCCGCGGGGAAGTTGCCGCCCTCGCCGATGCCCAGCAGCGCGCGGACCATGGCGAAGCCCATCACGGAGCCGACGGCCGCGTGCAGCATCGCGGCGATGCTCCAGACGAACATCGCGAGCGCATAAGAGATGCGCGTGCCGAGCCAGTCGACGATACGCCCGAAACACAGCAGGCCGATCGCATAGAAAGCCGAGAACGCGATCACGATGCGGCCGTACTGCACCTGCGTCCAGCCGATGTCGTGCTGCAGCATCGGGGCGAGCAGACCGAGGATCTGCCGGTCCATGTAGTTGATGACCGTGGCGAAAAACAGCAGCGCGCACACGGTCCAGCGATAGCGGCTGGCGGTACGCACGACGCCGGCAACGACAGTGTTCATGTAAGTCTCCGGACGCGGCGGCGCTCGTCGTGCCGCGTTTCTTGTTGCGTGAACGGCGACGAGCGCCGTGGGCGATGGCTTTGCGCCGGTTAAAAGCGCAAGCTCGCCGAGGTTTTGGAAAACGTTTTTTCGAAGAATAGTGGGTTTGCTGCCTACTGGCTATCCTAGTATTTGCCCTAATCTGTGGCAGAACTGTTGCTGACGGGCCAATTGGAGGCCCTTTCACCACCCGTATCGACGCGTACTGAAAGTTAATCGTTTTCTAGGAGTTGTCTTGGAAAACAGGAGCCGCTCGGCGCACGCGAAGCCATCGCAATGGCTTTCATGCCTGCGGTAAATTAAAGTTTCTTAAGCATCTGCCGATAAGGATCATCACAACTCTTATCGCCCAGTGATTCCCCATGTTTCGTAATGTTCTGGCCCGGACCAACGTCGGGACCAAATTCGCCGTGCTCGCCTGCGCGCTCACGGCAGTCGTCGTCGCGTTCTTCACCATCGCCGTCACGCGCAGCGCGGGCGAGCAAGTCGATACGCATGCGCTCGCGCGCGTCGAAAGCGAGAATCGCTCGATCGCGACGATGATCGGCCTCTTCGACAAGGCCGTGAGCGCGGAAGTCACGCGCTTCATGACGATCTTCGCGCATCGTCTGCCTTCGACGTTCGCGCTCGATGAAACCCGCACCGTGGACATCGACGGTAAAGCCACGCCGACTTTCCTCGCGGGCGACAAGGCGCTGAACAACGACTTCACGATTCCCGACGCTTTCCTCGAGGAAAGCGGCGCCATCGCGACGATCTTCGCCCGCACCGGGGACGATTTCGTGCGCGTGACGACGTCGCTCAAGAAGCAGGACGGCACGCGCGCGATTGGCACGCTGCTCGACCGCAAGGGCCCCGCGTATGCGCCGATCCTTGCAGGCAAGCCCTATATCGGCATCGCGGCGCTTTTCGGCAAGCAGTACATCACCGCGTACAAGCCCGTCACCGATGCATCGGGACGCATCATCGGCGCACTTTTCGTTGGCGTCGACGTGACATCCGAATTCGCAGCGTTGCAGGACACCATCGCGAAGCTCGCGATCGGCGCGAGCGGCTATCACTTCGTCGTCGATGCATCGACTGGCCCGAACCGCGGCAAGCTGCTCGTGCATCCCGGTTCGAAAGGCGAACTGGCCGATGAGCGCGTTGCGCCCTTCAAGCAGATGCTCGACACGCACGAAGGCGAGCTCTCGTTCGACGGCCCCGATATCGCGGGCGCGGATTCGCGCGTGCATGGCGGCAACAAGGAAATCATCTATATGACGGTGCCGCAATGGCAATGGATGATCGGCGGCATTGCATATCGCGACGAAGTGCTCGCCGACGTTCACGCGAGCCGCAATCGCTTCCTGGTTCTCGGGCTCGTCATCGTGGCGCTGCTCGTCGGCGTGCTGCTCTATGCGGTCACGCGACTCGTGGGCCGTCCCATCGACGACGTGACGCGCGCGTCGGAACGCATCGCCGCGGGCGACCTGACCGTGCGTATCGACAGCGCGCGCGAGGACGATATCGGCCGGCTGATGCGTGCGATCGACGGCATCGCGCGCGGACTCGCGGGCATCGTCGCGCAGGTGCGCAGCGCATCGGCGGACATGAACGAAGGGACGGCGCGCATTGCATCGGGCAGCAGCGATATCGCCACGCGCATCGCAACCCAGGCCGCGAGCGTCGAAGAAACCGCTGCGAGCATGGAAGAAATCACGAGCACCGTGCAGCAGAACGCTGCGAATACGGCGCAGGCGGGGACGCTCGTCGCGTCCGCATCCGATGCCGCGCGCGCAGGCGGTCATGCAGTCGGGCGCGTGGTCGCGACGATGGGCGAGATCGACGCATCGGCGCGACGCATCGCCGACATCACCGCGACGATCGAAGGCATCGCGTTCCAGACCAACATTCTCGCGTTGAACGCTGCCGTCGAAGCCGCGCGCGCGGGCGAGCACGGCAAGGGCTTCGCGGTGGTCGCATCGGAAGTGCGCGCGCTCGCACAGCGCAGCGCGGGCGCAGTCAAAGAGATCGAAGTGCTGATCGCCGAATCGGCCGCGAAGGTCTCGCACGGCTACAAGATCGCCGAGGAAGCGAGCAGCACGATGGGCGGCATCGTCGAGCAAGTCTCGCGCGTGAATGCCATCGTCGATGAAATCGGCGTTGCGTCACGCGAGCAGGCAAGCGGCATCGAGCAGGTGAACAGCGCGGTCATGCTGATCGGCGAAGCGACGCAACAGAACGCCGCGCTCGTCGGTGAAGCGGAGCATTCCACCGCCGAACTGCGCGATCAGGCCGAGCGGCTTGCGCGCGTCGTCAGCATGTTCCGCGTTTAAGCCTTCGCGCATTCATAGCGGTTCAAGCGGACGTGGCGCGTCGTCGTGCGCGCCACATACCGACGTCGATCGTCGACGGGGCATCAGACCTCGATGAAGATGCGGCCATCCTCGACTTTCGCGGGATACGTCCGCAGCTTTTCGCAAACAGGCGCGCACAGCGGCCGGCCGTCGCGAATGTCGAAGCGTCCGTTGTGCTTCGGACATTCGATGACGTGGTCCATCACGAATCCGTCACTCAGATGAACGTGCTCGTGCGTGCATAGGCCATCGCTGGCATAGACGGCATCGTTCACACGATAGATCGCGAAGGTGCGGCCATCGTGATCGAAACGCATCACGTCTTCGTCTTCGATATCGTCCATCGCAGCTGCATCGATCCATTGCGTCATCGGAACGGCCTCCTTGGTCATGCCTGCGTCGCGGCGGGCATCGGTCTTTCGACGTGATACGACGGATCGCGCGTTTGCCGCACGAGCGCCGGAATGATCTCTGCATATGCCGCGATCGTGCTCGTGTAAGGCGGCGGCATGTCATGCTTCACCGCTTCGTGCAGGCGCGGCAGCGCGTAATAAGGCACCATCGGGAACATGTGATGTTCGACGTGATAGTTCATGTTCAGATACAGAAAGCGGAACACGGGATTCATCATCACCGTGCGGCAGTTCTTGCGATGATCCAGCACGTTCTCAGGCATGCCCGCATGCTGCGTGAGGCCGAAGAAGAGATAGAGCCACGCGCCGTAGAGACTCGGCAAGCCGATATAAAGCAGGGGAAGGATGGAATGAGACACGAAGCATGCGCCAATCACCGCCGCATAGATCGCGAGCGTCACGCGCGCTTCAAGAATGACTTTCGGCCATTCCGATTCCGGCACGTAGGTCTTTTCTTCGTCGCCGATATTGCCGAACGCCGATGAAACGATCTTCGGCACTTCGCCCGCTGCGTGCTTCAGCGCGAAGACGTTCAATGCGAGACTCAGCCAGTCCGTCGGCAGCGGCACGGCAATCTCGCGATCCCTTCCGACGACCAGCGTATCCGTGTGATGACGCGCGTGACTCCAGCGCCAGATCGTCGGCCGGCGAAACACCTGAAACGACGCGAACTGATAGAGCGCCTTGTTCATCCACGACGTCTTGAATGCGGTGCCGTGACCGCTTTCGTGCCAGCGCGAATCGGCGGGGCTGCAATAGAGCGTGCCGTAAAGAAGAAATGCGGGAATCGCCCAGAGCGAATGCGCTTGCCATGCGAACCACGCCAGCACGCCGCTCGCGATGATCGACGCATACCAGAGCAAGGTGTCGCGGATGGCGCGTGCATCGCCACGCTGCATCAGGCTCTTCATGACCGGCCGCGGCACCGCGCACTTGTACCAGTCCGCATTGACCAGGCCCGACGCTTTCGCACGCTCGCCTGCGCCGCCGATGAGCCGGTAATCGCGATAGCCGTCCCGCGCGCCCGCACCTTGCGCCTGCTCGGAATCCATCATGTCACCTCAAGCGATGATTGGATTTGCATCATTCGTCATTGCTGATTCGATGATAAAAGCGGATGCATCGCCCGCGCAATCTTCTCGCGCATTTGCTATCTTTAGGCATCATCGCGCGAATTGAAAACCCATCAATTACACCAAAGATGAGCAAGCGTCCCACGCTTCAATCCGTGGCCGAGGCTGCCGGCGTCAGTCCGGCAACAGTGGATCGCGTCTTCAACGGACGTCTCAGCGTGCGCGAAGGCACTGCATTGCGCGTGATCGAGGCAGCCGAGCGCATCGGCTATCACGGCGCAGGCTTGATGCGCGAACGTCTGCGCGCGCAACGCGGCGAGCGCCATGAACGCTACGCACTCGGCTTCTGTCTGCAGAAACGTGCGGATCCCTTCTATCAGACGCTCGCGCGCATTCTGACGGATGCCGCCGCGCGCCACGAACCGGAGCATTGCAACGCCGTCATCGAGTACATGGATGAACTCGATCCGGCTTCCATCGCACGCACGCTGCTTACGCTCGGCGAGCAGGTGGATGCGCTCGGCGTGGTCGCAGTGGACCATCCGCATGTGACCGCCGCAATCGAAACGCTTCACGGGCAGGGCAAGCCGACGGTCACGTTGCTGTCGGATCTGAGTGCGCCCTTACGCGCGGGTTATATCGGCGTCGATCCGCGCAAGAGCGGACGCACGGCCGCGTGGGCCGTGAGCCGCCTCACGCGTCGCGACGAAGGCACTGTTGGCGTGTTCGTCGGCACGCCGCGTTATCTCGGTCAGGAAAGCTGCGAGATCAGCTTTCGCTCGTACTTGCGCGAACATGCGCCCGGATTGCGCGTGCTCGATACGCAGATCAATCTCGAAGACAAGCAACTCGCTTACGAGGCGACGCTCGCGATGCTCGCGCGTCATGCCGATCTCGCCGGCCTCTATATCCCCGGCGGTGGCGTGGGCGGCGTGATACGCGCGCTGCGCGAAGAGGCCGCGGGACGACGCATCGTCACCGTGTGCAGCGACCTGATGCCCGACCGGTACGAGGCGCTCGTCGAAGGCGTCATCGATCTCGTGATCGACACGCCGCTTCAACGCATCGCCGAGACGGCCATTCAGGCAATGCTGCGCGCGTTGCAAGCGCTGCCGGGCGAAGCAGCGCAGGCCAGCCAGTATCCGCTGCCGGCGCAGCTTTATACGCCGGAGAACGTCTGAGCTTGATAGCGTGCCGCTTCAACTGAATGCGCATTTTTTTCTTCTTCGACCTCACGACGCGAAAGTGATGAGAAAAATATGCAGTGCATTGCTACAGTCGCTTGCACGCAGAAACCGTTTGTCACGACTAAATGCTGAAGATGCTCGGGCATGTGGCCGAGCGCACCGAACTGCGACCATCGACTCAGGACGATAACGTTTGCGAGCCATCCTGCGTCGCCGATATGAAGCGGCGGCGATGAAATCCCAGCTTCACGCGGCCGTTTTTCCACTAGTATGTCCCGGTGGACTGCATTTGCCTGCACGCTGAAAGAGGCGAGTGTCATCGCTTCGTTGCTTTGAAGGACTAGCATGCAGTTGCTCGGGGAACCCGCCCGGCAAAAACGGCTCTATTAACGATTGTTCCATCGACATGCACGTCAGGCCGGGGTGTCCGGGGCCCGCCATATGACGTGACATGCTCCAACAATAATGCGCTGCCAGAGCTTCCCGTCTTGTACGGTGATCGAGCCAGCCTCATCCATCAGACCAGCTGCATGTCCGGTCGTGCCGCAATCAATCACAAGGTGATGCGCGTTTGCGCGCGGCGGCACGGCGGGACATCGACAACGGCTCTTCGCATGGTGCGTGCGGAGAGACAGAGCCCAATCAATCGACGGAGAGCGTCATCCATGCCGTTTGAGAGTGACTCCTTGCGAGACACCAGTCCGCTGCTCAGCATCGTCGTGGCGGCTTATAACATCGAGGGATACATCGAGGAAGCGCTCGAATCCCTGCTGTCCCAACCTCATATCGACGCGATGAAGGTCATCGTGGTCGATGACGGTTCTCGCGATGAGACCTATGCGGCAGCGCGCTCGGTCGTGGAGCGCGATCGCGGCGTGCACATCGAATTGATACACCAGGAAAATCGCGGCCTGAGCGCCGCGCGCAATACCGGCCTCGCGGCGGTGCGAACGCCTTATGTCGGCTTCCTGGACGGCGACGATATCTATCTGAAGGGCTTCACCGAAGCGATGATCCCGGTGCTCGCCGAGCGCAAGTGGGATGTGGTGGAGTACAACGTCAAGATCATCGATGACGACGACCGCGAGCTCGATAACATCGAACTCGTCGACCATGCGACGAGCGGCGGTCATCCGATGGATCGCGCGGCGCTGCAGCAGTTTGCCGATCGATTCCATACCTTTGCGTGGGCGCGCGTCTATCGCACCAACCTGTTCGACGCAGCGCCCTTTCCCGAAGGACGAAACTACGAAGACATGGCCCTCGTGCCCTCGACTTATCTGCGCGCAAAAAGCATCTATCGGATTCCCGCGCCGCTAATCGGCTATCGGCGGCGCTTCGGCAGCATCACGCAGACAGCCAAGCTGCGCGACATGCACAATCTGCGCCTCACAGGGCAGGAAGCGCTCGCACGTTGCGACGGCAGTGACATGGACGATTTCTGGCTCACCGTCTTCGACAAGCTCTTTCAGCGTGCGTGCCACGTTTGCGCGCGCGTCGATCGCGCTTCGTTCAAGCAGGCGTCCGAGACGCTCACGGCCATGGCCGTCGATCATCGGAAGATGCGCGAGAAACTCACCGAAGGCGGCAAGCGTCAGGTTGTCGAACTGAAGCCGTTCGATCTGAACGTACGCGCGGACCGCTCGATCCACTTCCTCAAGGGCCTCGTGAAAAAGGTGTTGCGCCGCAGCCTCGATCATCATCAGCGTGCGCGGCGGCCGAGCACGTCCAATCAGTTGAGCGGATGACGCGGCCCCCCTTTCACGCCTCTTCGATGGCGCGCAAGCTCATTCGCTTATAGGCATCGACGAGCAATGCGCCCTCACCGCGCTTGTGCGCGACGGCAAGGCGCATTGTTTCTTCGCCTGGCTGCCAGATCAGGAACGCGAGCGCATTGACGCGCTTGCTGTCCGCACGCGGCATCACGCGCCGGATCGCCGACGCCAGCAATGCGCCGCACGCGCGGCTCTCCGCGATCTCGATGTATTCTTCGACGCGTCGTTGTCGAGCGGCGCCGAACGCATCGTGCTGTTGTCGGGACGTGGCGAAGAAGAAGCGCAGGCGGCGGAAGAAGCGCTGCAACGCTCCGGGGCGAGCTGGACCATCCTGCGTTGCAGCTGGTTCATGCAGAACTTCAGCGAGAGCTTTCTGCTGGATCCGATCCGTGAGGGCACGCTCGCGCTGCCCGTCGCCGATATCAAAGAGCCTTTCGTCGATGCGGAAGATATCGCCGATGCAGCCGTCGCCGCACTCACGCAGCCAGGCCACGAAAAGCGACTTTACGAACTCACCGGACCTCGCGCGATCACTTTCGCCGAAGCGCTCGCATGCATCGCGAGAGCGACGAGACGTGACATGCGGCTCGTGCCCGTGCCGCCCCATGCATTTCGCGACGCTCTGCTCGCGGCTGGCGTGCCGAAGCCCGAGACCGACCTGATTCTCTATCTCTTCACGACCGTGCTGGATGGCCGCAACGACAAGCCCGCCGATGGCGTGCGCGCCGCGTTGCATCGCGAAGCCTGCTCGTTCGAGGACTACGCCACGCGAGCCGCGGCGAGCGGCGTATGGGATGTGTGACGCACGAAGCCGCCACTGTTTCGCGGTAGACTTGAGGGATGGAAAAATGTCCCTACTGCGAGCGAATCCGTGACGAATGGGACTGTCACGGTCAGGAATGCCGCACCGCCATCGCCCGCGCGCTGCGTCGACAACGCATGGGATTGCCGATGGTGCCGAAGGTCATTCGCAATGAGATTCCGCCGGGCGCGTCGACGGGCGAAGTGATCGCTCAGCTATCGCGTCAGCGCTTGCGCGCACGGCGCGCGAACGAGGAACGCCGCGCACGCAAGGAAGCCGAAGACCTCGATCTATAGCGTAGCGGCGCAGCGCATCAAACGCGTGCGGGCGGATCGGCATTCGATCCGCCGTTCTGCGCAAGCGCACCTTCCTCGCGCCATGCACGCCGCGACTTGCGCATCGTCGTAAGCGCCATGCGCGCGACCTTTAGCCAGCCATAGGGACGCGGATCGGCAACCATGCTGAGCGCGCGCGCATAGTCGAGCGTGAGGCCGGGCGTCCAGGCCATCGTCACCGCGCGCTTGCGTATCTGCGCCGCGACCCACAGTTCCGGCGTCACGATCATCCTGACGAGCGCGCCCCAACCCGCGCGCGAACCGTAAAGGCGCCCTGCCGCCCCTTCGAGCGCGGCGTCGAGTGCGCGCGACACGCTGCTCGAACAGTTGCGGTGCGTGAGGTTATAAGTCGTATCCGCGCGATAGTTGCGCCAGAAACTATCGAGCCGCGCCGGGTCGTAATTGCGGATACGCACGCGCACGGTCGATGGACACCATGCCTTCGATTCGATCGCATAACTCGGCTGGAACACGCCGGGCACATCGTTCTCGCGCGTGGCACGCAGCAGGCGCGCGAAGTCATCGGGCGAGCGGTCGATTTCAACCGCGGGATAGAGACTCACATAGATGCCTTCCGGCGATTCGAGCGCCGCGTGTCCCGTCGAGATCACGCCATTGCGATCCACCGCGGCGATATAACGATCGACGATCGGGTGCCATTGCGTTTCGGCCTTCGACGATCCGACCGGCGTCCACACATGCACGGTGAGCGCCGGTTCGTTATCGGCGGGTGGGCCGTCCCATTCGCTGGCTTGCAAGACGCGCGCTTCGTTATCGGGCGCCTTGTCCGCAACGCTCGCCGCTTCCGCGCTTGCATCGCCCCATACGGCCGGATTGCTCGTCAGCTTGCGCACGCGCATGCCGATCATGATCAGATTCCAGCCCGCGAAGATAAAGAACGCACCGATGCAATACGGCACCGTGCCTTTGTAATGCGTCGGATACGGTTGAATCATGAAGATGCCGAGGACGATCTCGAAGATGGCGAAGCCGAGTGCGACACGATAGCGCCGGTAACGTACGACAAGCGCCGATGTCGCCTGCAACAGGCCGTCGAAGATAAACGCGAGCCCGATCAGGATCGAAAGAATGAAGTGACCGTGATGATCGCCTTCGAAGATCAACGCGGCAGTAAGAACGAATGCAATGCCCTTCGCATAGCGCAGTCTGCGCTGTCCGCCGACGCCCGCCCACGCGACGGACAATGTCAGCGCGCCCTCGATCAGCAGCAGCCAGCCGACGAACGCGACCGGAAAGCCGAGCGCGCCGTCGAGGGCATCGATGAAGACGCCGATGCCGACGGCCAGAAGCAACCAGCTCGTGACGGTCAGGCTGCGCCAACGATTGCGCAAATAGTCGACGCCCAGCAGAATCATCATCAGCTTGACCATCGTTCTCTCGATTCAAAGCGTGACGGTAAGTGTTCGTATGTTAATGCAGTCGACACAGAAAACCGTTTTCCTACGACCGTTCGTTGCCCTGCGCTGCGTCACGCGCGGCAGCATGACGGCTTGCGCGCCGTGAAATACTTGCGCTGCCATCTTCACGCGACGCCAGACGCCATGTTCGAGCAATGCCGATGGATCAACGAGCCCGCGCAATGGCGCGTCGACAACGACACGCTCATCGTCACGACCGACACGAACACCGACTTCTGGCGCAAGACGCATTACGGCTTCGTGCGCGACAACGGCCATGTTTTCGCGGCGAGCGTGGAAGGCGACTTTACGGCGGAAGTCGCCGTCGCTGGCGATTTCTCCGCGCTATACGATCAGGCGGGCCTGATGATCCGCGAAAGCCCCGAGCGCTGGATCAAGGCCGGCGCCGAATACAACGACGGCGCGCTCACGTTCAGCACCGTACTCACGAACGACCTCTCGGACTGGTCGCTCGGCTCGCGTGCCGGCGCAAACCGCTTCCGGCTTCGCGTGACGATCGCGCAAGGCGTGCTGAAAGTGCAATGCAGCGCCGATGAACGCAACTGGACGCTCATGCGTCTCGCGCCTTTCTCATCGAGCAGCGCGAACGCACGATGGCTCGTCGGCCCGATGTGTTGCACGCCCGAGCGCGGCGGTCTCACGGTCCATTTCTCAGACTTCACGATCGGGCCGCCCATCGTGAAAGACCTGCACGACATCTCGATGTAAGGCACACCGGCTCGCAAAAACACTCATTTGCAGGGCCAGGCCGCGATTCCTGCAGCAGACCGACATGGGCAAACGCGGCTGGTTCAGGCGCTTCGACGCGAAGGAGTCATCACGCCTCGAAATCGATGCCTCGCGCGCGCAACTGGCGCATGCCACTCGCGAGATGCGCCCGCGCGCTTTCGGCATCGCCCGCGCGCATCTGTTCGTACGTGCGCTGCGCGATCTCGTGCGGCACCGGCTTGAGCGGCCGGTTCGCGCTCATCGCGCGCAATTGCACTTCGGCCGCGCGCTCCAGATAGTAGAGATCGTCCCAAGCCTCCGCGATAGTTGCGCCTGCAACCATCACGCCGTGATTCTTGAGGAACAGGATATCGGCGTCGCCCATCCTGCGCGCGATGCGATCGCCTTCCGCGTTGTCGAGTGCGAGACCGTTGTAGTCCTCGTCGACCGCCGTGCGGTCGTAGAACTTCAGCGACGTCTGCCCGAGCCACAGAAGCGGCGGGCCGTCGAGCAGGCACAGTGCGGTCGCGTTCGGCATATGCGTATGAAAAGCCGCCTTCACGCGCGGCATCAGCTTGTGCACGCGTGCGTGAATGTAGAATGCGGTCGCTTCGGGCTCGCCTTCGCCGTCGATTACGTTGCCGTCGAAATCGCAGATCAGCAGACGCGACGCCGTGATCTCGCCGAACGCATAGCCGTAGGGGTTCACGAAGAACAGATCGTCGTGCCCTGGAACCATCGCGGAAAAATGATTGCAGACGCCCTCTTCGAACCCGTTCAGCGCCGCCAGCCGGAAGCAGGCTGCAAGCTGCCGGCGCGCTTCGGCGATCCCGGGCGCGTCGAGCCGTGCGGAAGCGGACGCGGCGCGCGGTGCGCCGCTGGAAAGCGTATGTGCCATATGAGCTTGCCTTTGTCGTTTGCGTGACCGTGAAGGCGAGGATAATCGAACGGACGCGCGCATTATGTCCGACAAAAAAAATCAGCGCGACCGGCGCCTGAGCGCGGAGTATGACGCGTGTATGTCATGTCTCTTAGCAGAAACGCTTATTTGAACTCCGACTTGTGGCATGGTAAAACTCTATGCCGCTCGAAATTCGAAGCGCATCTTCAACGTAATTCGTCTCAATAGGGTTTGGAAAAATGGCAACAGGTACTGTGAAGTGGTTCAACGATGCAAAGGGTTTTGGCTTCATCACGCCGGACGACGGCGGTGAAGACTTGTTTGCACATTTCTCCGAAATCCAGTCCAAGGGTTTCAAGTCTCTCCAGGAGAATCAAAAGGTGAGCTTCGAAGTCAAGCAAGGCCCGAAGGGCAAGCAAGCTTCGACGATCCAGCCGCTGTAAGTTTCAACGCTGGCGCCTCAGGCACGAAACGGCCCGTATGGGCCGTTTTTGCATTGGTGCACGCGGAGATTATTTATCTACCGGATGGTCGGGATTTTCGCGCCAGCGCAAACTGACCTCGGCGCGCATGTCCTTTGAATAAATCAGTAGAATAAATACTGTATTTGCAGCGCCGTTCTCATTGACGGTAATGCGAAATTCTTTCCTCTGATTCACGTGAACTCGGCAAGCAATCGGAAAAAATGCCGTCCGCTGGTTCGGCACAAAACAAAAGCATTGCTCGTCTTCGTTTGGTTCCTGACTTGCGATGCGCGCGCGCAATCGTTCGCGGCGAATCAAAATGCCGCGCGTTTCGTCTCGGAGGTTGTGATGAACGACTTTCGCACCGCCCAGGCGGGCGGCGGTTACGTGTTTTCCTACGATAGCCGCGAAACCGAAGCGTCCTTGTCTGCCAGGCTCGATCGCTGGCTTTCGGGCGCCGATCCCCAGGCCATCGCCATGGACCCAGCGGAAAAGCAGGCGCTCTTCGGCTTCTACTGGGCCGCCAGCATGATGCCGGCGAATTCGCCGTGCTTCCGCGACATCGCCGACCCGGCTTGCGGCGCGGATCTGTCCAAGTGGATGGCGCGCGAACTCGACGACGATCCGCGCTTCATCCGTGCCTACGAGTCCGCGAGAAAGCCGCTCGGCCTGCCGCCAATCGAACGCAACGCGCACTGAGCGGCATACGGGCGCGATGTGTTTCGTCGCGGATTCTCGAGCGAAAACATCCGATTCGCGCGCGCCTGATCGATGCGGATTTCGGCGTTTCGGGCTCGTCTTCCTCGCGCGATCCGCGCAGCAGGACGACCTTCGCCGCGATGCTTACGAGCAGCGATAGCGCCCCGATGGTCTCAAGCAAGGCGGGAATCATGTCGGTCTCCCTGAACGTCGACGCACTCGATCATCGATGCGAGAGCATCGGCCCGTAGGTCTTTACGAAAAATGCAATCGTGATACCGGCGCTGACGATCAAGGTGCCCGCGCGAACCCACTGCGGCGGCGCGCGCCGGCCGATCTGCGCGCCGCCATACCCGCCGGCGATCGCCGCGAGCAGCATCGCGATCGTCTCCGGCCAGCGCACTGCCTGCGCCGCCGCGAACGTCAGCACGGCCACCGAGTTGGCCGCGCTCACGAGCAACGTGCGCGGCGCGTTAAGGCTCTTCAGGTCGCGCGAATCGAGCAGGCCCCAGACGGCCATCATCATGATGCCGACCGCGCCGCCGAAATACCCGCCATACACGCCGAGCGCGAACTGGATCGACAGCACCGCCGCCGCGCCGATATGCCAGCGCCGCCGCAACATCTCGCCCAGCTTGCGGCCGAACGCAAGCGTGAAGCTCGCGCACAGAAGCAGCCACGGCAGCACGAACGAAAACGTCCGCGACGACGTGGACAGCAACAAGACTGCGCCGACGAGCCCGCCGGCGAGCGTCGTCACGAGCATCTTGCGGATCGACACCGAGCCGACCGGACCGAGCCCGTCGCGATAGGCCCACGCGCTCACGACACCGCCCGGAAACAGCGCGACGGTGCTCGAAGCGTTCGCCTGAACCGGTGGCAAGCCGGCGGCGATCATCGCGGGGAGGCTCACGAACGAGCCGCCGCCGGCCAGCGCATTCATCGCGCCCGCAAGAAAACCGGCGCCGATAACGACAATGAAGGGTTCCATGCGACAGATGCTAGCGACGCGGCCGTCCCCTTACAATCTGGCATTTCCAATGCGAGGCTTCGGCCAATCCGAAGGAAGCGCGATGCGTTTCGATCTGACCGACATGCGGCTTTTCCTGACCGTGGTCGAGCGCGGCAGCATCACGGCGGGCGCTCAGGCGATGCACCTCGCGCTGGCCTCGGCGAGCGAGCGCATCGCGGGCATGGAGGCCGCGCTTGGCGCGCCGCTGCTCGAGCGCAACCGCCGCGGCGTGCAGGCGACCGCCGCCGGCGATGCCTTCGTGCGCCACGCGCGCGCGATTCTCGGCCAGGTCGAGCAGATGCGCGGCGAGCTGCGCTCGTTCGCAACCGGCCTCAAAGGCCGCATCCGGCTGATGTCCAACACGGCGGCGCTGGCCGCCTTCCTGCCGCCGAGACTCTCGCGTTTTCTCGTCGCCTATCCCGATCTTTCGATCGATCTCGACGAACGCCCGAGTGTGGAGATCGTGCAGGCGCTCGCGGAGAGGCGCGCGGATCTCGGCGTCGTCTCGGACACGACCGATCTTGGACAATTGGAGACGCATCTGCTCGCGAAGGATCGACTCGTGGTCGTGGCGAATCGCGCGCATCGGATTGCGGGAGAAAGCGAGGTGGCGTTCGCGGAAATCGTCGGCGAGGCATTCGTCGGGCTGTCGGATGCCGCGCTCGAATTGCATCTTGCGGAGCGCGCCTCGCGACTTGGCCGGCAGATCGGCTACCGAATCCGCATGCGCAGTATCGACAACGTCGGGATGCTCGTCGAATCGGGCATCGGACTCGCGATTCTGTCCGAGGCATCGGCGCGGATGCTGGAGCGGCCGACGCTCGCGGTCGTGCCGCTATCGGAGCCGTGGGCGACACGCCGTCTGCATCTGTGTGCCCGCGACTTCCGCGCGCTCACGCCGCACGCGCGTTTGCTCGCCGAAACGTTGATGGACGGCGCAACCGCAAGCTAGAACGGACGCCCGACGATAAACGGATCGACCGCGCCGATCGCTTTGAGATCGCGATTCGCGTAGGGCAGCTTGTGCAGCACATAGCGCATCGCGTTGAGGCGCGCGCGCTTCTTGCAATCGGAGCGTACGACGGTCCAGGGCGTGTCCGCGCTATCGGTATGCGCGAACATGGCTTCCTTGGCGTCGGTGTACGCGTCCCACTTGTCGAGCGACGCGAGATCGACCGGACTCAGCTTCCATTGCTTCAGCGGATGAATCTCGCGCTCCTTGAAGCGTCGGCGCTGCTCGGCGCGGCTCACGGAGAACCACAGCTTGATGACGTGCGTGCCGCTCTGCGAAAGGTGCCGTTCGAACGCGGGCACCTGCTGCATGAAGTCTTCGTATTCGCGCGGCGAGCAGAAGCCCATCACGCGCTCGACGCCCGCGCGGTTGTACCACGAGCGGTCGAAGAGCACGATTTCGCCCGCCGTCGGCAAGTGTTCGACATAGCGCTGGAAATACCACTGACCGCGCTCGCGCTCGGACGGCTTTTCCAGTGCGACGACGCGCGCGCCGCGCGGATTCAGATGCTCCATGAAGCGCTTGATGGTGCCACCCTTGCCCGCCGCGTCGCGCCCTTCGAAGAGGATGACGACGCGCTGACCCGTGTCGCGCACCCACGCCTGCAACTTCAGCAGCTCCACCTGAAGGCGATACTTCTGCTTCTCATACGCGCGCCGCGACATCAGGTTCCGATACGGATAGCCGCCATCTCTCCACGACGGCGACAGTTCGTCGTCGGGATCAGGCGTGCCGTTGGCGGCCCGCAGCATCGCGTCGCCATCGAAAAGATGGGCGCGCAACGCCGATACTTCATCCGGCGACATACCGCCGATCAAGGTTCGGACGGTATCGACCAGCGATTCAGCTTGTGCGCCGTCTCGCGCGTCGAAGCGCTTCAGTATGTCGTCCAGGCTGCTCGTCAGCAGGTCATGCGCCGCTTCGACCGCGCGGCCCGTTTCTTCCTGTTCGATGGACGGCGGCTTCGTTCGCGCCGCGACGCCGCCGTCGCTCGATTCGGCAGTGTTACCTGGCGATATCAACTTCATTCCTTCCTCGATGTTGTTGCTCGGAGTCTCTGTCTCTCACGTCGTTTTGTCTTCAGGCGGCTTCGTGCGCCTTTCGCAAGACCGTGTAGAGCTTGTCCTTCAGCAGCAGCTTTTCTTTTTTCAGCGATTCGATAGCGAAGCCATCCGCAGGCGTGACACCGGTCTCCATGTTGTGGATCTGATGATCGAGTTCGTTGTGGCGCTCGAAGAGCCGCGAGAAGTGGCCGTCTTCGGTCTTCAGGCGCGAGATGAGATCGCGATATTCGGGAAACATGCTTGATCCTCCGGTTGATAATCAATTAGCAATTCGAAGTACATATTACCGACCAGAGAGGGCCTTTTCTTAGACAAATATCAAGCGATGCTGTGTCAGACCGCCGCGGATTGCATTTGCAAGCACCTAGGCAAAACCCTCTTTCGCCCGGGTATCGTCCTTGCACAGAATGATGTCGCCGGCCGGGCATCCGCGCGGCCGGCGTGAGCCAAGGAGGCCGACATGAAGAAAAGCCGCAATTGCGCGCAGGGACGCGCCCTGCACATTGCGTTGATCGCCGGCGCTGCTGGCTTGTGCTTCGCCACGGCGGCCAGCGCGGACAGCCAAGCCGCGAAGAAGATGGGCCAGATGGGCGTAATCAACCAGACACTGCAGCCGAAGCCCCTGAAGCCGGCGACGCCGAACACGCCGAACGCGAATACGACGACGCCGAACTACAACGCGAACTCGAACTACAACCCCAACGCGGGCAATACGGCAAACGGCGCCGTGCCCGGAACGCCCGCCGCCGCGGGCGCGCCCCCGAGAAAGTAGGCGCCATGTGCGCGTCGGGCCGCTCGTTGGATCGGGAGCGGCCCGAGCCCTTCCCAGCGAACCGGCGCGCGCGTTCGCACGGCCGCGCATTGTCGATCTCTTATACTTGGCTCAGGCATTGCCATTCAAAGCGCACATTCCTGAGTCCATGAAAAAGATCAAACCCGGTCTCGTGCTCGAACTCGTCGCTAACCTGCTGCTTCCGTGGCTTGCGTACCGGCTCGCGCTGCCTTACTGGGGCGATGTCGGCGCGCTGTATGCATCGGCCGCGCCGCCGCTCATGTGGAGCGTCGCCGAATTCGCGCGCTCGCGCCGCGTGGATGCGCTTTCCGCGCTCGTGCTGTTCGGCATCGCGCTATCGATCGTCATGCTCGCGATGGGCGGCAGCCCGCGCATCCTGCTCGTGCGCGAATCGCTCGCGGCGGGCGCAACGGGCATCGTTTTTCTGATCTCGCTGTTTTTCGAGCGCCCGCTCGTCTTCTATCTCGCCCGCGCGACCGTCACTCGCGAGCAGGAAGACGGTGCGAAACGTTTCGAGGCGTACTGGAGCGAGAGCGCTTCGCTGCGCATGTCGTTGCGGCTGATGACGCTCGTGTGGGGCGTCGGGCTCTCGCTCGAGACCGTGCTGCGCTTCTGGTTCGCGTGGACGTGGCCGGTCGAGCGTTATCTGGTCGTCTCGCCGGTCGTGAGCTACGTGATCTACGGCGGATTGCTCGCGTGGACGTTTTGGTTCCGCGCGCGGCTCATCGAGCGTCAGGGAGAAAGCGCGTCGTCGCGCGACGGTCTGCTCGGCTAGCTAGGCCAGCGGCGCGCACGTCGCCATCGCGATGTGATCCGCGATCGCCGCGTTCACCGCACAGGCATGCGTGAGCGGCCCCATGTGTCCCGCATCCGGCACGACGATCAGCTTCGCCGCCGGCATCAGAGCGGGCAAGGTTTCCGCGATCAGGCGCGTCGGCGCGGGCGCGTGCTCGCCGCGCATGACGAGCGTGGGAATGCGCAGCTTCGCATACGCGCTCGCCGGCGTCGGCTCGTGAATCAGCGCGCGAAAATCGAGCGGCGCTTTCGGCACCCAGCGCGTGAGCATCGCCTGTACGGACGGCCGCAACGCCGACCATGCGCCATGTCCGCCCCAATAATCGACGAAGGAACGCGCCGCGCCGCGCAGATCGCCGGCGACGACGCCCTCCGCCGTGCGCGCCGCGATCGCGAGAATCTCGGCGAATTCAGTCGCACCGCGCGCGCCCATGCTCTTCAGCAGATGAAACGCCGACGGCTCGTAAAGCGTGATGCTCGCGACGCCGTGCGGCCGTTCCAGCGCGGCGCGCAACGCGACGCCGCCGCCATACGAATGTCCGACGAGATGCACCTTGCCGCGCTGACGATCGATGATGTCGATCGTGCGGGCTGCTTCGTCCGCGAGCGTGAAGGCGCGCTCGCCGCTCCACGGTCCGACGCTGTCGCAACCATAGTGCTCCGGCGCCATCAACGTGTAGCGCGCGTGATCCGCGTTGAGTGCGTCGAGCGTTTCGCCGAGCTGGCGCCATTGATTCGCGCCCGCGCCCGAGCAGTGCAGCGCGATGACCGCTGCGGCGGTGTGTTCGTCGTTCGAATCCATCATCGTTCGTTCTCGCTTTCGTGAGTGATCAGGCGTCGCCGTCGCACGCGCGCATACGGCGTTCGAGCTCGCCGATATCCGCGCACGATCCGAGATAGGCGTCGCGGCGGCTATGCTCCGCACGTTCCAGCAGCATCCCGGTCCAGCAGATCAGATGCGGCAGCATGAAGTCCTTTCCGACATTGATTAGGTATCCCAACATGATTCGCTCCACTTGCACCAACGAGACCTTCCATGAAATGCCGGCTGAGCGAACGTGCAAGACGGATGAATCGGAGAGTCGCTGAGGCGGCGGGTGTCGATGCAATGCAGCGACCGTGCCAGTTTCGCCGAGGCCTTGCCAGTCAAGGCTCGGGGCGAAATCAGCCGCGCGCAGGCCGACGCGAGTGTCGGGCGCGAGCCAACGCTTCGTCTTCGGAAAGACGGCGGACGTCGAACACGTCGCCGGACCTCGTCGGAAGCGACTCCTTGCGTGAGATACGGAAAAGGCCGCGAAAATATTCCCTTCGCATGGGATCAAGCTTTCGCGCCGCCGCGCCGTTAATACGGCTGATTGCCGCGAAAGGCGCTTCGCCCGGCGCGCCTGCCCGTAGACCGGCCCGCTTCGGATGGCGCGATAAGATACGGCAGCGTTCGATCTTAGCGTCCCGCAATCGCTCATTCGGAGACAAACGGCTTGCACAGTCGCCACTCGCTCACTTTCAGGATGACGGTGTTCATCGGCGTCGTCTGCGTGCTCCTCATCGGCACCGATCTCTGGCGCAGCGTCGCCGCACGCCGCGCGCAGATCGACGAGATGACGACGGCGACGTCCAACCTCGCGCGCGCGATGGCGCAGCACGCGAACGACGCGTTCAAGGAAGCCGATACGACGCTCATCGGCATGGTGGAGCGCGTCGAGGAGGACGGCACGTCGCCGGCCGACCTCGCGCGCCTGCACCGCTCGCTCGTGTCACGCGTGCAGCAGTTGCCGCAATTGAACGGGCTCTTCATCTTCGACAAGGACGGCGCGTGGATCGTCAATTCGCAGGCGAAGCTCGACTCGCGATTCAATAACTCGGACCGCGAGTACTTCGAATATCACCGCACGCATACCGATCAGGGCTCGCACATCGGGCCGCCGGTCAAGAGCCGTTCGACGGGAAAGTGGATCGTGCCAGTATCACGCCGCATCGACGCGCCCGACGGCAGCTTCGCGGGCGTCGCGCTCGCGACCATCGACATCGATTTCTTTTCGCGCTTCTACGACAGCCTCGATCTCGGCCAGTCGGGCGCGGCGGTTCTCGTGCTGAACTCGGGCACGATGATCGTGCGCCGCCCTTTCGAGGATCGTTTCGTCGGCAAGAACGTGAGCGACACGGCGCTTTATCGCTCGCATCTGGACGGCCGCTCGGGCGTGTTCACGACTAAATCGTCGCAGGATCACGTCACGCGTCTGAACAGCCTGCGGGAATTGCAGGACTATCCGCTCTTCGTCGCCGCAGCACTTTCGGAAGATGAAATCCTCGGCCCGTGGTGGCGCGATACGCTCTGGCACGCCTCCGTCACGACCGTGCTCGCGCTCGTCATCGCGATGTTCGGCGCACGGCTCGTGCGTCAGGTCACGGCGCGCACCCACATCGAGCAGGCGCTCGCCCGCAGCCTCGCGACGACTCAAACCGTCCTCGACACCGCGATCAGCCCGATCATCACCGTGGACGAGCGCGGCGCGGTCCGCTCCTTCAATTCGGCCGGCGAAAAGGTATTCGGCTATAAGGCGAGCGAAGTCATCGGGCAAAACATCCGGATGCTGGTGCCGCCGCCCCATCTGGATTCGTATAACGAATACATAATGCAATTCAAGGGGGAAAGCGGCGTCGCGACGGCCGACTGCGAACTCGCCGGACAGCGCAAGGACGGCACGTCGTTTCCTGCGCATGTATCGACGGGCGCGATGCGTCTCGATGGCGCTTTGCATTTTGTATCCGTAATTACGGATATCTCCAGGCAGCGGAAGGAACGCAGCGAACTGGCGCACGCGCGCGACCAGTTGCTTCTCGCTGCCGACATTGCCGAACTGGGCATCTGGTCGTGGGATCTGGTGACGGACAAGCTGCACTGGAACGCGCGCATGTTCGAGATTTATCAATATCCGCCGGAGATGCTCGATAACGGGCTGCACTTCGAGCACTGGCGCCTGCGCATACATCCCGAGGATCACGACGCGATCATGGCGAACCTGCGCGCGGCCGCTGCAGGAGAGATCGAGACCTTGCAGCCGTTCCGGATCGTCCTGCCAGACGGGACGACGCGGCGCATCCAGAGCGGGCTGCGCACGCAGCGCAACGCGAATGGCACGCCCGTCGTGATGACCGGCGTGAACTACGACGTCACCGATCAGTACGAACTGGAGTTCCATCTGCGCAATGCGAAGGAGCAGGCGGATGCCGCGAGCGCGGCGAAGTCTTCGTTCCTCGCGAACATGAGCCACGAAATCCGCACTCCGATGAACGCGGTGCTCGGCATGTTGCATCTCGTGCAGCTGACGGCGCTCAATGCGCGCCAGCAGGACTATGTGAGCAAGGCGGAAACCGCGGCCAGATCGTTGCTGAATTTGCTCAACGATATTCTCGATTATTCGAAGATCGAAGCGGGCAAGCTGCAGCTCGACAGCCATCCGTTCGAGCCGGAAAAACTGATGGAAGAGCTCGGCATCGTGCTCTCGGGCAACCAGGGCGCGAAGGATGTCGAAGTGCTGTTCGATCTCGATCCGTCCGTGCCGACTGTGCTCGTCGGCGATAGCTTCCGCCTTCAGCAAGTGCTGATCAATCTCGCGGGCAATGCGCTCAAGTTCACGTCGGCGGGGCAGATCGTCGTGAGCGTGCATCGGCTCGACGATTCGCCCGATGCATCCGGCGATGCGGTGCGCTTGCGTATCACGGTCAGCGATAGCGGCATCGGCATCAGCGAGGCACAGCTCGAACGCATCTTTGAGGGCTTCACGCAGGCGGAGGCATCGACTTCGCGCCGTTACGGCGGCTCGGGCCTTGGGCTCGTCATCAGCAAGCGGCTTGTCGCGATGATGGGCGGGCAGCTGGAAGTCGAAAGCCGTGTGGGCGAAGGCAGCCGCTTCTGGTTCGACATCACGCTTGGCGTCGAAACGGCGAGCGCGTTGACGCATGACGAAAGCGCGAACCTCGAACATGGCGCGCGCATTCTCATCGCCGATGACAACGCGATCGCAGGCGAGATCATGGCGCGCACGGTGCGCTCGCTCGGCTGGCGCGCTGACATCGTGACGAACGGACGCGAAGCGGTCGAACGCATCGGCGAAGCTGCGCTGAACGATGCGCCCTACGACATCGCCCTCCTCGACTGGCGCATGCCGGAACTCGACGGGCTCAACGCCGCCAGGCAGATTCACGCGATGAAAGGCCGCGCTGCGCCGCCTCTCGTGCTGCTCGTCACCGCATTCGGCCGCGAGGTGTTGAAGGAGTCGCAGGAAGGCGGCGACGCGCCTTTCGCCGGCTTCCTGACGAAGCCCGTGACGCCGAAGCAACTCGCGGCGGCAATCCGTGCCGCGCTGCCTCGCGACACCGAAACGACGCGGCCCGTCACGCCGCTGCCGACAATGAAAGCGCGCCGCCTTGCGGGACTCGCGTTGCTCGTCGTCGAAGACAATGCGCTCAACCGCCAGGTTGCCGAAGGCGTGCTGCTCGCTGAAGGCGCATCCGTCACGCTTGCGCAAAGCGGCCGTGAAGGCGTCGATCGGGTCATCGCAGCAAACGCCTGCTTCGACGCGGTGCTCATGGACGTGCAGATGCCCGATCTCGATGGACTCGAAGCGACACGCCTCATTCGCGCGGACGGTCGCTTCGCCGCGCTGCCCGTCATCGCGATGACGGCCAATGCATCGGGCGCGGATCGCGATGCATGCATAGCGGCCGGCATGAACGAACATGTAGGCAAGCCAATCGATGTGGAGCGGCTGGTCGCGGTGCTGCGCGCGCACACCGAACGCACGCTGCAAGCGCCGGATGCACATCACGCGAATGCCGATATCGAATCCATCATGGAGCCGCGCGATTCGATCGTCGCGCGTTTCGGCGGCAACGTCGATCTGATCCGCAAGGCGATCGACGGCCTCGACGCGCAGACTGGCAAGCAACTCGCGATGCTCGCCTCGGCGCTCGCGGCGCACGACGTGCGCGGCGCCGCGGCGATGCTGCATGCGATCAAAGGCAGCGCGGGCACGATCGGCGCTGCTGCGCTCGCGCGGCTCGCGAGCACGCTCGAGAAGGACGCGCATCTTCTGGAAGCTGCGCGCGTGGCGTTGCCGCGCATGCAGCAGTTGCTTGCATCGAGCGTGGCGCAACTCGTCGATGAATTCGGTCGGCCCCGATCGCCTGCACGGAACACTTCCAACGTTTCACCGCTGCAAGACTACGACTGGCGCGCACGCCTCACTGCTATCGTCGAATTGCTCGATGCATCGAATCTGCAGGCGATCGCGCTATCCGAGAACTTGTCGCCTTATGCGCCGAGCGCGTATCGCGAGCACTTCGAGCAGTTTCTCGCGTGCGTGCGCGCACTCGAATTCGCGCGCGCATCGGAGATCGCGCGCGATATGCTCGAACAGGTTTGAGCCGAACGAGAACGCTAGACGTTAGCGGCCATTTGCATCGCGAACATACACCGGAAACGGATGGACGTTCGCGCCGCATGCCGAGTCCAGCATCGCGCGCAATTCTTCCCGCGCCTTGCGCGCAGAAGCCAGCGCGCCCTGCACGCGCGCCTGCAACACGGCGGACCTGGCCGGCTTTGCAATGACATCCGCCGCGCCCGCATCGAGCGTGCATTGCTCCGTTTCGACATCGCGCGCATCGGCCAGCACGACGATCGGTACGTGGGCCAGTTCCGACAACAATGCGCGCACCGCCGCGCAAGGGTTATCGCAACAACGCGCATCCAGCACGATCGCATCCGGCTCCTTGCTTTGCGCAAGACCTAGCGCGGCATTGCAATCCTTCGCGAGATCGAGTGCGCCGATGCCTTCGAGCGCATGCCGATGCGCCTCGATCGTGTCGTCCCCGAGGATGCCGAGCACGCGCACGCCCGTAGGTTTCGACGCCGCCGCTTTACCCTGCTCGTGCCGACGCGCCTGCGCCTCCATCACGCGATGCCGCAGACGAAGCTGTGCCCGCACACGTGCCTGCAGGCGCGGCGCGACCAGCGGTTTGATGACGTAATCCGCCGCGCCGATGTTGAAGGCGTCGACTTCGAGCGCGGGCGCGTCGTGACTGGTGACGAATATCACCGGCACGCGCGCGAGCTTCGCATCGCGCTTGAGGATTTCGCAGACATCGAAGCCCGTCATGTTGGGCAGATTGGCGTCGAGAAGGATCAGATCCGGCGTCGACTCGCGCGCCAGCGCGAGTGCCGCTTCGCCAGTGGTGGCAAAGCGCTGGTTGGGGAACTCCGCGAGCATGTCCCCGATGATGCGAATCATCGCCGGGTCGTCGTCGACGAGAAGCAAACGCGGCTGGTACGTTGAGGTGGAGTTCTCTGCTTTATCCATATTCGAACGGTCATTCATCAGACGAGATGCACCTTTATGAACTCTACGCCCGCAATGCGTGCGCCGCAAATTGAAATGCGTGGAGGTATTAATTATCTGATATTTCAGTGCTCGCAGATTTCTGTTCCGCAAATACTTTCGTGCATGGACATATTCATAAGTGAATAAGTAACTTGTTCCGAGCGCTCCGTGCGCGCCCGGCCGTGTCACGTAGGGCACGGCCGGATAAAGCACGTTTGTCCCGCAGATTTTCGCACGGGCGTCCCGAAAAAAATGCTATGACGTTTTTAATCGAATCCGCCGATCAATGTAAACATTCAAAAACGGCTTATCGTTTGCGAGGCTTTTTACATTGCGACCTCAGGGCGCATACTTGCCGCAATATCTATAAAAGCCGGGAAAAAGCCATGTACGGGGAAGCCAGAACGCTCTACTTCGTGGGCCGCGCATTATCGGACGATGTCTCCGAGCGTTTGTGCGCTCGTGGCTGGACCGTCGAGCGCATCGACCCGGCCAAGCCGCCCAAGTCCGCCAAACACGGCAAACGCGCAGCGGCGGGTATCGTCGATCTCACCAGTCGCGGTTTTGCACAGGACGCGGCCGCGCTCACCGCGATGCTCGCAAGTTATCAGATCGGCTGGGTCGCAACCGTCGACGCCGAGCATGTCGATAACCCCGATATCTGCCGCCTCATTCGCGATTTTTGTTTCGACTATGTGACCGTGCCGTCCACCGCCGATCGAATCGTCGATGCAGTGGGACACGCATACGGCATGGTTTCGCTGCACGATGCCGCGAGCAACGATCCGCGCAAGGACGAATGCAAGGAAGGCAGCATGGTCGGTTCCTGCGATGCAATGCAGGCGCTTTATCGCTCGATTCGAAAAGTCGCGATGACCGATGCGCCCGTCTTCATCTCCGGCGAATCGGGCACGGGCAAGGAACTCACCGCTGTTGCGATTCACGAGCGATCCGTGCGGCGCGAGCGGCCTTTCGTCGCGATCAACTGCGGCGCGATTCCCGCGCATCTGTTGCAGTCGGAACTCTTCGGTTATGAGCGCGGCGCATTTACCGGCGCCAATCAACGCAAGATTGGTCGCGTTGAAGCGGCCGACGGCGGCACGCTCTTTCTCGATGAAATCGGCGATCTGCCGCTCGAAAGTCAGGCGAGTCTGCTGCGCTTTCTTCAAGAGCGCAAGATCGAGCGCCTCGGCGGACAAGGTTCGACGGACGTCGATGTACGCATCATTTCGGCGACGCACGTCGACATGCAGACGGCCATGCTCGAAGGACGCTTCCGCGCGGACTTGTACCATCGCCTGTGCGTATTGCAGATCGACGAGCCGCCGCTGCGCGTGCGCGGCAAGGATATCGAACTGCTTGCGAATCACATGCTCGATCGCTTCAGAAAGGACGCGAGCCGGCGGCTTCGCGGCTTCGCGCCGTGCGCGATTGCAGCGCTGCATAACTATGGCTGGCCCGGCAATGTGCGCGAGTTGATCAATCGCGTGCGTCGCGCAATCGTCATGTCGGAAGGAAGGCAGATTCTCGCCAGCGATCTCGAACTGGGCGAATATGCGGAAGCCGCGCCGATGACGCTCGCACAAGCGCGCGAAGCAGCCGAGCGACAGGCTATCGACGTGGCGTTGTTGCGTCATCGCGGACGTCTCGGCGAAGCGGCGGACGAACTGGGCATCTCGCGCGTCACGCTGTATCGCATGTTGACTGCCTATGGCTTGCGCGCCAAGGCCGACAGGCCGCTGGAGGCATCAGGCGGCTGACCGGTGCGCGAATCATGATTCGCTTAAAAGGGCAATAAGGAACCTTCATTCGCCTTCGCCGCTCCAATCACGGCGTCATGAAAGCGTGAAGCGGCATTCACACCGCATTCGTACCTCACGCACGTCGCAGTTCCTCTCGTAGCGCTCCCGCGCTACGCAGTCTCGTTTCAATCATTTGCGGCCCGCCTGCGTATCTTCGGCGCGCTCATTCTGCGCTAATGCGCCATGCCATAACATTCATTCGCACGCATGATGCGTCGCGAATTCTTATGGGCGTGCCTAGCGAGTAACGTCTGGTTGTCAGTCATGGCTTTCTATAACAACGCTTCTCTCATTCGTCAATTTTCGAACTATGCAGTGCCCACCGTGCTGGCTGCATGGGTGTACTGCATGCACTCGGTCATCAGCGGCATCTTCATCGGACGCCATGTCGGCCCAGATGCGCTTGCCGCGTTGAATGTGCTCGTTCCGTTGCTCTATCTGCCTTACGCATTCAGCGTGATGATCGGCGTCGGCGGATCGACGCTCGTCTCGAGATTGCTCGGCGAGCAGCGCGAACGCGATGCCGCCGAAGCATTCACACAGGCGCTCTGGCTGCTCGGTCTATGCGGCGTGACATTCGCGATGGCGATCCATTTCTATGCCGATACCTTCGTGCAATGGACGGGCGCGCGCGGCGAGCTTGCGCTGCTCGCGAAAGACTTCCTGCACGCCTATGCGCCTTTCGTTCTGTTTCCGACCGCATGTTATGCGCTCGAACTGTTCTTGCGAATCGAAGGCGCGGCGAAGTTCGGTCTCGTCTGCCTGATCGCGGGCGGCATCGCCGATGTCGCCTTGACATGGTGGATGGTGAGCCACATGCAATGGGGCATGCGTGGCGCGGCGCTCGCATCGGGCATCAGCCAGGCGCTCGCCTGCATGCCGATGCTCGCCTACCACTTCGTCAAGGCCCGGCACGTTCGGCCTGTTGCCCATGCTTTCACGCGGCTCGATCACGCATGGCGCATGGCTTATAACGGGGCATCGGAGTTTCTCGGCGAGATCGCGCCAAGCGTCACGCTCTTCGCGTTCAATCACGCTGTATTGCGCTGGCTCGGCGACACCGGCCTCGTTGCGTTCGCAGTCGTGGAATACATGACGATGATCGCGTCGGTCACGATGGTCGCGCTCGTACAGAGCATGCAGCCTATCGTGAGCTTTCAGCGCGGCGCGGGCAACGCGCATGCCGTGTCGCGCGCGTTTTCGATCGGCGTCATCGTTACGGCAGGCTTCGCACTCGCCGCCGCTTTCGCGATCCTCGCGCTCGCGCAACCGCTCGGGGCGCTCTTCGTGCCCGACAGTCCTGCAGCACAAGCGCTTCTGGGCGACGCATTGCCGTGGTGCGCGCTCGCGTTCCTGCCTGCCGCGATCAACGTAGCGATCAGCGGCTATCTGACGGCCATCGAAGCGCCGCTCGCGTCGATGATCGTCGCCCTGTTGCGAAGCTGGCTGCTGCTCTTGTCGATGCTCTGGCTTCTGACCGAATGGTTCGGGCCGCGCGGCATCTGGATGACCGTCGCCATCACCGAGCTTGCGACGCTGGCTCTGAGCATCGTGCTGTATCGCACGCGCGGAAGGCGGTTCGAATTGCCCGCGCCAGCGACGACGAATCAGGCGCTTTTGTAGGCAACGAGTCCGACCCACTCGCGGCCATCGAGAGGGAAGTATTCCGGATTCACGCCGCGAGGACACGGCGTGAATTCCACGCACTCGATGCGAAAACCCGCGAGCATGAATTCGCGGGCGAGTATCGTCGGGTCCATGAGGTTGACTGTCGCGGGCAATAGCTTTGGCGCGAGTGCATAGCGATCCGAATCCTCCGTCAATCCTGGCCATGCATTGCCCGATACGATCGCCCGCTCGTAGTCGGAAATCATCTTCGCCATGAAACGATGATACGGCGTGAAGCACAGCACGAATGCCTTGCCGTTGGGTTTGAGCCAATCGTATAGCCGGGCGACGCCCGTGCGGAAATCATCGGGCGCGAGGAAATGGAGCACGTGAGACGCGAGAATCACGTCGAGAGAAGAGGCTTCGAGTTCGTAGTGCGGGAACGCGCCTTCCAGCAAGACGAGATTACTGACGTACGCGGCTGGTGCAGCCTGCCGGATTTGCTCCAGTTGCGCCCGGGAAATGTCATTCGCAACCACGCGCGTGCGTTTGCTCAACGCAGGCAGGGACGCGGTTCCATAACCTGCGCCGATATCCAGCACTACGCCACCCCGCTTGCGAGCGAATCGAATGAACGCGCGCGTGTACTTTGACAGCGGGAAAGCCGAGCCATGCCGGCTTTCCGTCAGGCGTTCTGCGCTCATGCTTATCCTCGCAATCAGGCGTCGCGCGTCAGATGAAAGCGTCGATCGACCGATGCGAGCAGGCGTCTCGACAAGCGTGTAGCACGCCCTTGAATCAGCTGGTCCGACACACGCGACAATGCATAAGAGACGACGAGCACCGCGATCAGCGTCGCGCCGAACAACGCGAGCGACGTCTCTCCATTCTTCTGTCCGAATGAGCGATCGAAGAAATGAAACGTCACGTAGACGCAGATGAAGTGCCAGAGATAAATACCATAACTTTCGCGGCCGAGCGCGGCGGCGGCGCGTCGAACGAGTGTGACGCGCGGCACGGCATGCTTGTTATCGCGATGCTTGCGGGCATGACGTGAACACACGAAGAGCAGAAAGGCCACGGCGCTGCATGCCGCGAATACGGGCGCGAGTGCATGCGCCTTGTCGAGCCACACGCCGAGCGCTGCGGTCATGAGCGCAAAAGCCAGCGCCAGTGAAAAATACAGTAAAGACACGCGCGCCGTCACGTCGGACACGCCGAGAAGATGCGAGCGAAATGCATACCACGCCCACATGCCGACGATGAAGCACGGACCCTGCACGGGCGGCCAGAAATAGCTGAACGTGTTATTGGCGACATTGCAATCGAGCGTGCCGTTGCAATCGGCCATCGACATCACGGCATACGAGAGGCCGAGCAACAACACCGTAGCCAGCAAGAGGCGCGCGCGATTCATCGCGAGAAAAAATAGAAGTGGCGCAATCAGGTAGAACAGCATCTCCACGCCGATCGACCATCCGCCTGGCACGACGTTATTGATCGCTGTCGGCGAAAGCGCATGCAGAAAGACCAGGTTGAGCAGCACGTCCATCGGCCCATGTGCGCCGAGAATCCATGCGCGTTCGATGCCCGAGCGCGTCGCGCCATAGCTGATGAGTCCATAGACCGCGATCGCTGCGTAGTACATCGGCGCTATGCGAAAGAAACGCTTGATATAGAAGCGCAACGTGACATGACGCGCATCCGCGCAGCGCGCGTGATCCACTTCGAGCGTCATGAAGATCGTGATCGCGCTGATCACGAAGAACAACTGCACGCCGTATTGGCCCATGCGCGCAATGAGCGTGACGGTGCCCGGCAGATTGGGAAACTGAAACGACAGGTGTACTGCGACTACCCCGACGATCGCGAGCGCCCGGCCAGCGTCGAGCGCGGCAACACGTCCTTTATCCATCGATACTCTCCTCGCGGTTCATGCCGACCTACAAAAAAGGCCGCGAGGCTCGTGGACAGCCGCGATTTCAATGAAGTTCCGCCGGACAACTCATTCAGATGACACTCTTACAACAAGAAACTTCATACACGTATGGATACATTTCTATGGCGCATTCTGACGGAGAAACCGCAGTATGCGGCTGACGACGGTGCTCGGCTGCTCCTGCTGCACCCAATGTCCTGCGCCTTCGATCAGATGCATCGCGCGAAAATCGGTGCAGGCCAGCACGCGCATCGCTTCGAAATCGCCCGGCCGCTGGTAATAGCCCCAGTCGCTCGCGCCTGCGATAAAGCATGACGGCACGTCGATAGTGCGCCCCGACCACATCCGCAGTGCAGCAGCAAGACTCGGATCGGTGCCGCACCGATACCAGTTCAGTCCACCCTGAAATCCCGTGCGCGCGTACTCACTCGCATAGACGTTCAAATCGCGCTCGGACAGCCAGGCGCATCCGGCGATTTGATCGGCGTCGGGCGAATGTTCGGCGACGGTTTGCGGCATCGTCGCATCCGCGTTCATCACGTAGTACGTGGGCAGCAAAGCCAGTTGATCGGCAGAAACGGATGCGAGCGGATGCGGATCATTGTCCGGCCAGTCCGCGCTCTTCATGTGGTAATACGCGCGCAAGAACGCGGCGAGTCCTTGCGGCGGGTGCCACATGTCGTCATTCGCCTGCGCGCCCGAGTAATACCATTGATAGTGCTTGCGCGGCGGATCGAGCGACGCGAGCTCGGCGACCGCTTCGGCCATGAGCGATTGCGCCGTCTCGACGCGCGCGAGCCTTGCATCGTCGTTCGCGGTATTGAAGGGGAATGCGGGCGGCCCCGCAAAAGGCGCGCTCATCATCACGACCGATGCGAATACATCGGGACGAATCAATGCACACCACGCGGCAACGGGCGAGCCGAAATCGTGACCAATAACCGATGCGACGCTGCGATAACCCAGCGCCGACACGAGACCCAGTACATCGCGGACCAGATTCGGAAATGTGAACTCGTCGAGATCGGTATCGAATGAAGCAATACCGCCGATAGTGCGCCCATAACCGCGCTGATCCGGCGCGACGACATGAAAACCCGCATCGGCAAGCGGTTTCATGATCTTGCGCCAGCTATAAGCGAGTTCAGGAAAGCCGTGAAGGAGCACGATGCAAGGCCGACCGGGGATATCGAATCCGGCTTCGAGCACATGCATCGAAAGGCCATTGCCATTGTCGATCATGCGCGCGCGAATGCCGTCCGGTAGCGGCAGATCGTTCGATGTTTCATTCATGCGTGTCTCCTTGCGATGCGATCATGCGCTCATGCTTCGAGCAAGGCCGCGAAGCGATCCGCGAGCGTCGGGCGGGAACGCATCGGCCATATTGCGCTGAGTTCGAATGGTGGCAGGTTATCGCCGTCGCGCACGTCGCAGAAGCGCACGCCGGCGAACTGCAACGCAGTCACGGACTGCGGCAGGAGCGATGCGCCGCATCCGGCCGCGACGCAAGCCAATACCGTCAGAGAACGATTCGCGTCCTGCACGACGTTGGCTTCGCAACCCGCTTTACGAAAAGCACTGAGGATGCCCGCGCGAACTACCGGCAATTGATCGCTCGGAAACCATACGAGGCCTGCATCGGATAACTCCTTCAAACCGACTTTTCCATCGTCGCCAATAACAAAAGACATCGGCAGTACCGCGAGCAAGCGCTCTCTCACGATCAACTTTTCGCGCATGCGCCCGCCCACGGCAACAGGCGTATGCAGCAAGCCGATATCGATCGTTCCTTTCTCCAACGCGCTTGCCTGCTCCGCATTGCTCATTTCTCTTAGCATGAGTTCGACGTTCGGCACCTCTTCGCGCAGCGCCGCAATCGCGCGAGGCAACAGGCTGAAAAGTGCCGCCGATGCAAAGCCTATCGTCAGACGCCCGCCGCGCTGCGCACCGATTTCACGCGCACGATGCGATGCCGCGTCAATGCGCGCCACGCTCAATCGAATGTCTTCGACGATTGCGTCGCCCGCCGGAGTCAATTGCGCGCCACGTCGCGTGCGCTCGAAAAGCTTCACGCCAAGATCGCGCTCCATGCGCGAAAGCGCCTGACTCAACGCGGGTTGCGCAATATCGAGTACCTCGGCCGCGCGCGTGACGCTGCCTGCATCGACTACCGCGAGAAAGTATTTGAGGTTGCGCGTCTCCATCTTGCGAGCATATCAAAATGCTATGAAAGATGAACGTATCCATAGTATGCGCGGCCGCGATTCGTTTTTAGAATTCAGTGGCATATTGAACAAGAGCCGGCCAGAGGCCAGCACAGGAGACGCGAGATGAATTGGTACCGTGAAATTTCCACGGCGGAAAGACGCACGCTTTGGGGATGCTTTGCAGGCTGGGCGCTCGACGGCGTCGATACGCAGTTATTCAGTCTCGTCATTCCGACACTCATCGCGACATGGGGCATCGGAAAAGGACAAGCCGGTCTGATCGGCGGCGCGACGCTCGTCGCGGGCGCATTGGGCGGACTCTTCGCGGGCGTGCTTTCCGATCGAATCGGACGCGTCAAGGCCTTGCAAGTCACGGTTCTCTGGTTTTCGCTTTTCACGTTTCTCAGCGCCTTTGCGCAGGATTTCGAACAGTTGCTCGTGCTCAAGTCGCTTCAGGGACTCGGCTTCGGCGGCGAATGGACGGCGGGCGCAGTATTGTTGAGCGAAACGATTCGCGCGAAACATCGCGGCAAAGCTATGGGCATCGTGCAAAGCGCATGGGGCTTTGGCTGGGCCGGTGCGGTTCTGCTCTATGCAATCGTGTTTTCATGGGTATCACCCGACTGGGCCTGGCGCGTGCTGTTCGCCGTCGGCCTCATTCCGGCTGTGCTCGTCATTTATATGCGCCGCAATATCGAAGAGCCGCCGCGTGAATCGAAACCTGCCGAAAAGGAACATGCACAACGTCAGAGCGCTCTCGCCATTCTCGCTGGAATCTTTCATCCTTCTGTGCTGCGCACGACGATCGTCGGCGGATTGATCGGGCTCGGCGCGCACGGCGGCTATCACGCCATTACGACATGGCTGCCTACCTACCTGAAAACCGAGCGGCATTTGTCGGTGCTCGGCACGGGCGGCTATCTGGCTGTCGTGATTACGGCATTCATCATCGGATGCTTTGTCAGTGCATGGCTGCAAGACAAGATCGGTCGCAGGAAGAACGTGATTCTCTTCGCTGTCTGTTGCGCGGTCACGGTCAACGTCTATGTGTTCCTGCCCATCGGCGATATTGCCATGCTCGTATTGAGCTTCCCGCTCGGTCTGTTCTCCGCGGGCATTCCCGCAACGCTCGGCGCGCTCTTCAACGAGCTCTATCCGCAAGGCGTGCGCGGTACGGGCGTCGGCTTCTGCTACAACTTCGGACGCGTCGTGTCGGCGGCGTTTCCGGTGCTCGTCGGCCACATGGGCAATTCGATGCCGATCGGACAGGCAATCGGCATCGACGCGGGCGCGGCCTATGGACTCGTCGTCGTGGCCGCGTTGCTCTTGCCTGAAACGAAAGGCCGTCGCATTGCTGTTGTGCCTGGTCAAGCTGCGTCGAACGAGCGTTCGCCCAAGCATGTCTGAACTTTCCATGACGCGTTCACTTCATTCCACGCTCGGCGATGAGCAATGGCTCGAATCGAAGCCTGCCGCCATCGAAGCGATCGACAGTCACGCGCATGTCTTCGTGCGCGGCCTGCCGCTGGCACCGCATCGTCGACACGCACCCGACTACGACGCAACGCTCGATGCCTATGCGGAACACTTGCGCACCAACGGCGTCTCTCATGCGGTGCTCGTGCAACCGAGTTTTCTCGGCACCGACAATTCGTTTTTTCTCGATGTGCTGCAGCGCTATCCGCAACGCTTTCGCGGTGTGGCCGTTATCGATCCTTCGATCAGCGACGCGGAGTTGTATCGCCTCGCGGCACTCGGCGTCGTCGGCATGCGGCTCAATCTGATCGGGCTTGCGTTGCCCGATCTGCGTGAAGCGCGTTGGCGAGCGTTATTCGAGCGCGTCAACGCGCTCGGCTGGCACGTCGAGATTCATCGCGATGCCGTGGACTTGCCGATGCTTATCGCGCCATTGCTCGAACAAGCCTGCACAATCGTGATCGATCATTTCGGCCGTCCCGATCCGGCATTTGGCGCCGACGATCCGGGCTTTCGCTATCTGCTGACGACGGCGCAATGCGGCCGCGTGTGGGTCAAGCTATCGGCGGCTTACCGCAGCGCGGAAGGCGAAACCGGCACGTCGCTCGGTCAGACGCTCACGTCCGCCTTGCTCGATTCATTCGGCGCAGCGCGGCTCGTGTGGGGCAGCGACTGGCCGCACACGCAACATCAAAGCCTGATGGACTACGGCGCATCGCGCGATGCGCTCGACCGCTGGATTCCCGACGCATCGCTGCGTACCATCGTGTTGCGCGATTCGGCGCGTGCGCTGTTCCGCTTCGAATGACGTTCGTGCGAGCGCCGAAGCGCATCGCGCGTTAGCATTGCAGACGCTGGCGCATGCATCGACGCTGAACACGAACTATCTTTCCGGAACCTTAGCCATGACCACTTCATCCTCGCGCCGCCGCGCGGCCTTTCGCGAACGGGTCAACGCTCGCAGCGCCCTGCTGCTGCCCGGCGCATTCAACGCAATGAGCGCGCAAGTCGCCGCCGATCTCGGCTTCGAGGCGATCTACATCACCGGTGCAGGTGTAACCAACATGTCGCTCGGCCTGCCGGATCTCGGCTTCATGGGACTCGCGGAAATCGCGGAGCATACGTCGCGCATCCGCGATGCAGTGGACCTGCCGCTTATCGTCGACGCGGACACGGGCTTCGGCAATGCGCTCAACGTGCGTCACACGGTACGCACGCTGGAGCGCGCGGGCGCGGACGCCATTCAGCTCGAAGATCAGGTTATGCCGAAGAAATGCGGGCACTTCGCGGGCAAAGCCGTGATATCGACGAATGAAATGGTAGGGAAGATACGCGCAGCGGCGGATGCCCGCGAAGACGATAACTTTCTGATCATCGCGCGCACCGATGCGTGCGCGGTGGAGGGCTTCGATGCAGCGATCGAACGAGCACGCGCATTCGTCGAAGCGGGCGCCGACATTCTCTTCGTCGAAGCGATCGAAACGCCGGAGCAAATCGCGTCACTGCCGAAGCTGCTCGACGCGCCGCAACTGATCAACATCGTGATCGGCGGAAAGACGCCTGTTACCGACCGCGCGGATCTCGAACGCCTCGGCTTCAGCCTCGTGCTCTATGCAAATGCGGCATTGCAAAGCGCCGTGCGCGGCATGCAGACCGCGCTCGGCGCCTTGAAATCGCAGGGACGTCTCGACGAAAATCCCGCTGTCGTTGCGCCTTTCGCCGAGCGTCAGCGGCTTGTGAACAAGCCGCTTTTCGATGAACTCGACCGCAAATACGCTGCGGACTGAATGCATCGCCTGAAGCGGTCACATAGACCGCTTCGGTCATTCACGCATTTAGCGCGAGTACATTGCGTTCCAGTCGGACTGCGACACGCGTGCGCTACCCGATTGCGATGCACCATTGGCTGCGCCGCCGTAGGCCGTCGCACCATCGCGTGCGGCGAGCTTCGCTTCGGCCGCTTGAATGGCTTCGGGATAGTGCGCCTGATCGCCGTCGCCGACGTGATAGCCGACGCTCTCCAATGCCGCCAATTCCGCGCGCACTTGAGCGCGCGTGATCTGGCTTTGCGCGAACGAAGCGACGGGAATGACGAGAGCGGTTGCGACGAGTGCTGCGCGGATGATCGACTTCATGATGAAACTCCAGTGTTATGAGGTGCCCGGCTTCGAACACAGTGCCTTTCGAAGCAGTGAAAGCAGTTTATGACGCAGGTGCTCTCGGGTTAACCCCTAGCGCAAGAAAGCACCTTTCACCGAAACGCGCTTAATCGAGAATTTGCTATGCTGTCCGCCGGACTGAATGCAAAAGCACAGTGCGTTCGCCTCATGGCGCAAGGCGCCCTTCAAACACTGGAGATAAAGATGGCAAAGGGATATTGGGTCAGTGTGTACACAAAAATCATGAAGCCCGATCAGGTTGCGGAATACTCGAAGATCGCAACGCAGGCTATTGCAGAAGGCGGCGGCCGTCCGCTCGTGCGCGGCGTTGCGTCGATGGTGCAAGGCGAAGGCGTGCTCGAGCGCACCGTCGTCATCGAATACGATTCACTCGAAGCAGCCGTCGCCGCCTATAACAGTGCAACGTATAAGCGCGCACTGGAAGTGCTGGGCGATTCCGTCGTGCGCGACTTCCGCATCGTCGAAGGCGTCGCTTAAATCCAGCTCGTCATTGGCCGATGCTCGCAGCGCTCACGCACCCACGGCATCGGCCAATTCGTTCATATCCTTGGCAACGACATCCCAATCGCTTTCGGCTTTTAAATCCACTGTCTGAGCGGGACCGCGTTCATAGGGCCGTGCGATGAACGCCGTGCGCAACCCACACCTTCTTGCCGCCGCGAGATCGTCGTTATGCGCGGCGACGAGACATACTTCTTCCGGCGTCAGCATCAACACTTCGGCCGTGCGCAAATACGCCTGCGGATCGGGCTTATAGATTTGCGCAATCTCCGCGCCGAGAATCGCATCCCAAGGCAGACCGGCGCGCTTCGCCATATCGACCATTAATCGAATATTGCCGTTCGAAAGCGGCGCGATGATATGGCGCGCCTTGAGCCGTTGCAAACCCGTTATCGAATCCGGCCACGGATCGAGCCGATGCCATGCAAGATTCAACTCTTCGAGCGCTTCGGCAGCCACGGCATTCGGATCGATGCCGAACTCCGGCAGCACGTCGAGCAGATTCTCGCGATGCAGCACATCGAGCCGCACGAATGGCCGCTCCCCGTTGATCACCTTGCGCATCGCAGGCACGTAGCGGCTTCGCCATGCATCGGCGAACGCTTCGGGCGTTGCGTCGATTGCGCCGTGGCGTTGAAGAAATGGCGCAGCCTCGCGTGCAACTCCGCCGCGCCAGTCCACTACCGTGCCGAATACGTCGAACACGAAGGCCTTTACGTTTTGCAG
Organism: Caballeronia sp. ATUFL_F1_KS39; assembly: GCF_023630985.1. Lineage (NCBI taxonomy): Bacteria > Pseudomonadati > Pseudomonadota > Betaproteobacteria > Burkholderiales > Burkholderiaceae > Caballeronia > Caballeronia sp. ATUFL_F1_KS39. The sequence goes on along the minus strand of NZ_JALQDZ010000040.1, from coordinate 144,421 downwards.
CGTCACGTCGTTTCTCCTATCGGTGATTCATTCGTCTGATCGATTTCGCTGCGGCCCATTTGTTCCTCGCACGCAAGACTGATTGTCCATCACGGGTGTACGCAAGGAATCTCGAAAGGCCTAGATTACGAGCCATCGGAGCCGTCGGTCCGATCCGCAACAGGCCCAAACCAACATTCATCGAGGTTCATCATGAGCAACGCAAGCAAAGTCGCTATCGTTACCGGTGCATCGCAAGGCATCGGCGCTGAAATCGTCAAGGCATTCCGTGCGCAAGGTTATCGCGTCGTCGCGACCGCCCGCTCGATTCAGCAACCGGACGATCCGAACGTCGTCGCTGTCGCCGGTGATATCGGCGATCGCGCCACCGCGCAGCGCGTGGTCGAAGCGGCAATCGCAAAGTTCGGCCGCATCGATACGCTCGTCAACAACGCCGGCATATTCGTCGCGAAGCCTTTCACGCAATATACGCAGGAAGACTATGCCGCGGTTCTGAACGTGAATGTGAATGGCTTCTTCCACATCACGCAACTGGCTATCGAGCAAATGGAAAAGAACAAGAGCGGCCACATCGTCAGCATCACCACGTCGCTCGTGGATCATGCGGTAAGCGGCGTGCCTTCGGTACTGGCGTCGCTGACCAAGGGCGGTCTGAATTCCGCGACAAAGTCGCTTGCTATCGAGTATGCGAAGTCAGGCATTCGCGCGAATGCAGTGTCGCCCGGCATCATCAAGTCGCCGATGCATGCGCCCGAAACGCACGACGCGCTCGGCGCACTGCATCCGATGGGACACATGGGCGAAATGAGCGACATCGCGAACGCGGTGCTGTATCTTGATGCGGCGCCGTTCGTGACGGGCGAGATCCTGCACGTCGACGGCGGTCAAAGCGCGGGACATTGATCGATTCTTTACCCGTTGAGGATGCGCCTCTCGCAGGCGCTTCGTCGTTTCCCACTCAAGGAGATCGTCATGCCGATCGTAACGATTCAGGTGACACGCGAAGGCAACAAGCCCGGCACGAACGCGGTGACTGCCGAGGAAAAGAAGCAACTCATCGAGGGCGCGAGCCAACTCCTTCTCGAAGTATTGAACAAGCCGCTCGATACCACGTTCGTCGTCATCCAGGAAGTGGAAATGGAGAACTGGGGCGTGGGCGGCATGACAGTACCGGAATATCGGCGGCAAAAGCAGGCGAAGAAGGATTGACGCGAACCGAAACGCGGGCATCGCTACATGACCTTTGACGATGCCCGCCGTTTCATCGGCTCATTGCCCCGGCGAATAGAGATCGAGCAGTTTCAGCGTCACGCCATTCGTCCATCCGAAACCATCCTGTAACGGATATTCCCCACCTCCTCCGCCGCCCGTTCCACTACCTTCCACGATGTACTTCTCAACGAGCTTATGTTGAGTGTTATAGACGTTATTCACGTCGGCAAGAAAGCGCGTGCCGATCTGTTGCGCGAGATCGCTGCGCCCATAGCGCTTCAATCCTTGCACGGCGATCCAGTGCAATGGCGCCCAGCCATTCGGCGCGTCCCATTGCTGCGTCGTGTTGTACGTGGTCGTCGTGAGTCCGCCCGGCTTGAGCAAGATCGCTTCGACGGTTTCCGCGGTCTTGTGCGCGCGCTCCGGCCACGCCACGTTGGCGAAGAGCGGATAGAGCATAGCAGCCGATGGGTTGTTGCGCGGCTGACCGAGTTTCCAGTCGTAATCGCCGTAATACCCGTTCTTGTTCCAGAGATATCTGTTGATGCCGATCGCGCGTTTGGCCGCACGCCCCACGAATTCGCCGACACAACGGAAATCACGCGCCTCGCCGCAACCGATTGCGATCGTCGTTTCGAGGTGGAACATCAGGCTATTCAAATCGACGGGAATGATCGATGTCGTGCGGATCGTCGCAAGCGTCATATTGTCGCCGAACCAGCGCGAGCTGAAGTCCCAGCCGCTTTCAGCCGCCGCACGCAAGTCGCGATACACCTCGTTCGCCGGACGGTTCGTGACCAGCTTGGCGGTCGCCACGTCTTCCGAGTAGGACTCGTCGCGCGGCGTATCGCGTTCGTCCCAATACCGATTGAGCACGGTCTTGTCCGGCATCATCACGACGTTGCGTACCGCGCCGCCTGGCCGCAGCGTATCCGCTCCTTGCATCCAGTAATCATGTTCGCGGCGCAATTGCGGCAAATACTTCTGATAAACACGTCCACCTTCCTTGTGCGCGGCAAGTTCGACCATATAGGAGAAGAACGGCGGCTGCGAACGGCTCACATAGTATGTGCGATTGCCATTCGGAATATGGCCGATCGTGTCGATCAGATACGCGAAGTTATCGAGCATATCGTCGACGAGATCTTCGCGGCCTGCCTCCTGCAGACCGAGCATCGTGAAATAGGTATCCCAGTAGTAACCTTCCCGAAAGCGTCCGCCAGGCACCACGTACTGCTTTGGCATCGGAATCAGGGAACTGTTGGCGGGTACGTTCGCGGTCGTCGTCAGACGCGTGAGTTCGGGCCAAAGCCAGTCGATATGTTCGCGCAGGCTCTGATTCGGCGGCGGCGTAATCACCTGATCCGTCGGCGGCGTGAAGTATTGTGCGACGAACGTCGCGAGCGAGAAGCCCGGCACCGACATCTGCTGATGATAAGCCTGCACGATCTGCGCGGGGTCTATCTTGGGTATGGCATCGACGAAAGTCTTCTGATCGGGATAGACGCCCTGCGTCTGCACGGCGACGAAAAGGTCACCGTATAACTCGCTGGGTGGCGGCAGAAGCGTATACGCCGTTTGTGCGTCGGCATAGGCGACATTGGCAGCCGAGCTCATGACGAGCCAGGCGCACAGCATTCCGCGTGCCTTTATGCGGAAGCGCCGCGACGCGTCGTGCGCCGCTGGATCCGATGACAGTACGATCATGTTCACTCCTTCGAAGGGTGATTAAACCGGACTGGTCTCGCTCGGGCCTTTCTTGTTGTTATCGATTTACAGCACGGCGAAGCATCGCACGCTTGTACGAAGCTGGCAACCCTCGAAGAAGGAAGCGAACGGGCTATTGAATGGCCAGCGCCTTGTGCGCTTCCGCCTGGAATCGGGTCGGCGTGACGCCGGTCTGCTTGCGAAAATAGCGGCTGAAATAAGCGATATCGGCAAAGCCCAGTCCATGTGCGATCTGCTTGACCGACATGCTGGAATAAACGAGATCGCGCTGCGCCTCGCGCACAAGATGCTCGTTGATCATTGCGAGCGGCGAACTCGAGATCTCTTCGCGGCATATCCGCCCGAGTTGTGTGACCGTCATGCCGAGCTTCTGCGCATAGAACTCGACAGGTCGATGCTCGCGAAAATGCGCGGCCACCAGTTCCCTGAAGCGCTTGATCTGCTGCGCCCGCCTTTCGGTCGATGCGACACTCGGCGCAGATGCGCTTTCGCATAGGCGCACGACATGCACAAAGAGTGCAATCAATAGCGACATGCCCGCCGCCATGTGACCGCGATTCGTCGCGCGGAATTCCTTCTCGAGCAATTCGACGATCGGCAAGAATGCGCTTTCCTTCATGGAGTGGGCACTCATGCGCGAGACGCCTGCGCGTTGCAACACCGGAACGAGTCCCGGCGCCGCGATCGATGCCAGCGCCTCGATCGATCTTTGCGCGACGGTCACGACGAGACCATCCACGTTCGGCGCGAAGTTGAATCCATGAACCGTTTGCGCGGGCAGCATGATGACGCACGGCGGCACGAGATCGATCATGCTGTTCTCGATCAGCACTTGCCCGCCGCCGCCGCGAATGTACAGAAATTGCAAGAGCGCGTCGTGGCGATGCGCGTCGATATGCCAGTCGTTGGGCGCGCTGCGCTCGACGATCCATTCGAAGTTGAACGCGTCATACCACGGTGGACGCGCCGATTCCCCGTACAAGTTGTAGTTAGGGATTTTCCTCATATCCTGCGTCTCCTGATGCACAAATTGTCCTGTCGTCTGCGTCCTTTGTCCAATCTTTCGTGCATGGCCGTGAATATACTTTTTTCACAGGCAAGGCTATCGGCGCCTTTGCATCGAACGAACTCAGGAGACAAGGATGACTAATCAGGTCGCGCGGGATCACACCGCGCAGCATTGGCTCGGCCTCGAATCGAGCGTATGCGTAGTGACGGGTTCGGCCGGCGGAATCGGGCGCGCCATTGCATCGACATTCGCCGATGCGGGCGCAAGGCTCGCGCTACTCGATCGCGATGAAGCGGGCTGCAACGATGCGGCGCAAGCATTGCGCGCGACTGGCGTCGATGCTATCGCCATAACTTGCGATATCGGCGATGCAACGAGCGTGAACCGCGCACGCGATCAGGTTGCACGCAAGTTCGGTCAGGTCGATGTGCTCGTCAATAACGCAGGTCTGTTGCGCGCGGGCGGCATCGAAGATATCGGCCTCGATGCATGGAATGCGATGCTCGCCGTCAATCTCACCGGCTACATGTTATGTGCGCAGGCATTCGGGCGCGACATGCTCGCGCGCGGCGCCGGAAGCATCGTGCATATCGCATCGGTGGCGGCGCATCATCCGCAGACGTGGAGCGGCGCATATAGCCCGAGCAAGGCGGGCATCGCAATGTTATCCCGTCAGATCGCCGCCGAATGGGGCGGGCGCGGCGTGCGCAGCAATACGGTCTGCCCCGGCATGATCCGCACGCCGCTTTCGATGGCGTTCTATGAGCAAGGCGATGTCGAAGCGCGCCGCAGCGCAATGATCGCAAGCCGGCGCATCGGCGAACCGCGCGATATCGCCGAGGTGGTTGCATTCCTCGCAAGCCAGCGCGCGGCCTATGTGAACGGCGCGGAGCTTGCCGTCGACGGCGGCTTCGAATGCATGTTGATGGATCTCGTTCCACGTCCCGGCTTCGAAGCGCCGCGCAACGCCTGACACGCTGCTTCTCATCTCACGGGCGTGCGAAGCGCCCGGCTTCAATCAAAGGACTTCATCATGACTACCGTAACGCGGTCGTCCGATCTCGCTTGCGATGTGCTCGTGATCGGCTCGGGCGCCGGCGGCCTTTCCACGGCCATTACAGCGAAGAAGCAAGGGCTCGACGTGATCGTCGTCGAGAAGGAGGAATACTTCGGCGGCACGACCGCGTTCTCGGGCGGCGTCTTGTGGATACCGGGAAATCGCCACGCGAAAGAAGCGGGCGTGCAGGATACGCGCGAAGCCGCAGTTCGATACATGCGCAGCGAAACGGGCGCGATGTATGACGAAGCAGCCGTCGAAGCGTTCCTTGAAAGCGGCCCACGCATGATCGAATTCTTCGAGCGCGAGACCTCGGTCGAATTTCTGCCGACGCTCTACCCCGACTATCATCCCGATGCGCCGGGCGGTGTCGACGTGGGACGTTCCGTCGTTGCAAAACCGTTCGACGCACGCGCGCTTGGCAAGGACATCGTGCGCCTGCGCCCGCCGCTCAAGACGATAACTTTCATCGGCATGATGTTCAATTCGTCGAGCGCGGATCTCAAGCATTTCTTTAACGCGACGAAATCGATCGAATCCGCGTGGTATGTCGCGAAGCGACTCGCGAGCCATATCCGGGAACTCGCACAATACAAGCGCGGCGTGCAGATCACGAGCGGCAACGCACTCGCCGCGCGCCTCGCGAAATCCGCGCTCGATCTCGGCATTCCGATTCACACGCGAACGGGCGCGAAAGAACTGATTACGGTGAAGGGCCGCGTGACCGGGGCGATCGTGATTGCGAACGGACATGAAACGCGCATCGTTGCGCGACGCGGTGTCGTGCTGGCGTGTGGCGGCTTCTCTCACGACGTCGCGCGCATCGCAAAGGCCTATCCGCATGTGCGGCGCGGCGGCGAACATGTATCGCCTGTGCCGGCAGGCAATACCGGCGATGGCGCGCGCATGGCCGAGCGCGTGGGCGGACGTGTCGATATTCGCTATCCGCAGCCCGCTGCGTGGATGCCGGTCTCGCGCGTGCCGCTAAAAGGCGGCAAATACGGCGTGTTCCCGCATCTGCTCGATCGCTACAAGCCGGGCGTGATCGGCGTGACACGCAGCGGCGTGCGCTTCACCAACGAATCGAATTCCTACCACGATGTCGGCGCAGCGATGATCGAAGCCTGTCGCGATGAAAGCGAAACAGCCATGTGGCTCATCTGCGACCACGCGACGATTCGCAAATACGGCCTCGGCTTTGCAAAGCCCGCGCCGCTACCGGTCGGTCCTCATCTGAAGAACGGTTATCTCGTCAAAGGCCGCACGCTCGCGGAACTGGCACGGCGGACAGGCATCGACGCCACAGCGCTCGAAGCGACGGTCCGCGACTATAACCGCGATGCCACGCAGGGCAAGGACACCGCTTTCGGCCGTGGCACGACATCTTTCAACCGCTATCTCGGCGATGCCGCTCACAAGCCGAATCCTTGCATCGCACCGATTGGCGACGGTCCGTACTACGCGCTCAAGGTCGTTATGGGCGATCTCGGCACCTTCGACGGAATCGCGACGAATCCGCATGGCCAGGTACTCAAAGGCAGCGGGCCGATACCAGGGCTCTATGCCGTCGGCAACGACCGCGCGAGCGTCATGGGCGGCAACTACCCCGGCGCGGGTATCACGCTCGGTCCAATCATGACGTTCGGTTATCTCACCGGATTGCATCTCGCGGGCAGCGTCGACGCGCACGCGAAGTCCAGCGAATTGAGGAGCGCAGCATGAGCAAGCCTTTCATCGATCACCGCATCTATACGATCAAGCCGCGCGGCATGTCGGAATTCATCGACGTATTCGACCGTCTAGCGATGCCTATTCAGACCAGATATCTCGGCGCGCCCGTAGGTTTCTATATGAGCGATATCGGCGCGTTGAATCAGGTCGTGCATCTGTGGGGCTACGAGAGCATCGCGGATTACGACCAGCGGCGCACCGCGCGCGACAACGACCCCGAATGGCCCGCTTATCTGCATGCGTCGGCGCATCTCATCGTCGCCCAGGAAAGCCGCATCATCAGGCGCGTCGAGTTCAAGAGTCTTTCGCCAGCAGTTCGATAAGCGCGCGGCATAGCGGCACGACGAAGGCCGCATTCTTCCGCTTGCACATGAATGAATGGAGACATAACGGCATGGAAAAGAACGTCGGGACCATCGAGGTCCAGAGCTTTATCGACGGCGAGCGCTTCTCGCCCTATCAATGGGTCATTCTGATCCTGTGCTTTCTCGTCGTCGCGGCCGACGGTTTCGATACCGCGGCAATCGGCTTTATCGCGCCGTCGTTGATCGGCGACTGGGGCATCACGCGCGCCGCGTTAGGCCCGGTGATGAGTGCGGCGCTCGTCGGTCTCGGCATCGGCGCGCTCGTGGCCGGGCCGGCCGCCGACCGTATCGGACGCAAGGCGGTGCTTGCCCTTTCCGTGTTCTTCTTTGGCGTATGGAGCCTCGCATCGGCACAAGCAAGCTCAGTCGAAACACTAACCGCGTGGCGCTTTCTCACCGGCCTGGGTCTCGGCGCGGCAATGCCCAACGCGGTCACGCTGATGTCCGAATACGCACCGGCGCGCGTTCGTGCTATCGCCGTCAATGCGATGTTCTGCGGCTTCTCCGTAGGACTATCGCTTGGCGGGCTCTGCGCCGCATGGCTCATACCGCATTTCGGCTGGCAAAGCGTGCTCGTCGCCGGCGGACTCGGTCCTATCGGGCTCACCGTGCTGTTGCTCGTTCTGTTGCCCGAGTCCGCACAGTTCATGGTCGTGAGACAACGCCCTACGCGAAAGATCGCGCGCGTCCTGCGCCGCATCTCGAACGATCCGCGTCTCGCGGAAGGCGCGCACGTCACGTTCACTTCTGCCGATACGCGCACGGCCGGCGCCGACAAATCTTCGCTCGGCATCATCGTCTCGCGTCCCTATCGCTTTGGCACGTCCATGTTATGGCTCGCCTATTTCATGGGGCTGATGATCTTCTATCTGCTGACGAACTGGCTTCCTACGCTTTTCAAGGATGCAGGCTTCTCCGCCGAGCGCGCTGCGCTCACGACATCGCTCTTTCCGCTCGGCGGCATTCTCGGCAACCTGTGCCTTGGCTGGGTGATGGGCAAGGCCAATCCGCGACGCGTGAACGCGTGCGCTTATGTGCTCGCAGCGGCGATGGTGCTGACAATCGGACGCGGCATCGCGGATCAGTTCTGGCTTGCTCTGCTGATCTTCCTGACCGGAACAGCGGTGACGAGCGCGGTTACATCGATGTCGGCGCTCGCCGCGTCGTTCTATCCGACGCGAAGCCGCGCGACCGGCGTCGCATGGATGCTTGGCATCGGCCGCATGGGCGCGGTCGCGGGCGCAATGACCGGCGGCGTGCTCATGAGCATGGGGCTGCAATTTGGCGCGGTCTTCACGCTGCTCGCGATTCCCGCAATCATCGCCGCGTTCGCGTTGGGCGCGTTGAGCCGGCGCGATAGAGCGAGTGAAGCCACTCAACGTTTGATGACTTGATGTGCTTTCGAGGCATCGTCGGTATTTGCAAGCGCAACTATGTTGACGATGCCTTGACGCGCCATCTTCGTATAAGGGCAAAAGCGTTCCGTGCTGCGCACGAGTTCCTCAGCTACGCTGCGTTCGATGCCGGGCATCTGCACGCGTGTGTGGGCGGTCAACACGAAGAGCCCGTCCATCGGATCGCGGCTGAATTCGACCGTGACGTACACGCTTGCAGCCGCGACAACGATGCCGGCGCGCGCCGCAAGCAGGACCATCGCGCCATGAAAACATGCAGCGTAGGCCGCGGCGAACAGTTGCTCGGGGTTCGTGCCGCCGCCGGGACCGCCGAGCGCCTCGGGCATACGCAGGTCAAGAGCGAGATTGCCGTCGTCGGATCGTGCCTCGCCCGTCGCGCGGCCATGTCCCGCATCGCCACCCGTCACCGCGACGGTCGTCGAATACAGGGGTTGCAAGTCGCGTCCTTGATACCTGTCGAGCAGGCTGACGGGCGGCGGATCGATATGCTCCATGGCGGTCATCCATTCTTCGCGCGAACGTTGCACGATCGCTCAACGCGCCGCGACCTCGCGCGCGTCCTGCAACCCTTCTTGCAGGCCCTTTCCTGTCATCGTGTCGACGCCAGATGCCGGCGATGCCGCGAATACTTCGTGCCCGCGCGCACGCAGACGCTCCACGACCTTGCTGCCGATGAGTCCGCTTCCGCCGATGACTACGATGTTCATGATTTCCTCCTCGAAACGATCCGCGAATGCGCGAATGCGCGATGATGACGCATCGTAGGCGTGCAGGCGTGCATCCGGTAGCGCCTCGCACGGATGCGCAGTGTTGCCTTCGATGCATCAATCGGTTGAGACGAGCTGCTGCACGCCCGCACGTGGGTTCGTGATGAACGTCGTCAGGCAATGCAGATCAAGCGCGCGCGTCTGCTCGGTCATGTAATCAACGAATACACGCACGCGCGCGGGCAAATGCTTGCGGCTGAGATAGCAAAGATAGTGGCCGCCATCGTCGGGCGCGTATTGCGCGAGACACGTGACGAGGCGCCCCGCCTTGAGCGAATCGCAGACGAGATACGCAGGCAGTTGTGCGATGCCCTGCCCGTCGAGCACTGCTTGCAGCATCAGGTCGATATCGTTGAAGGTTTGCCGGGCCGCGGGCGAGCGCTTTCGCGCAAGGCCGTCGACCTTGAATTCCCATTCAGCGATGCGCCCCGCCGGCGCGCGGAAATTGATGCAGCGATGGTCGTCGAGATCGTCGACATGACGCGGCAGGCCGTGCTCGCGCGCATACGCCGGCGATGCGCAGACGATCATCTGCATCGGAATCAATTGCTTTGCAACGACTTCGCTATCTTCCATGTGACCATCGCGAAACGCGACATCCACCCTATCTGCCGTGAAATCGCACGGACGATCGTTCAGCAGCAGTTCGAGTGCGATGTCCGGATAGCGTGCATTAAAGCCGGCTAGAAGCGGCGCGACGACCTTGCGGCCGAAGCCCGGTGCCGACGCGATGCGCAAGTGACCGCGTGGCGCCCCGTTGCGCAACTCGCGCATGTCCTCCAGCGCCTGCACGATGCGCTCCACGCCTGGCTGACAATTCTTGTAGAAGAGCTCGCCTTCGCGTGTGAGCGACGTGCTGCGCGTCGTGCGCAGGAAGAGACGCGCATCGAGCTGTGCTTCCAGCTTCTGTACGTTGCGGCTGACGGCGGAACGGCCGATGCCCAGGCGGTCGCTCGCTTTCGCGAAGCTGCCTTCGTTGGCGACGGCAAGAAAAGAAACGACGCCCGCATAACTCGCTACGAAGCTATACGCGAGAGAATCGTCGGAATGACACACAAGGTCTGATGGCATGGCGGCACGAAACGTAGTGGCTCTGTCCAACAAGACGTTTGCGCCACACGGTTTGTGACGCGCCATGCCGAATTTTTTATTTAACGGGCGTCAGAACGGGCTTGTCCTTGTCTTTGAGAAGCAGCACGATGAATTTCGCGCGCTTCGTGTTGCTCGCGTTGCGTCCCACAGTGTGAATGTCGTCAGGGCCTTCATAAAAGGTATCGCCGGCTTTGAGCGTCACGGCCTTGCCGCCGCGAACCTGCATGACGATCGTACCTTCCAGGACATATACGTAGGCATGAGCGTCGTGACGATGCACGGGATCGACCGCGCCCGGAGGATACTCCACGCTGATCATCAGCGCCTCCTTGCCGGGATATTCCGGAAGCGGCTTCGTCATGAGTTCCTTGACGATGGCCTCCGGCGCCGCGTGCGCCGTGCTCGCCGCGAGCGCCGTGCATCCGAAGACGAGTGCAAGTCCCACGCGTTTGATGCTGTGCATGATCCGTTCTCCCATGATCGAACGACGGCGCGAACGCACTACGACAGGTTTGCCTTGTCCAGGCCGAAAGCTTTATCCGACGAACCCGGAACCGTCTGAAACGCGACATTCGCACGGTTCCACCCATTGATCTCGATGATGATGTACGTCAGATCCGACAACTCCTTCTCCGAAAACTGCTCACGCACGCGTGCAAAGAGATCGTCGGACACGCCATGCTCGGGAATGCGCGTCAGCACTTCGGTCCACGCGAGCGCGGCACGTTCGCGCGGCGAAAACAGCGGCGATTCACGCCAGATCGCAACGTGATGCGTGCGCAGTTCGCGCTCGCCATGAATCTTCGCTTCCTTCACATGCATATCGACGCAAAACGCACAGCCATTCATTTGCGATGCGCGAAGCGTCACGAGATCGCGGGTCGTCTGCTCGATCGAGCATTCACGCACCGCCTGACTGAACTCATAGAACTTCCGGAAAAGCTCGGGAGATTGTTGAATGTAGTTGATTCGCTGCGTCATGATGACTCCATGTCTGGTTGAAGATGGATGTCATCCTAGGTTTGCGCGGCTTGTCGCGGTAGACATGCGAACGTGCCCACGCTGTTGCCTCGCATGCATCAATCGAATCGCGAGCGTTCATGCATTGCCATGGCGAGCCGCAATGCGTTCGAGCTTATCCGGATTGCGCTGCACCTGTATGCGTACGATGCGTTCATCTTCGATATCGAAAGTCTGCGCGGATTCGAGCTTGCCGTCGATGAAACGCAGCAGCGCCCATTGCTCATTCAGCATGACGAGTTCGAGACACACGCCGTTTCCATACCGCAGAAAGGCCGCATAAAAAAGCTGCGCGATGCGTTTGCCGCCCAAAAGCGGTTTGGGGAAACTCTGCACGCGCCCGCCGCCATCGCCGATCAGCATGGCGTCCTCCGCGAGCATCGCGTGAATCGCTGCGAAATCGCCGAGCTCCATCGCGTGCGCGAATGCATGCAGCAAGCGCCTTTGAATCTCTCGCGACACCGAACGTCGCGGACGCTCTTCGCGTAGTTGTGCCTTGGCTCGGCTCACGAGCTGGCGGCATGCGGCCTCCGTCTTGCCGATGATGTTCGCGACCTCCGCATAGTCGGCGTCGAAGACCTCGCGCAACAGAAACGCCGCGCGCGCTTCGGGCGTGAGGCGTTCGAGCAGCATGAGGAACGCGACGGATACGTCGTCCGCGCGCTCCGTGACTTCCTCCGGCGTTGCCGGCGGCTCGGTGATCTGCGGCTCGGGCAGCCAGATGCCGGTGTAGTGTTCGCGCTGCAACTTCGCGGCGCGCAACCGGTCGATCGAATGGCGCGTCGTCACTGCGACGAGCCACGCCTCGGCATTCTCGATCGCTTCGTGAGCCGCCGCATGCCAGCGCAGCCATACGTCCTGCACGATATCCTCGGCTTCGGCGACCGAACCGAGCATGCGATACGCAATGCCCTGCAGACGAGGGCGCAAGCGGTCGAATTCGCGCGTGGCGTCATCCATGACGGCGATTCCTCGTTACTGAACGTCTGTGAAGTCATCGGCTTGAAAGGAGATCGTATATTACGCGTGCGCGATATTCCTTTAAAGATATGAATAATACGGCCGTTAATATCGATGGCCGGAATCGAACGCGCCAATCTCATTCATGACTGAAATCGAACGTCCACAAGCGCCCGCGAATCTGACCCGCATCATCGTAGCGACGGTGATCAGCAACGGCTTCGTCGCATACGACTTCACTGTGTACGGCTTCTCCGCGGCGATCATCGGGCGGCTGTTCTTTCCCGCGCATGATCCCGCCTCGTCTCTGCTGCTATCGCTCGCGACATTCGGCGCCGGCTTCGTGATGCGTCCGCTCGGCGCAGTGCTCATCGGACGATACGCGGATCGATGCGGACGCGAAGCCGGCATGCGGCTGTCGATCGCCGTGATGGCGCTGGGTACGTGGCTGATCGCATGCTTGCCGACGCACGCGGCGATCGGCGCGAGCGCGACCGTGCTGATCGTGGTCGCGCGGCTTTTGCAAGGACTCGCGGCGGGCGGCGAGATCGGACCGGCATCGGCGCTGCTGATGGAAGCCGTGCCTTATGAACGGCGCTGCTTCATCGTCAGCTGGCGTGGTGCGAGTCAGGGCGCGGCCGCGTGCGTGGCGGCGCTCGTCGGCGCGTGCACATCGGCGCTTCTGTCGCCGGAGCAACTCTTGCAATGGGGATGGCGCGTGCCCTTCTTCATCGGCGGACTGATCGCGCCGCTCGGATGGTTTCTGCGCCGCATGCCGGGCGACGCATCCACGTCGAAGCCCCGACCCGCGCGCACGCCGCTCGCAACTGTACTGCGCGAGCACGCGCGCCCGCTCGCATGCGGCATCCTGATGATGGCCGCGCCATCGTCGAGCATCTACATCGCCGTGCTGTACATGCCGAGCTATCTGACGCATACGCTGCAGCGGCCGCCTGTCATCAGCTTTCTGATCGCGTCGCTCTCCGGCCTCGTTATTCTGATCGTCACGCCGCTCGTCGCGCTTGCGGCCGATCGGCTGATGAGCCGCAAGACGCTGCAATATGCCTCGCTCTTCGCCGCGCTCGCGACGGCTTATCCCGCGTTTTATGCGCTCACGCGAGGCGCACCGGATGCGCTCGCGCTCGTCATCATCCTGCTCTATGTCGCAGTCGCGCTGAACAACGCGGGCGCCGCTTCGGTGCTCATGCTCGAAGCCTTCCCGAAGCATCGGCGCGCGGCGAGCCTCGCCGTGATCTATACCTTCGGCGTCGTCATCTTCGGGGGATTCTCGCCGTTGACGGTCGCATGGCTCGTCGGCGCGACGGGCAACGTAATGACGCCCGCGTGGTATCTGCTCGCCGCGAACTGCCTGACGCTTCTTGCGCTCAGCCGCTTTCCGGAAGGTCGCGCGAGTGCGCGGCGCGCATCCGCATGACGGGATCGCCACTCGTCGCGCGCAACAGTTCGAGCGCGCGCAGGCGCATCTCGAGCGGACTGACGTCGAACGCGCGGCGAAACGCGCGCGTGAAATCCGATGCGCTCTTGAAGCCGAGACCGAATGCGATATCCGCAATCTGCAGATTGGGAAACAGCGCGAGTTCGTCGGCCGCTTCGCGCAAGCGGCGAAGTCGAATATATGCGGCGAGCCCGCCCTCCTGCTCGAACCACCGATAGACTGTCGCGCGCTTGAGCCCGAGTGCCTCGACGATCGCGGTCGGCGTGAGATCGGCCTCATGCAGGCGCGTTTCGATGTAACGCTTCACCTGGCTCTTCACGGCCGTTTGCAGTGCGGCGCGTGAATCGCTCGCGGCATTCGGCTTGTCGGCGAATGCCTCGAGCAGGAGCCGCGCGCCGGCATCGAGCGCGTCAGCGGCGTCGGGCCGGTCGAGCACCGGCAATTCTCGCGCGGTGGCCTCGAAATGTTCGAACACGAAATGCACGAGCGGCGCGTGATCGGGCAGCACGCGACCGTGCAACGCGTCGCAGTCGCCGATATGCGCGCCGACGATTGCACGCGGTACGAACATCGTCAGCACGCGGCACGCCGGACGTTCGACGCGAAAGCGCTGATTCAGATCGAGTGCGATGATGCCGCGCACAGAGCCAGGCGCGCTGCGCTTGACGCTCAGCCCGCTGACGTGACCGGTCTCGCCCTCCACATAGACGTGAAATGCGAAATCGCGACGCGTGTCAGTGGAGACGCGCGCGATAGATCGCTCGAGCACGAGCGCGTCGGTGCGCGCTTCCGTGAACACGAGGCCGCCCGCCGCATGCAAATCGATGCTGCCCGAGAAGCCGCGTGCAATCTGATCCTTGTCCGGCACGACATCGACCACATGCCCGACCCGATCGCGCCATGCGAGCAATTGACGCTCACGCGGACAGGCGCGCGTCGAAAAGTGCGTGGAAATCTTCGGCGGATCGGAATCTGCGGGCATATGCGGCAGTCGATGTTGTCGGGTCGTCCTTCGCGCTGTGGCGCGCACGATACGCGCCAGCAAATGAGACGCATGGTAAAGCGTATTTTGAATGCCGGTATATCGTGCTGGACGAGGAGCAGCGTGTGCGGCGTCGTGGGCGGCCAGGTCGGCGATTCCTTGCCTTCATCCCGCCGTCACATTGCTGACTCCCCATCCTAGGGTTTACGGCTAGTCAAGATAAAAAATTCAGCCGCACATAAAGAGAGAAAAGACGTTTCGGGGCGTCACACATGGAAAAGTCGAAAATTGTGCAAGTCGGGCGCGCCGCGCAGGCCACGCGAGCGATGCTCAAGCCCGCGCGTCTCGCGGACACCCAGCTCGATCATCTCGAGCACATGATCCGTTCGCTCGCGCTATCGGGAAATTCAAAGGCGGTCGACCAGTTCGATCATGCCTACTGGAAAAGGCGGCTCGCCGCGGTCGGCGACGAAAGCGATCTCGTCTCGACGCAACGCGCCCGCGTGCTGCGGCTCCTCGATCTTCTCGAACAGAACCGGGCAGCAGACTCCGACAAGGCGGCCGCCTAGCGCTCCGCCAGCAACGCATGCGAAATGCAAAACACGACAAGGCATTTCGAATGCAAAACGCAAAATTCCGTTTGCGCCGAACGAATTCCGAGGGCCAGCCTGAGAGAGAGCACTCGACGCGGGGGCCGATTCCGACCACCGCGTCGAAAAGTGCCTCTACGTGTGGCTTCGCGTCCCGGGGTACGATTCGCACCCGACTCATGCGCTAACGCACACCGATCTTCCAGACGGTGACTTCGTGATACTCGTCGCCGGGCTTGAGTTCGGTCGATGGGAACGTGGGGCGGTTCGGCGAGTCCGGGAAATGCTGGGTTTCTAGCGCGAAGCCATCCGTTTGTCGATACGCCACGCCCGACGTGCCGATCGCGCTGCCATCGAGACCGTTGCCCGTGTAGAACTGCAAGCCGGGCTGCGTCGTATAGACATCGAGCACGCGGCCGCTCGACGGATCGTAGGCGCGCGCGGCAAAGCCGGGTTCTCCATTGCGCTGTCCGTTCTTGTTGAGCTTCCAGTTGTGGTCGTAGCCGCGCGCATAACGCATCTGCTGATTCGACGAACGCAAACGCGCGCCGATCGGTGTCAGCGCTCGCAGATCCAGCGGTGTGTTCTCGACGCTCGCCATCTCGCCGGTCGGAATCGAATCGGCGCGCGTCGGCGTATAGCTCGATCCCGCGATCATGATGAGCTGCCCTTCGACATTGCCGCTGCCCTCGCCCGCGAGGTTGAAGTAGCTATCGTTCGTGAGGTTCAGGACGGTCGGCTTGTCCGTCTTCGCACGATAGTCGATACGCACTTCGTTATCGTCGGTGAGCGTGTAGGTTACGTCGACAGTAAGCGTGCCGGGAAAGCCGTTCTCGCCATCGGGACTCACATAGCGAAGCTGCACGCCCGCGCCTTGCGCGCCCTGAAACGTCTTCACCACGGTCCAGACTTTCTCGTCGAATCCATGCGGACCGCCATGCAGTGTATTCGGTGGCTCGTTGACGGGCAGCTTGTAGTCGCGGCCATCAAGTTCGAACTTTCCATCGGCGATGCGATTCGCATAACGCCCGATCAGACCGCCGAAATGGATCTTGCCGTTGTACTTCTCATAGTCGTTGAGCGAGCCAAAGCCGAGCACGATATCCGCGCGACGCCCGCGCCGGTCCGGCACATCGAGACGCGTGACGATGCCGCCATACGTGATGCAGTTCATCGACACGCCGCGCGCATTGGACAACGTGAATTGCGTGACCGCCTGGCCTTGTTGAGTCGCGCCATAGGGCGCGGAGGCAATCGAAGCAGCGAAGCCGCGCGGCGATAACAAAATCATGCATGCGATAGCGGAAAAACGAATGAGCGTGTTTTTCGCGAACTGCATAAGAGCAATGAGAGAAGACCATTCGATCGATACATCGGAGTGTGAATTGAGCATCGGCTGTACCCGGTACGGGCACGTCGGATGCGACCTCTTCATGTCATCCGACGAACACGACAAGGAGCCGCTCATGAATCAGCAAACCGATCGACCGACGCCGCCCACCCAAACGCCAGAAGATCCGAACATGGCCGACCGCCGCTTGTCCGACGAGCAAAAGCGCACGATGAGAAATGAGCCCGAGCCGCCGAAGCGCACCGATGAAAGCAAGGAAGAAAAGCTGCCGAATCCGAAAGACGTAGGTGAAGCCGGCTGATCTTGCGTGCTTGTTATCGTCCAATGAATCAATAAGCGACGCGCTGATTCATAAGACGAAACATTCTTTGATACGTATAAATTACATATAACCTTTCGGAGCGATGATGGCTGCATCGCCGTATCGCGATGAAGCCCATCTCTTTTGTTGTATGGTATCCCTAAGCTATCAAAGCCTTGGATGGCGTGCGCGGCGACGCTTTTCGCCGGAGTAAGGAAGCAAGGACGCCATGCACGATCCTGCTCATTTCCTGCCGTCGTTTGTGTGGCGCGCGGCACGAGACGGGGTAATCCAGTACGCCAATCCGTGGGCTTGCCGGTATCTCGGCATTCCGTTTCCCGAACTCGTCGGGCAGCATTGGAAAGCTTTTGTTCACCCCGACGACATCCCGCCGGTTCTCGAAGCACTGCGTCAGATGCGCGACGGCACGCTGCTTCGCAACGTCGATGTGCGCCTGTTACGCAACGATGCCGCGTTCCGCTGGCATACGCTCCATCTTCAGGCGCGGCGCGATGAGGAAGGGCAGATCGGCGAGACGGTCGGTGTGGCCATCGACATTCATGAGTGTCGTCACGCATGGGCAATGTATGAAGCCAGCGAGCGGCGCTTGCAGGCCGCTTTCGCGGGCGCACGCATGGGCGCGTGGGAATGGGACATGAAGACGCGCGTCGTACGCATGACCGCACAGCTCGCCGCGCTCTATTCTTTTCCGCCCGGAACCGAAGCGGTTCTTCTTTCGGAAGTGTGGGACCGCGTCGCGCCCGAACATCGCGAGCCGTTTCAGCGCAAGTTGACCGAAGCATTGCGCGATGGCGGACCATTCGAATTCGACTTCGTTCTGGAAAGCGAACAAGGACAACGCCGATGGCTGCGCATGCGCGGGCATCCCGAGTTCGACCGTCATGGCGTGCTCACGCGCGTCTATGGCGTGAGCTTCGATATCAGCACGCAACGCGCCGATGAAGATCGCCTGAGCCTTTCCGAACGACGCTATCGGGCGCTCGTCGAAACGACGGGCGCGCTCGTCTGGTCCGCCGATGCAAACGGCGAAATCCGTCCTTCTGGCGGCGAATGGGAACAGTTCACGGGCACATCGCCGGACGTGTTGTCCGGCTGGGGCTGGCTCGATTACATCCATCCCGACGATCGCGAGCGCACGCATCAGGCATGGCTCGATGCATTGCGCGACGGCGTCGCTTGCACGCTCACCTTTCGCATGTACCGTCGCGACGGCGTTTATCGCATGGTGCAGGCGCACGCCGCGCCACTCTACGACGACAAGGGCAGCTTGCAGGAATGGTTCGGCACGACAACCGACGTCACGCCGCGCTTCGAAGCGCAAGCCGCAATCGAGGCGCGCAGCTTGCGCCTCACGGTGGCGATGCAGGCCGCGAACATTCATATCGCGTCGCTGGAACTCGCGACGTGGACGTTGTCGCTCGAAACCGGCGGCGAGCGTCAGACCACCGAAACGCTCAGCTATGAGGCAGCGCTCGCACGCGTGCATCCCGATGACAGCGCCATGCTCGATCGCTATGTGCGCAGCATCGCGGCCGGTGAAGACGCCGAGGGACATTTCGAGTTTCGCGTGCGCAACATGCACGGAGAACAGTGGATGCAAGGCAGCGCCCTGCTCCAGCGCAGCAAGGACGGCGAGCCGCTGCGCATCATCGGCAGCGTGATAGACATCACCGAACGCAAGCATATGGAGCTGATGTTGCGCGAAGCGGGACGACGCAAGGACGAGTTCCTCGCGATGCTCGCGCATGAACTGCGCAATCCGCTTGCGCCGCTGCGAACGGCCATCGCGCTCCTGCAAAAGGATCAGGATGGCGACACGCATCCGCGCGATCTTATCGATCTCATGCGCCGGCAAGTGGAGCACATGACGCGCATCGTCGACGACTTGCTGGAGGTTTCGCGCATTACGCAGGGACGCATCGCCTTGCAACTCGAACCGATTCTCGTCGGCACGGCGGTATATCACGCAGTCGAAGCCATTGCGGGCATGGTCGAGTCGCGTTCGCAAAACATTCAAGTCGATGTTTCCGATGCGACGACATGGGTCTGCGGCGATCCCACGCGTCTTTCGCAGATCCTTGTCAACGTGCTGAACAATGCGAGCAAGTACACACCGGAGCAAGGCCGTATCAGCGTCAGTGTGCAGGCTGCCGACGATTCGGTGTCTATCGTCATCGCCGATACGGGCACGGGCATTTCCGCCGACCTTCTGCCGAAAGTATTCGAGCTATTCTCGCAAGGCGAGCGCACGCTCGACCGCTCGAACGGCGGCCTCGGCATCGGGCTTTCTCTCGTGAAGAAGCTCGTGGAAATGCATAAAGGCACGATCACCGTGCAAAGCCCGGGACCGGGCCTCGGCACGACGGTGACCGTGCGGCTGCCGCGTTTGCATCATCACGAAAGGCATTCCGCGCTCGCACTTTCGGAGACGAGCATGCGCGAGACGCGCACGGCGCTGCGCATTCTCGTCGTGGACGATAACCGCGATGCCGCCGATTCGCTCGCGATGCTGTGCGAGTCGGAGGAACATGTCGCGCGCGTCGCGTATTCATCGGCGGAAGCGCTGGAAGCCGCGCCGCTCTTGCAGCCCGATGTGGCGCTGCTCGATATCGGCCTGCCAGATATCGACGGCTACGAACTCGCGCGTCGTTTGCGTCGCAAGGGAGACACGACGCCTTTGCTGATCGCGATCACGGGTTATGGCCAGGCCGAAGACCGATTGCGCGCGCAATCGGCAGGCTTCGACTATCACTTCGTGAAGCCCGTGAATGTCGAGAGCCTCTTGAAGCTATTGTCGTCGCTCACAGTCACGCGTTGACGAACTCTCGCTCTACAATGGGCGTTCGATCAAGCCTTCGAGGACGTCATGACGCCAAAGCCCATCAGCCGCTATCCCGTTCCCGATCCGAAAGAATGGCCCGACGATATCCGCGCACGCATTCTCGAAGTGCAGGACAAGGCGGGGTTCGTGCCGAACGTGTTTCTCACGCTTGCGTACCGGCCCGATGAATTCCGCGCGTTCTTCGCTTATCACGATGCGCTGATGCTCAAGGAAGGCGGCCTGAGCAAGGGCGAGCGCGAGATGATCGTCGTCGCGACGAGCGCGGTGAACGATTGCCTTTATTGCGTCGTCGCGCACGGAGCGATTCTGCGCATTTATGAAAAGAACGCGCTCGTGGCGGATCAGGTGGCGGTGAATCATCGCAAGGCGGATATCACGCCGCGTCAGAAGGCGATGCTCGATTTTGCGCTTAAGGTATGCCGCGCATCGGGCACGGTGAATGATGCCGATTTCGCGGCATTGCACGCGCATGACTTCAGCGATGAAGATATCTGGGATATCGCCGCGATCACCGCATTTTTCGGGTTATCGAATCGCATGGCGAATGTCATTTCAATGCGGCCCAACGACGAGTTCTTTTTGATGGGGCGCGTGCCGAAGGAGCCGAAGTAAGCTTCCATGCGCCTTCCTCCTCTCAAATCCATCATCGCGTTCGAGAGCGTCGCGCGCACGAAGAGCGTCAACCGCGCAGCCGACGAACTCGGCCTCACGCCTTCGGCCGTCAGTCATCAACTGGCGAATCTGGAGAGCATCGTCGGGCGGCCGTTGTTCACGCGGTTCGGCCGCGGTCTCGTCCTCACCCCGACCGGCACGCAATATCTTGCCGACGTCACCGGCGCGCTCGCCGAATTGAATCGCGCGACGGAACGCGCATCGAGCGAAACATCCGTCGAGATACTGCGCATTCATTCGAGTCCGAGCTTCGGCCTGATGTGGCTATTGCCGCGTCTCGCCGCGTTTCAGGAAGCCAATGGCGATATTCAAATGAACCTCGCGTGCTCGTATGAAGACGTGTCGTTCACATCGGGTTACTACGATATCGCCGTGCGTCATGGCTATGCTCATTGGACCGATGTCGAAGTGAAGACGCTGCGGCATGAAAGCATTGCGCCGCTCGCTTCGCGCGCCTATCTCGAACGCTTTCCAGTCGCTACGCCAGATGATCTGCTCGACCGTCGTCTGATTCTCTCCGAATCGCCGCTCGTTCAATGGCAGCAGTGGTTCGGCAAGTTCGGCGTCGCGGTGAAGCGCAAGGCATTCGACTTTTCATTCGACCGCTCGTACATGTCGCTCGAAGCGGCCGCGCTCGGTCACGGCATCGCGCTCGAAAGCACGATGCTCGCGTCCGGGCATCTGGAACGCGGTTCGCTCGTGCCTGTATTCGGCAAGGAATACGCGGTCGAAGTCGGCGCGCATCATCTCGTTTACCCGAGTCAAAATGCCGGATTGCCGCGCGTCGCAAAGTTTCTGGCGTGGATGGATCAGCAAATCGAGCGTCGCGGCGATACCTGAAAATTTCTCAGCAATAGTTGAGCCAAACTGCGTTGATCGTCAGGTCGAAGGCGGGGAAACTGCGCCTACACCAGACAACCAACGGAGACAACGATGTTGCTCGAGAACCAGGTAGTGATCGTCACGGGCGCGGCTTCGGCGCGCGGTATCGGCAAGGCAACGGCGAAGGCGCTTGCGGCGCAAGGCGCGCGCATCGTCGTGCTGGATCTGAAGGAAGCAGACGCGCAAAGCGCCGCGAACGATCTGGGCGATGGCCATCTCGGTCTCGCTTGCGACGTCACCGATAAGAACGCATGCATCGCGGCCGCCAATGCGACCATCGATAAATACGGACGCATCGACACGCTCATCAACAACGCGGGCATCACGCAGCCGATCAAGACGCTGGAGATAGGCGCGGATAACTTCGATGCCGTCATCGACGTGAATCTGCGCGGCACGCTGTATATGTCGCAAGCCGTGATTCCGCAGATGAAAAAGCAGAAGAGCGGCAGCATCGTATGCATGTCGTCGGTGTCGGCGCAACGTGGCGGCGGCATCTTCGGCGGGCCGCATTACAGCGCGGCGAAGGCCGGCGTGCTGGGCCTCGCGAAGGCAATGGCGCGTGAATTCGGCGCCGACGGCATTCGCGTGAATTCGATCACGCCGGGCCTCATTCAAACCGACATCACCGGTGACAAGCTCACGCCCGAAATGCGCGCGGACATCATCAAGGGCATTCCGCTCGCGCGTCTCGGCGATGCAGCGGATATCGCCAACGCGTGCCTGTATCTCGCGAGCGATCTTTCTTCCTATCTCACTGGCGTCACACTCGATGTCAACGGCGGCATGCTGATTCATTGATTGCACGTACGGGCGCACCTGGAAACCAGGGCGCCGAACATGGATGGAGACACACATGAAATCAAAGTTATCCGCGGCGGCGGTAAGCGCTGAGTTCACATCGTCCGACGATGCCGCCAGCTTCGAAGCAAAGACCTATGCCAAGGTCGGACGCCGCCTGATTCCCTTTCTGATGCTGTGCTATCTCGGCGCGTATCTGGATCGCGTGAACGTCGGCTTCGCCAAGCTGCAGATGCTCAACGATTTGCGCTTCTCCGAAACCATCTACGGCATCGGCGCGGGCATCTTCTTTCTCGGCTACTTCCTGTTCGAAGTGCCCAGTAACGTCATCCTTCATAAAGTGGGCGCGCGCAACTGGCTCGCACGCATCATGCTGACGTGGGCCGTGATATCCGCGAGCTTCGTGTTCGTGAAGTCACCGACAGTCTTCTATGTCCTGCGATTTTTGCTGGGCGTCGCAGAAGCGGGTTTCGCGCCCGGCGTCATTCTCTATCTGACGTACTGGTTTCCCGCCGCGCGCCGCGCCAAAGCGCTCTCGCTGTTCTTCATGGCGATTCCGCTCGCAGGCATCGTCGGCGGACCGCTCTCGGGCTACATCATGCATGCGTTCCAGGGCGTGCAGGGGCTCGCCGGATGGAAGTGGCTCTTCATGCTCGAAGCGCTGCCTTCGCTCTTTCTGGGTGTCGCGATCCTGTTCTACCTCGACAACGGCATCGCCGGCGCGAAGTGGCTCAGCGACGAAGAGAAAGCATTGCTTCGGCGCAATGTCGAGAAGGACAACGCGCAGACGGTGAAGCACGTATCGATCCGCGCGTTCATCGGCGATCGTCGTCTTTGGCTGATGGCCGCGATCTACTTCTGCGTCGTGATGGGTCAATACGGACTCACGTTCTGGCTGCCGACCATCGTGCGCCGCACCGGCGTAGCGGACCCGCTGTGGGTCGGCATTCTCACCGCGATTCCGTATCTCTGCGCCATCGTCGCGCTGCCGCTGATCGGTGCAAGTGCCGACAAGCGTCGCGAACGCCGCCTGCATCTCGCGATTCCGATGCTCGTGTCCGCAGCCGGCTTCGCCACCTTGCCGATGCTCGGCAGCGTGGGCGCATCGATCGTCTGCGTGAGCATCGCGGCAGCAGGCATCCTCGCGTCATCGTCGCAATTCTGGTCCTTGCCTACGGCTGTGCTGGGCGGCATGTCGGCGGCGGCGGGCATTGCCGCGGTCAACTGCTTCGCCAATCTCGCGGGCTTCTTCTCGCCTGCCATCGTCGGATGGCTCAACGACTTCACCGGCAAATCGACCGCGGGCCTGATCTTCATTTCCATAGCCATCGTGATCGGCGCGGCGCTCGTGTTCTTCGTGCCCGCGAAAACGGTCAATCGCTAATTTTATTAATCAAGGAGACAACGCATGAATGCTCCCGTTATCGAAGAGGTGACGCTCGCCGAGCGCGCCTATCGTATCCGCCGCAATGCCCTTCTGATGGGCGAAGTGCAAGGTCAAGGTTATATCGGCCAGGCGCTCGATATCGCCGATGTGCTGGCCGTCGCCTACTTCGGCGCGATGAACTACCGCCCCGACGATCCCGAATGGGAAGGCCGCGACCGCTTCCTTCTGTCGAACGGTCACTATGCAATTGCGCTGTATGCCGCGCTCTTCGAAGCAGGCATCCTGCCGCAAGAGGAACTCGAAACGTATGGCAGCGACGATAGCCGTCTGCCGATGTCCGGCATGGCAAGCTACACGCCCGGCATGGAAATGTCCGGCGGGTCGCTCGGGCAAGGTCTCACGATCGCTGTGGGCCGCTGCCTCGGTCTGAAGCGCAAGGGCTCGAAGTCTTTCGTGTACACGCTCTTCTCCGATGGCGAGCTCGATGAAGGCTCGATCTGGGAAGGTCTGATGTCGGCGGCGCACTGGAAGCTCGACAATCTCATCGCAATGGTCGATGTGAACAATCAGCAGGCGGATGGCCCGTCGACGCAGATCATGTCGTTCGAGCCGCTCGTCGACAAGCTCGAAGCATTCGGCTGGTACGTGCAGCGCGTGAACGGCAACGACATCGATGCGGTGAAGAACGCTTTCGACAACGCGCGCAATCTTGAGGACGCGAAGCCGCGCATCATCGTATGCGATACGCAGATGGGCCGTGGCGTGCCCTTTCTCGAACAACGCGAGAAAAACCACTTCATCCGCGTCGATGCCCATGAATGGCAACTGGCGCTGCAAGCACTCGAAGCAGGGAGACAAGCATGAGCACTCGTTTGAAGACATCCGCGATGATCGCGTCGATCGCAAGCGAAGGACAGGTCACGCGTTCGGCCCCCTTCGGCCATGCGCTCGTGGAAGAAGCGCGCACGAAGACGAATATCATCGGCATGACGGCCGATCTCGGCAAGTACACGGACCTGCATATCTTCGCGAAGGCATTCCCCGAGCGTTACTACCAGATGGGCATGGCCGAGCAATTGCTGATGGGCGCGGCTGCGGGCTTCGCACACGAAGGCGCGCAGCCGTTCGTGACGACGTACGCGGTATTCGCGACGCGCCGTGCGTATGACTTCATCCATCAAACGATTGCGGAAGACAATCTCGATGTAAAGATCGTCGCCGCGCTGCCGGGACTCACGACGGGTTACGGCCCGAGCCATCAAGCCGCGGAGGACCTCGCACTGATGCGCGCGATGCCGAACATGACCGTGATCGATCCGTGCGATGCGCTCGATATCGAACAGATGGTGCCCGCGATCGCCGCGCACAAAGGTCCGGTGTATGCGCGTCTCTTGCGCGGCAACGTGCCCGCCGTGCTCGACGAATACGACTATCGCTTTGAACTCGGCAAGGCGAAGCTGCTGCGCGATGGCCGGGACGTGCTCATCATTTCGTCGGGCATTCTGACGATGCGCGCGCTCGAAACCGCGAAGGCATTGCAAGCCGATAACGTCGATGTCGCCGTGCTGCATGTGCCGACGATCAAGCCGCTCGACACGGAGACGATCGTCCGCGAAGGGAAGCGCTCGGGACGTCTCGTCGTGGTGGCGGAAAACCATACGGTGATCGGCGGGCTCGGCGAAGCGGTGGCAACCGCACTGCTGACGGCGGGCGTCGCGCCGGCTTATCGTCAGATCGCATTGCCCGATGCGTTCCTCGATGCAGGCGCGTTGCCTACGCTGCACGATCGCTACGGCATTTCGACGAACGTGATGTCGATCACGATCAAAGGCTGGCTCGCGTAACAGACTGCACGCCGCGCGATCGATGAATCGCGCGGCGCTTCATCACTTCTTCTTGCGTCCGCCCTTCTTCGCACCCGACGCTTCTTTCGCGACGGTCACAGTCGGCCCGTTTAACTCTTCCATCCACGAAAGCGCATCGACGTAGGCAAGAAATTGCTGGAGATAACCCGGCGATACTTCGCGCATCAGCGACAACGAACGATGCACGAGACTGCTCGAATTGAGCGGTCCTGCGTTTCGGGGCACCTGTGCGAGCGAATCGCGCAACTGCTTTTCCGCACTGACTTTCGACCATACCGCGCGAAAGTAATCGAGCAACTCCGCATGAGATGTTCCATGCATCGAAGATGCTTTGGCGATGTCAGCGATCAGCGTTGCCAGCGGACCGCGCACATCGGCATCGCTTATCGATGCATCCGAAGATGCAGCACGTTCCATATCGCTTCGATACGCATCGAGCAATTGCGCGACACGTTCATCGAGCAGGCGACGCGCCTCGCCTTCATACGCGGCCGCGCGCTTGTCCAGCGCATCGATCAGATGGAAGCGTACGGGATTCGCGCGATCGTCGCCATTCGCGCGCCATGCTTCGAGTATCGCGCGTGCAGAGGCCACGTTACTCATGCGCCTTCACCGCGCCATCCGACGAGCGCGGCACAGCTGAAATCTCCACGCGTCGATTCTTCGCGCGCCCGCTTTCATCGGCATTGGAACTCACCGGCTGTTCCGAGCCGAACGCCGCCGCGAACACCGACGACGAAGGCACGCCCGCATCGATCAACGCGCGCATGACCGTCAGTGCGCGTTTCGCTGAAAGCTCCCAGTTGTCCGCGAATCGGCGGTTGCCTTCGTGGACTTGCTGATCGTCGGCGAAACCGCTCACCATGAGAATCTCTTCATGCGCACGCAGATACGTCGAAAGCGGTGCTGCGAGACTCTTCAGCACATCGCGGCCCTGCGGCTGCAATTGATCGGAATTGAGCGCGAAAAGCACGCTGCCGCTGATGCCGATGCGACCGTTCACGAGCGTCACGCGTCCCGATGCGAGCGGTCCCGCGAGCGCCTGTTCCAGCGTCTTGCGGCGCTGCGTCTCTTCCTGACGATGCTTCACCTCTTCGTCGAGCTTGTTCTCCAGCTGCAACTGCACGCCGATCACGCCGACGAGTATCAGCACGAACGCGCCCAGCAGCACCGACATCAGATCGGCGAACGCGGCCCAGATCGGCGCGGCGTGTTCCGCGCCGCCGTCGATTTCCTCGTTCATGCCGCGCGCGCTCCGGCCACGCGTTGCCCGGCGATATGCTGCAAGTCCTCGACGATCTGCTTCTGCGACATCATGCTCAGATCGATCACTTCCTTCGCCTGCGCAACGTAATACGCGAGCTGTTCATCGCTGCGCGCAAGCGATTTGTCGAGCGCGCTTTCGATGCGTTCGAGATGCGCGACGAGCTTGTCGTTCGATTCGCCGAAAGACTGCACGGCCGCGCCGAACGCATCCGAGAGGCTCGCCATTTCGACGGCGCTCGTCGTCACTTGCGCGGCCATCGAAACGAGTTTGCCGGCCTCGGCTTCGACCGTGCCGGTGAACTGCGCGCCGACGCGTTCGAGCAGCGTCGCCGATGTGTCGACGAGCGCATCGATCGCGGCGCGTTGCTCGTTCGATGCGAGGTTCACCGCGCCGAGCAATGTCTCGACGGTGGCGAGCAAGCGGCTGCGTTCATCGAGCATCGCGGTATCGCGGACCATCGAATCGGACAGCTTCTGACGCATTTCGGCGACGACTTCGGCGGCTGCCTTCGGTGCTTCCGATGCAGCCTGCACGAGCCGCTCGATCTCCGCGATGGTCGCGCTCGCGTGTGTCTGCGATTGCGCGGACATGTCGCGCGCGGTTTGCGCGAGGGCATCGCAGATGTCCTTCTGACGATTCGCCGCGACGTCGCTCGTTTGCTGCCATTGCTCGCGCAACGAGCCGGTCATCGAGTCGAGCGCGCTGCTCCATGCGGCGAGGCGCTCTTCCCCGCTTTGCGCGAGTTCGGCGCGTAAATCCGCATGCGAACGATCGACCGATTGCACAAGCGCCGCTGCATGTTGCTCGAAGCTGGCCGCCGCGGTCGTCAACGCGTTCTGGTTCTGCGCGGCTGCCTGCTCGCTCGCGCGCGCGTGCTGTGCGAGCGCATCGGTCCACGCTTGCGACATGTTTCCCGTCGCGGTTTCGAGGCGCGCGGACACATCGTCGATCAAGCCGGACGAACGCGTATCGAAAGTCTGTGCGAAGCGTTCCAGCGATGCATCCATGCGTGCGACGAGCGCATCGCGCGATTGCTCGTGCTTCGCAACCGACGACGCCAGCGCGCCCGACACGCGATCCATTTGCGCGGACACGCCATCGACGAGATGCGTCGAACGTTGCTCGAATGCTTGTGCGAAGCGATCGAGCGACGCGCTCATCTCGCCGACGAGCGTTGCGTTCGACTGCGCGTGCTTCGCGAGCGATGCGTTCCAGATGTCCGCGACCTTCGCCGACGATGCCTCGAAGCCGCTCGACAAGCCTTCCAGTTGACGCGCCACCGCCTGCTCGACATTGCCGTGCAACGCGGTGACTTCGCGCGCGATGCCGTCCATCGTCGCCTGCATGACGGGCTGCAACGCGGCGCTCGCGGCGCGCGCGCTATCGGCAACGCTTTGCTTCAACGACAGTTCGACCGATGTTGCGAGCCGCCGATACGACGTCTCCGCTTTCGCATGAAACGCATCCTGACTCGCGATCTGACGCTCGCTCGCGGCGAGGCTTTGCTGTTCGATTGCGATCGTCATCGACTGAAGACGATCGACGAGCTTCGGCATCAGTTCGGTCTGAAACTGCAGCAGCTTGAACGTTTCGTCGCGTTGATGCGCCTGCGTGAAGACGCGAAGTGTCGTCGCGATCTTCACGTCGAGTTGCTGCGTGACATGAAGACGCTCGCGACGGCACAGCGCCGACAGCAGGCCGAGCATCGCGGATGTCGCGACACCCGCGATCGACGTGCCGAACGCGAAGCCCAGCCCAGTCACGGGCGCGGAAAGCGATGCGCGGATCGCCGTCAGATCGGATGCGCTTTGCAGCGCCGTGCCGGTGCCGCGCAAGGTCGCGACCATGCCGAGCAGCGTACCGAGCATGCCGAGCAACACGAGCAGACCGACGAGATACGGCGCGAGCACCGGACCGGGCAACGGCGCGCGCTCGCCTTCGACACGCAGACGCACCGCATTGCGCAGGCTCGGATCGAGGCTGTCGAGCCACACGGCGAGGCTGCGCGGCGCGGTCGAGAGTTGTGCGACGGCCTGTTCGAGCGAGCCGGTGATCTGTTGATAGCGGCGCAATTCCGCCGCGCCCGCGAGATAGCATGCGGCGATCACGAGCGTGACGGCGAACGCGATCGCATTCGACGTGACGTATGCAATGCCGATGCCGAGCACCGCGGCGAGGCCAATCGAAAATACAGCGATGTTCAAAAGATTTCGGGGCATAGCGAGCCAGTTAGCGGGGCCGAAGAGCCGCGAGCAAGCCTTCGATCGGTTGAAAACGAACATCCAGTTCGGCGAGCAGCACGCTCTGCAGATCCTTGCGAAACACGTCGAGCCATGCATTCGGCGCCGATGTCTCGACAGCGGCTTGAGCGCGCTTCAGACGCTCGAAATGCTTGCCGAGCAGCGCGGGCACGTTGCCGAGCAGACTGCGTTCGCGCGCGCTCAACGCCTGTTCCATCACGGCATCGACGACGGCGAGACGCGCCATGTCCGGCGATTTCGTCGCGAGCGTCGATCGCAGACGCGTGCGCAGCGCACCGATGTCGGATTCCATCGCTTGCTGCAAGGACACATAGCGCTGACGAAAGTCCGCGTAGTCGATGGGCGCATCGTCGGACGACGGCTTCACCGGCGCACGATTCCTGCGGCGCACGGCCGCTTCCTCGCGTGCGAATGCGCCTGCGAGCGAGTTGCGCACGCGCGCGCACTCTTCTTCCACCTCGCGCGCAACGGATCGCGCGCCCGACGCGGCGGGCGGATCGGATGCGAGCGCAGTGGACAGCGCAATCGCATCGGTCCAGCCGAGCCATTGGCTCAGGCGGTCCGCGAGCGATTGAGCGGGTTCGTGAACGTCGAGATCGGCAAAATGTGCCAGCAGGCGAACGAGCGCCGGGCCGCTGAATGCCGTGCGCTTCATGCCTTGCACAGGATCACCGGGGGCAAAAGGACACTATTTTACCTGCGCGGGCGAAATCGATGCCCCGTTTCGTGCGGAGCCGCGACAACGTCGAGGCAAATGCTGGCTCATGGCGCCTTCGCGGGCATGAACGCGAAAGGCTGCGTCGCGACGAAGCTGCCCGCCGTCTCGCCGGAGAAGACCTGTCCCGAATCGATCGTCAGCTTCATCACCGGCGCGCCTGGATTCAGGTTGAGCTTCTTGAGCGACACCCAGAACGTATCGGGCCGCGTCGCTGAATCGAAGTAATAGATCAGGTTCTGCTGATCCGAGACCGTGCGCCATATCGTCGACGACAGATTCGGCTGCTCCGGCGTGCTGATGCCGAGCGGCACGCTCACCGAACGCATGAGACTCATCACGCTCGCGACGGCCTGGAACGCGTACGACTGCTGCGGCACGCCCGCCATGTAATTCGCATCGGCCTGCTTCGGAATCGCATCGAGCAGAAACGACGCGCGCACGAAGCGGTCCGCCGCGCGATTCGTGCCCGGCAAGAAGCCCATGCCGCCGACGCTTCTCCAGTAAGTATCGATAGCAAGCTGTTCATCGTAGATCGGCGAGTTGGTCATCACCTTGTACTTCTTGCCTTGATGAATGATGAGCTTGCCGTTGATGTACTCGAAGATCGCAGAGTCGCCGCGCGCATCGGAAAGAGAAAGATGGATCGTCAGCGGCTTGCCGTTGGGCAGGGGCGGCGCGATGATCTGGAACGGTTCGCGCGACATCACATACACGGCTTGCCCGACGGTCGCGAAGTTATCGAGCGCATACTGCGCCCACAGACTGATCGACATCGGGTCGCGCTTCGGGTCGGGCTTGCCGTAATCGGTCTCCGCGAGATAGAGCGCATTGGCGACGAGCCCGCGCTCGTTCATGCCGTCCACCGTGCCAATTTCATAACCCGACACCACCACGCTGCCGTACTTCGATTTCCATTTGATCGAGCGCGGCCCCGCGTTGCCATCGCGTTCGATGCCCGCGGGCATCACCCAGAGATTCGAACGCATGTCCTCGGACCAGTCCATCGAACGGCCGGTGATGACGAGGCCTTTGTCGCCGACATAGAGCGTGCGCGTGCAGGCAAGCGCGAGCGACGTGGAGAGCAATGCCAGCGCGAAGAGGAAAGCGAACGTTCGAATCAGACGGGTCATGGCCGTGTTCCCTTTTCGTTGGTTCGTGAAGCCGCCTTCAGAAATATTGGATTCGCCCTGCTTTGTAAAGCGCACCGGTGGCAACAAGGGCGTCGTCTTTATGATTACCCGATGGTGACAATTACCTGAAGACATTCGATCGGCGCATGGGCTAAGGATTTATTTCCGATTCGTCCGTCTGCGAAGAGGAGATGTGAGGCGCCCGGCTATCATGGATGTCTGCCCATTTGTTCATTGCATGCGTTATGCAGAATGCCATCATCCCGCCGATCAGACGCCTGACGCCCGCCGACGCACAAGCGTTCCGCGATATTCGTCTCGAAGGCCTGCAGCGTTATCCAACGTCGTTCGGCGCTTCGTATGACGACGAGCGCATGCAGACGCCCGACTGGTTCGGCGCGCGCATCGCGGATCACGCGGTGTTCGGTGGCGACGGCCGCGATGGCATGTTAGCCGGGGTAGCCGGGCTGCTCGTGCCGACGGGCGCAAAGCTCCGGCACAAAGGCGTTCTCTGGGGCATGTACGTGCGCGAGAGTGCGCGCGGCACGGGACTTGCCGCTGCGCTCGTCGATGCCGTGCTTGCGTACGCGCGGGGCATCGTCGACGAAATCAAGCTCGAAGTCGCGCCGGACAATCTCGCTGCAATGAGGCTGTATCGCGCGGCGGGATTCGTCGAATACGCGCGCGAGCCGCGTGCGCTGAAGATCGACGGCACGTATCACGATTCGGTCCTCATGACGCTCGACTTCGCGCGCGGTGCATAGCGCGTCGATCAGGAAATCACGAAGAAGGGAATCCCAGCACAGTTGCCTTGGCGCGCAAGTCGGCGAAGCGCCCGCCGGGCGTCGGCGTCTGCGATGCGCCCTCCGCTGCTTTCGCCGTCCGCGACTTGTCGATGGTCTCGAGACCCGATCCTGTCGACGCCGTGTTCGAGCATTCGAGTCCGAACGGCCCTTGCGCCACCGTAATCGCGGGCGCATCGGTGCGTGGCGCATCGCTCAGATCGAGCGCGTAAGCCATGTTGAACGTGGTCGGATCGCTCGCGCGCACGCCCAGCGGATCGAGCCCGAAGCGCCAGGCAAGCAGTTGATGGATCGAACTCGGATCGAACGGATAGCGCGCCACGTTGTTCGCGCGCACGCGCGGTCCGAGCAATACGCATGGCACACGAAACCCCAAGCGGCCGTCGTTGCCGAGCTTCTGTTCCGCCTCCGACAGCGACTTGACCGGCGGCGCGACATGCTCGAAGAATCCGCCCCACTCGTCGTAGACGACGATCATGAGCGTCTTGCTCCAGTTCGGGCTCGTGCGCAGCGCTTCGTAGATTTGCGCGAGCAGGACCTGGCCGTTGCGGACATCGGCATGAGGATGATCGTCGTTGGACGTGCCGTTCGCCTCGCCGGCAAAGCTCGGATCGACCATGCAGAACGACGGCAGATTGCCGCCCGCCGCATCGGACAGGAAATCGGAAAAGAGCTTCGAGCGGCCGACGTAACGCGTGCCGTAAAGCGCCGTGAACGGCACGTCATGAAAGTAATACTTCGACGACACGTTCTTCGCATCGAGCCGGTCCCAGATCGTCGATAGAGACGACGTATCGAGCGTATCGCTCAAGCGATCCGTTTCGCCGCTATGCAGATAGACGCGGTTCGGAAACGTGTCGGCGAGAATGCCGCTCATGTAGTAATCGCAGACGGTGTATTGCGTCGCCGCCTGTCGATAGAACTCGAGATCGCTGCCCGTGAAGTAACCGATCGGCAGCAGATCGCCGCGCGTCTTGTTCGTATCCGGCGTGAGCAGGAAGCCGGTCATCGCGCCGTTCGCGAGATGCGTGCGGCCTGCGTCGTAGGCGTGATCGGGATCGGCAAACTGGCAGCCTTGATAACCAAACGCAGCGTTGGCCGACAGCGCGAATGTCGATTGCACCGTGCCGAACGCATCGGTGAACTGCTTGCCAGCCTGCACGCCCTCCGCGCCCGGCACCCAGCCGAGCATGTGATCGAAGGAGCGGTTTTCCATCGTCACGAGCACGATGTGATCGATGCCCGAAGTCTCCGGCGCGGGCAACGCCGGACGCGGCAGATTCGCGCGATCGGACGGAATCGTGCCGATGGGACTCGTGGGCGTGACGGTGCCCGAGTCATCGTCGCTGCCGCCGCCACCGCAGGCCGACAGCATCGCCGTGCTGGCGAACGCGGCAAGCAGACGCCGGCGTACCGCGTCGGGTTCGTTGGAAGGCTTGTGTGCCATGACGGCGCTCCATGTGAGTGTTGTTATCGAACGCCGTTCTCGGAAACGCGGTTGCGCCTTGAACATCGAACGCGAACGGCTTGTGGGTGCCGGGTTGTAGCACGCCGCGTTCCCGGCACCCTTCACTCACATGGCGACGCTGCTATGCGCGCCCCACTACCGAACTGCTCGCGCCGTCCTTGACGGGTGCATCGAGCGAATACGCATCCACGCCATCGACACAGCCGAGGTTCACGCGCCATTCAGCAGGATTCGAACGCGTTCGATGGAACGTGTAAATTCCACAGCGCTTGCAAAAGTAATGCTTCGCGACCTGCGTGTTGAATTGATAAAGCGTGAGTTCGTCCTCGCCCGACAGGATGCGCAACTTCTCTTTGACAAAGGGCGGCGACATGACCGCGCCGCGCCTTCGGCAGAAACTGCAATTGCAGCGCGCGGCGGGTTCCGGCGAAGTTTCGACTTCGAAGGTGATCGCGCCGCAGTGACACGCGCCTTTCAGGGTCGTCGGGTTCATCGTGGATACGGCTCCTTGCGGTTTTCGGTCAGGCCGCGTCCTCCACGTACTGCGCGAGTCCGCGTCCGAACGACCAGTCTTCGCGGCGATTCGGCGCGAGCGCGATCATCACGTCGTCGGGCCGCAGTCCGGGCGATGCCGCGAGCTTCGCCACCAGTGTCTTGTAGAACGCTTTCTTCGTCGCCGTGTCGCGCCAGTCGCTCGCGGTGATGTGGATGAACACGACGTCGTCGCTGCGTTCGACACAGAGATAACCGGGATCGTAAATGAAGTGGTCGCGCTCGTGTTCGTCGATCAATTGAAAGCGGTCGTCGGCGGGGACCTTGAACGCTTCGACGAGCGCTTCGTGCACGCCGTTCGAGATCGCGCGGATATGCTCGCGCGGCTTGCCTTTCATGAGCGAGATTCTGACGAGCGGCATGATGAAACTCCTTCGAGATCGAGTTCGGGTGATCTCGACTCTACGCCGCACAATGCATGACGAATATTGAATACTTTTGGATCGACCGTTCGACTAAACGGGATCATCGCGCGCGCAGCGCGTCCACGATATTCATCCGCGACGCCCGCATCGCCGGCAGGAATCCGCCGACGAGTCCCATCGCGAGCGAGAACCCGAGTGTCTTTGCGATCACCGAAGGCGTCAGGATGAAGCGGAACGACAAGTCCGCGAAGGTCTGAAAATTGGTCGTGGAAAACGAAGCGAATTGCATCAGCGCGGCGC
Source organism: Caballeronia sp. ATUFL_F1_KS39 (assembly GCF_023630985.1). Taxonomy (NCBI): domain Bacteria; kingdom Pseudomonadati; phylum Pseudomonadota; class Betaproteobacteria; order Burkholderiales; family Burkholderiaceae; genus Caballeronia; species Caballeronia sp. ATUFL_F1_KS39. The sequence goes on along the minus strand of NZ_JALQDZ010000040.1, from coordinate 110,051 downwards.
ACGAAAGTCCGGCCACGCCGCCGACCAGCCCGAGCAACAACGCTTCGAGCAGGAACGCCCCGAGCACGTCGAAGCGCTTGAAGCCGAGCGCGCGCAACGTTCCGATCTCCGCGACACGATTGGCCACCGACGCGTACATCGTGATCATCGCCCCGATCATCGCCGCGATCGAAAAGATGATCGACAGCGTGAAGCCGAGGATATTGATGAACGTCGACAGCGCCTTCGACTGATCGCCGTAGAACACCTGTTCGCGCTTCGCTTCGTCGGCGAGGCGCGGGTCCACGTCGATATCGCCGCGAAAGCGCTCGAATGCATCGCTGCGGGCGAGCCGCACGACCATCGACGAATAACTCGTGCGCCGGAACGATTGCATCAACTGATCGACGTCGCCCCATATTTCCGAATCGAAGCCGCTGCCGCCCGCATCGAAATGGCCGACCACGGTCCAGTCGCGCTGCGCGAAACGCAGGGAGTCGCCGATGCGCGTGCCGCCGAACCCCTTCGCGATGCTGCTGCCCACGATGATCTCCGACGAGCCGCGCCTGAACATGCGCCCCGCCGTGAGCTTCACTTGCGGACGCAATTGCACGCCCATCGGCGAGACGCCGCGAATCACGACGTTGGCGGGCGTGTTGGTGCCGAGCTTGGTGAGCGAGATCAGCACGACGGTTTCCTTCGATGCGAGCGGCTCGCCGTCGCCGTTCATCGCGACCGACGGATGCATCTCCATCACGTTCGCCTGATTGCGGTCGATCGCGCTTTGTATCTCCGTCTCCGCGCCCTTTCGGATCACGACGACGTTGTCCGCTTCGCCCGTCGATACGAGCGTTTTCGTCAGTCCCGCGTCGAGCATCAGCACGGTCGCGAACACGAACACCACGAGCGCGAGACCGCCTGCCGTCAGCATGGTCGTGAGACGGCGCGCCCAGAGATTGCGTGCGACGTAGGAAACGGGAATGGCCATCGCGCGTCCTCAGCCGATCGCCCGCAGGCCTTCGACGATGCGCACGCGGCTCGCCTGCACCGCCGGCACGATCGCCGCTGCCATCGCGACGGCGAACGCGCATGCGGCCTGCAGAAGCATCGTCTCGTGCGACACCATGAAGACCGGGAACACGCCGCCTGTGGCGTGCTTGAAGACTTCGGCCATCGGCGGCGTCGCCAGGATGCCGATGCCACCGCCGATCGCGCAGATTGCCATCGATTCGCCGAACACGAGCACCGAGAGAAACGCGGAGCCGAAGCCGAGCGCCTTCAATGTCGCGTATTCGGTGATGCGCTCGCGCGCGCTCATTGCCATCGCGTTCGCCATCACCGCCATGATGATCAGGATCACTACATATGACACGACGCGTATCGCCGCGATGATCTGATTCGACATTGCGACGAAGCCGAGCTGAAACGCCTGCTCCGTTTCCGTCAGCGTTTCGGCGAGCGAGTTCTTGAAGACATTGTCGATCTTGCGCGACACGACAGCCGCTTCGTCCGGATCCTTGATGCCGACCACGTACACGCCGACCTGATCGACATTGCGCTTGGTCGTCTTGCGGATCGTCTCGTTCAGATAGTCGTAGTGAAAAATCAGTTGCCGCGTAATGGTCGATTCGTCGCGCCCTTCCATGATGCCGCGCACGACGAAGTCCCATGTTCCCGGATAGATCGTGCCCTTGAGCGGAATGACGTCGCCGACCTTGAAGCCGTATTGATCCGCGAGCTGCCGGCCGATGAGCGCGCCTTTGCGATCGCGTCGATAATCGGCGCGTTGCTGCTCGGGCACGATGAACTCGGGATAGAGATCGAGATAGTTGTCGGACACGGCGAACTGCGCGAAGAAGTTCTTCGGATCGCGATACACGCCGCCGAACCAGTTCGAGCGCGCAACGAGCGTCACGCCCTCGACGCCGCGTATGCGGTTCTCATAGGCGAGCGGCAACGGAAACACGAGCGAGATTGCATTGCGCGTGACGAGCCGCGCGTTCGATGCAGCCGCGGCGCCTGCATACCACGCATCGACGACGGTATGCAAAAGACCATATGCGAGCACCGCGATGGTCAGCCCGAGCACCGTCAGCGTGGTGCGCAGCTTGTGCCGCATCGCGTTGCGCAGGATCAGCTTGAACACGAACATGATGGCTTAGCCCACGGTTCCATCGATCAGCTCGCCTTTCTCCAGATGCACGAGCGCCTTCGCCGCGCCGGCCGCGTGCGCGTCGTGCGTCACCATGATGATGGTCTTGCCGAGCTTGTCGTTGAGACGTTGCAGCATCGCGAGGACATCGGCGGCGGAGCTGCGGTCGAGATCGCCGGTCGGTTCGTCGGCGACGATCAGCTTCGGGTCCGTGATCAGCGCACGCGCGATCGCGACGCGCTGCTGCTGCCCGCCCGACAGCTCCGACGGATAGTGACTCATGCGATCGGCCATGTTGACCATGTCGAGCACCATCGCGACGCGTTCCTTGCGCTCGTGGCGCGTGAGGCGCGTGAGCATCAGCGGCAACTCGACGTTCTCGAACGCGGACAGCACCGGCATCAGGTTATAGAACTGGAAGATGAAGCCGACGTTCGCCGCGCGCCAGTCGGCAAGCGCGGCTTCGGGCAGGCGCGTGATATCGAGTCCGCCGACGAGCAACTCGCCGCTATCGGGCCGGTCGATGCCCGCGATCAGGTTGAGCAGCGTGCTCTTGCCCGAACCCGACGGCCCCATCAACGCGACGAAATTGCCTTCCGCGATGGACAACGTGATGTCGGTGAGCACCGGCACGGTCTGCACACCGCGCCGATACGACTTCGCGACGTGGCTGATCTGAACGAGAGGCGTCGTGCTCACGTTATTTCTTCGCCAGCGTGACTTTGGCGCCGTCCTTGATCTTGTCGCCGGGCGCGAGCACGAGCACGTCGCCGGGCTTCACGCCCTGCACGGCCAGCAGATCGCCGATGCGCTCGCCCGTCGTCACCGGCACTTCGCGCGCGGCGTCGTGATCGACCACGTAGACCACTTTCCTGCCATCGCGCGTGACGACCGCCGATGGCTGCACGGCGACAACCGCCTTCTTCTCCTCGGGCGGCACCGGCTTCGACAGGAACGCGACTTTCGCGGACATATCGGGCAGCACGCGCGAATCGCGTTCGACGAAACGCACTTTCACGAGCACGGTGGCTTTGGATCGATCGACCGTCGGCACGATGCGCGACACGCGGCCCGCAAAGCGCGCGTCGGGCAGCGCATCGAGTTGAATCTCGCACGGCTGATCGACAGCGATGCGCGCGATGTTCGACTCGGCGACATCGGCTTCGACTTCGAGCGTCTTCATGTCAGCGATGGTGACAACCGCGCCCTTGCTGTCCGACGCCGATGAGAACGGCGTGATGTTGTCGCCGACATTCGCGTGCTTCTCGATCACGACGCCGTCGAAGGGCGCGCGAATCACGGTTTGATCGACGGCTACTTGCGCTGCCTGCGCGTTGGCTTGCGCGGAGACGATCGCGGCTTCGTCGCTGTTGATCGACGCCTTGGCCTTGTCGAAGCGGGCGAGCGCGGCATCGTACTGTGTCGCCGGAATCGCGCCTTGCGGTGCGAGGATCTTGTAGCGCTTGAGATCGACTTCCGCGTTCTTCAGTTCGGCGCGCTGCAGCTCGAGATTCGCCCGCGCGACCTTGACCTGCGCCTGGGCCTGCGCGAGCGACGCAGCCACGTCATTGCTCTCCAGCCGCGCGATGATCTGCCCTTCCTTCACCGGCGTGCCTTCGAGCACGCCGAGCCATTCGACGCGCCCTTGTCCTTTCGATGCGACTGCGGCCTTGCGTTGCGGCACGACATAGCCCGTGGCGTTCAGAAGCGTATAGCTCTGCGACGGATACACCGACGTGACCGTGGCGGTTTCGACGGCCTGCGGGCCGGTGAGACGAAACGCCACGCCGATGAGCGCGAGCAGAATCGCAACGATGATGGCGTAACGAAGCCAGTTGCGCCGGCGCCGCGGCATCGCGGCAGACGGACCCCGGTCGATCTTGAGTTTTTCTAAGTTGTGTTCAGCCAATTTTGGACGTGCGCCGCGGAATGGGCCCGCGGATCGGCATGCGGTGAAAGGATGGTCAGTATAGCGCTGTCCTTTCAATCAGCTTCCCAAGGCCACCCGCTCCGGCTCGTCGGGCTCGAACCAATCGGGATTGCGTTCCGCGATCGGATGCAACGACACCAGAATCTCGCGCAGATGCGCGCGCATCGCTTCCTCGGCGCCATCGGGATCATGCGCCTTCAACGCGCTCACGATGCGCGCATGCTGCTTGATGAGCAGATCGAGCGGCGATACATCCGGCAAGCTCAGATAACGCACGCGATCCATCTGCGCCTTGATGTCCTGGATCGTGTCCCATGCAGCGACGCAGTCGATCGATTGCGCGATCTGCATGTGGAACTGTTCATCGAGTGCGAGAAAGGCAGTGGTGTCGTTCACTTTCGATGCGCTCTTCTGCTCGCGAAGATTCGCGGCGAGATCGTCGAGTTGCGAATCGGTGATGGCGACCGCGGCCTTGCGCGCGACCGCCGTTTCGATCGCCTCGCGAATGAAACGCCCTTCGCGCACCTGACGCGGCGATATTTTTTTCACGAAGGTGCCGCGCTGAGGCAACACTTGCAGCACGCCCGCCTCGACGAGCTTGATGAAGGTCTCGCGCACCGGCTGCCGCGAAACCTGGAACATCTCCGCGACTTCCTTTTCGGAAAGCGGCGTGCCGGGCACGAGTTGTCCCGCGAAGATAGCCTGACGCAGCGCCCGAAAAATCTGCTTGCCGATGGGCTCATGCGAGTCGTGCGATATCGCCGAAGTCAGATCGGGCAATTCGAACTTCTGCGATGCGCGCGGCCTGCGTACGCGCGCACGCCGCACTGCAGCCGAGCCATTCGACACGATACCGTCTTGCATGATTGAACCTGAACGCAAATGAGGAGAAAGCGAGCCACGTTCGCGCGCCTCGCTTCCCGATACTATCACGCAGCACTCGCCGCGCTTTCACGCTTCGCGCGCGCTTTCGGCTCGCGAATCCATACGAGCGAACACAGCGCGCCGAGCACCGCGATCGCGCCCGCCAGAACGAAGGCGCTGCCATACGCGCCGTGCGTCGCCTCGACGATGAAGCCCGTCACCGCCGGTCCGATCACGCCCGCGAGATTCGCGAGCAGATGCACGAAACCGCCCACGCCGCCGACGTTTTCGCGCCGCACCGTGTCCTGAATCACGGCCCAGTACACGGACCCGGTTACATAGAGGAAGAAGATCGTCACGGACATCAACGCCACCGCGCCCTGCGTGCTCTCCACACGCCCCGCGAACGCGACGCACAGCGCCGCCATGCCGAGACACACGGTCAGCACGATGCGGCGCGACATGAGCGGCTTGCCTGTGATACGCAGAATCGCATCGGTGATGAAGCCGCCCGCCGCGAGCCCGATGCTGCCGAGCAGCCACGGAATCACCGTCGCAAAGCTCATGTCGCGCAGCGACATGTGATGCGCTTCGGTCAGATACGTCGGGAACCACGAGAGAAAGAAGAACAGCACGTAGTTGTATGCAAAAAACGCGAATGCCGTGGCGAGGATGATCGGCTGACGCAGATAAAAGCCGAGATTCGCCTGCTTGCCGTGCGTGCCGTGCTCCATCGACGCGGCGTCCTGCTGGCCCGCGACGATCAGATCGAGTTCGGCCTGCGTGACGCGCTTGTTCTGTTGCGGATGCTCGGTCGTCGAAAGCGCCCAAAGCACGAGCCACGCGAAGCCGATCATCATGATGATGACGAACGCCCAGCGCCAGCCGAACTGGATCGCCATGTAACCGACGACCGGGCCGGCGAGCGCGCCGCCCAGCGGCGTCCCCGAACTGATGACCCCGATCGCGCTCGCCACTTCACGACGCGGAAACCAGTTGTTCACCATCTTGCTGTTCGACGAGCTGAACGGTCCCTCTCCCATGCCGAAGAGCACGCGCAGCACGATCAGCGACACGAGACTGCTCGCCAGCGCAGTCGCACCGCAAAACAGCGACCAGATGCCCATTGCGCCACCGAAGACTTTCTTCGCGCCGACCCTGTCCGACAGCACGCCGCCGACAAAATTGAATAATGCATACCCGATGAAAAAGCTGCTGAACACGATGCCCATCTGTGCATGCGTGAAATGCAGGTCTTTCTGGATGAGCGGAGCGGCGATGGAAAGCGCCGCGCGGTCGAGATAGTTGACGACGCCCGCGAGGAACAGCAGGCCGACGACGAACCACCGCTGACTTTTGATCATGTCGAGTCTCCGATGCACCGCTTCTTGTGGCCTTCCGGTCCGGCGGTTTCATGAATGATGAATTTTGAATGCCGATGCCAAGTGGCGCCCGTCAGTCGAACTGGAGATGCACCTTCATCGATTGAGAGCGATCCAGCGCGACTTCGAATGCACGATTCGCTTCGGCGAGCGGAAATGCGTGCGTCATCAGCGGACGAAGGTCGATGCGCTGCGAGGCGATTTCATCCGCGGCGATCGCGTATTCATCGGTGAAGCGGAACGAGCCCTGATAACGCAGCTCTTTCGCCATCACGAGGTTCGCCGCGACCGGCGACTGACCGGCCGGCAGATTTCCGAGCTGGATCACCGTGCCGCCCGCACGCACCGAGCGCAACGCGGTGTCGAGACCGGCGGGGCTGCCCGATGCCTCGATCACGACGTCGAAGGTGCCGCGTTCGCGCGACCAGGCATCGATGCGCGCCTGATCGTTCGCGAGCACGGTCTCGTCGGCGCCGAGCGACGCCGCCATCGCGAGCGCCTTGTCAGCAAGATCGAGCGCGACGATGCGATGCGCGCCCGCGCGCCGCGCGGCGGCCAACACGATGCAGCCGATCGGCCCGCAACCCACGAGCAGCATCTTCGCGCCGACGAGCGGGCCGGCGAGCTTCAACGCGTGCAGCGCGACAGCAAGCGGCTCGGCCATCGACGCCTGCGCGAAATCGAGTGTATCCGGCACCGGAACGCATTGCCGCGCGGCTGCCGTGATGTATTGCCGGAACATGCCCTGCATATGCGGGAACGTCGACGCGCTGCCCATGAAGCGCATGTTCAGGCAATGGTTCGGCATGCCTTTCACGCAAAAGCGGCACGTTCCGCAATTCAGGCCCGGATTCACCGCGACCCGCTGGCCGACTGCAAGGCCCGTCACGCCCTCGCCCAGCGCGGCAATCTCGCCCGCGACTTCGTGACCGAGCACGAACGGCTCGCGCACGGCGAAGTCGCCGCTTTTGCCCTTGAAGTAATACGAAAGATCCGACCCGCAGATGCCGCCCGCGCGCACGCGAATCTGCACCTGTCCGGGTGCTGGTTCGGGCGTGTCGATCTCGTCGATGACGAGCTTCTTCGGTTCGTGTAGAACGGCTGCGAGCATGATCTATGTCCTGGAATCTGCAGTTTGCACTTTGTATAAAGCGTTTCGCATGCAATCAACGGCGGGCGGCGAGCGCCGGTTCTGCGTTCGATCCGGCGATCGCGGCATCGTGTTGCGGCGCGCCCCAGTCGTGCAGATCACGGCCGACGCGCGCCGGCGCGGTCTCGGGCAGAAGCAGAAGCGAGATCGTCGAGACGATGCCGAGCGCGGCAACGTACACGATGAGACCGATCGAGCTTCCGCCCGTCGCCTGAATCAGCTTCACCGCGACGAGACCTAGCACGCCGCTGCCGATCAGCGAACCGATCTGCCAGATGAGCGCAATGCCGCTGCATCGCACGCGTGCCGGAAAGAGCTCGGGAAAGAGCGATGCTTGCGGCGCATAACAAAGGCTGTGGCCGACGGTGATCGCGAGAATCATCACGGTCTGGATCGCGAGGCGGCTGCCGCTATCGATAGCGTGAAAGAGCGGCATGACGAGCAGCACATGCAGCACTGCGCCCGCGATGAATGTCGCGCGCCGACCGATGCGATCCGACAGTGCGCCCGCGAGCGGGATCGCAATCAGTTCGAGCACGACCGCGACGATGATCGTCTGCAGAAGCAGCGAGTCGGCGATGCCGTGCGCGCGGCCGTAGGCGAGCACGATCATCGTGTACATCGCGAACGTGCAAGCCTCGATTAGCTTCGCGCCGACACCCTTCACGATCGTCGCGCCGTGCTGCTTCACCACTTCCACGACGGGCCGCGATTCGACCGCCTTGGTCTCGCGGATCGCCGCGAACACCGGCGATTCCTCGGTGCGCAGTCGAATATAAAGCCCGACGACGACAAGCACGATGCTGCCGAGAAATGGCAGACGCCAGCCCCAGTCCATCAGTTGTTCGTGCGTGAGCATCGCGGTCAGAACGGCGAAGATGCCCGATGGGATCAGAAAGCCCGCGGGCGCGCCGAGCTGCACGAGGCTCGCGAAGAAGCCGCGTTCGCGCGGCGGCGCATATTCGGCGGTGAGCAAGACCGCGCCGGCCTGCTCGCCGCCGACGCCGAAGCCTTGCAGCACGCGGATCAGCACAAGCGCCGCCGGCGCCCAGATGCCGATCTGCGAGTAATCCGGCAACAAGCCGATGGCGAACGTGCCCAGACCCACGATCAGAATGGTGACAATCAGCGCTTTCTTGCGGCCGATCTTGTCGCCGAAATGCCCGAACACGATACCGCCCACAGGCCGCGCGACGAACCCGACCGCATACGTGGCGAACGCGGCCAGCGTGCCGATCAGCGGATCGTGGCTCGGAAAGAATTTTGCGCCGAACACGAGCACCGCTGCCGTGCCGTACACGAAGAAGTCGTAATACTCCGCCGCCGTGCCGATGGTCGATGCCGCTGCCACCCGGCGCAGCATCGCGCTGGTTTCCCTGTGTGCCATGTCTGTCTCCGGTATCTTGTGTTTTGAATGCCTTAAACCAAACGCGATTACCAGTTCCAGAGCGTGCCGTCTTCGAGGCGCGCCACCGGCAAGTACGCCGGATCGTACGGATACCTTGCGGCGAGCTTTTCGTCGATGTCTACACCGTGCCCCGGCGCTTCGCCCGGGTGCATCATCCCGCGATCGAACGACCATGCATGCGGGAACACATCGAGCGCTTCCTTCGGAAAGCCCATGTACTCCTGCACGCCGAAGTTGGGCACCCACAAGTCGAAGTGCAGCGCTGCGCCCATGCAGACCGGCGACAGATCCGAAGGACCGTGGCAGCCCGTGCGGACCTGATACAGCGATGCGAAATCGGCGATGCGCTTCAGATGCGTGATGCCGCCCGCATGCGTGAGCGTCGCGCGGATGTAGTCGATCAGTTGCTCTTCGATCAGCTGCTTGCAGTCCCAGATGCTGTTGAACACCTCGCCCACCGCAATCGGGGTCACGGTGTGCTCGCGGATCAGACGGAAGCCGGCCTGATTCTCGGCGGGCGTCGGATCCTCCATCCAGAACAGGCGATACGGCTCGACCGATTTGCCGAACCGCGCCGCTTCGATCGGCGTAAGCCGGTGATGCACATCGTGCAGCAGATGCGTGTCGAAACCGAACTTGTCGCGCACGGCTTCGAAGAGTTTCGGCACGAAATCCAGGTACTTTTCGGAGGACCAGCTCTGCTCCTCGACCGCACCCTTCGTCGCCGGCTCATACATGCCGTCGCCCTTCGCGACGCCATAAACCGAACGCATGTTCGGCACGCCGCACTGGATGCGAATCGCCCTGTAGCCCTCTTCGATATGCTCCGCGTAGCGGTCGAGCGCTTCGGGGATGTCGCGGCCGGTTGCGTGTCCGTAGACCATCACGCCGTCGCGCGACGCACCGCCGAGCAGCTTGTAGAGCGGCATGTTCGCGGCCTTGCCGAGGATGTCCCAGAGCGCCATGTCGACGGCGGCGATTGCGGTCATCGTGACGGGGCCGCGTCGCCAGTACGCGCCCTTGTAGAGAAACTGCCAGGTGTCTTCGATGCGGCCCGCTTCGCGCCCGATCAACAGCGGACATACGTGATCCTTCAGATACGACGCGACAGCGAGTTCGCGGCCATTGAGCGTCGCATCGCCGATACCGTAGATGCCCTCGTCCGTTTCCACCTTCAGCGTGACGAAGTTGCGGCCGGGGCAAGTCACGATCACGTCGGCGCGGATGATCTTCATAGGTATTTCCTTGAATGGGCATTCGATGTGCCGGATACTACCATACCAGTATGTTACGTCGTCAATAACGGGTTTTCCCCATTCCTAATTCAAAATGCCATCGAAAAGGCCTGAGAAATCAATGCTCTCCCGTACATCGCTCACTGCACTCGAAGGCCATTGCCTGTCGCGCGAGTGGCACGAGCCAGCTATCGGCATCGTGCATCTGGGCATCGGCAACTTTCATCGCGCGCATGAAGCGCTCTATACCGAAGAGGCGATGCTCGCCGAGCCGGGCGATTGGGGCATTTGCGGCGTCACGCTGCAGGGCGACGTCACCAAGCGTGATGCGTTGATGGCACAGGACGGCCTCTACAGCGTCGTGGAACGCGGGCCGGACGGCGTGCGCGTGACGGTCGTGCGTGCATTGCGCGAAGTGCTGGCGATGCCCTTCGATCGCGCACGTCTCGTCGAGCTTTTCGCCGACGAACGCGTCCGCATCGTGTCGCTGACGGTTACGGAAAAAGGCTACTGTCGCGATCCGCGAACCGGCGATGCCGACTTTGCGCACGCGGGCGTCGCGCACGATCTCGCGCATCCGGACGAGCCGTCCACCGTGCCGGGCATACTCTGCGCCGCGTTGCGAGCGCGACGCGACGCGGACGCCACGCCCTTCACCGTGCTTTCCTGCGACAACCTCTCGCACAACGGCGATGCATTGCGTCAGGCGGTGTGTTCGTTCGCACGCAGGCTGGACCCGACGCTCGCGACGTGGATCGAGACGCGCGTCGCGTTTCCGTCGACGATGGTCGATCGCATCGTCCCCGCCACGACCGACGCGGATCGCGAAGCCGCCCAAGCGGCGCTGGGCGTGGGCGATGAAGTGCCCGTGCCGTGCGAGCCGTTCAGGCAATGGGTCATCGAAGATCGCTTCCCCGCCGGGCGTCCTGCGTGGGAAACGGCAGGCGCGCAACTTGTCGACGACGTCGCGCCCTTCGAGATCGCGAAACTGCGCATGCTCAACGCGACACACTCGACGCTCGCGTATCTGTCCATGCTCGCCGGTTTCGACACGATCAGCGACGCCGTCGGCCACCCGCCGCTGAAGTCACTGATCCACGCGATGATGACGCGCGAGATAGCGCCGACGCTCGCGGTACCGGCATCGTTCGATCTCGCCGCATACCGCGACGCGCTCCTCGACCGCTACGCGAATCCCGCGCTGAAACACCGTTGCAGCCAGATTGCGATGGACGGTAGCCAGAAGATGCCGCCACGAATTTTGTCGACCATTCAGGCAAGGCTCGACGCGGGTCAGCCGTTCGAACGGCTCGCGCTTGCGGTGGCGGCATGGTTCACGTTTCTGCGCGGACGAGCGGACGACGGCACCCGTTACGCGATCAGCGATCCGCTGGCCGAACGTCTCACGAAAGCGGCGGAGGATGCGACCACGCCGGCAGGCCTCGTCGATGCGCTCGTCGGCGCAAGCGATGTTTTCCCCGCATCGCTGGCACGCAATCCGGTTCTCCGGGAAGCGCTTCTGCGCGCCGCGACAAGGCTCGCGAACGGCGCGCTCACGGCGATCGACGAATATGTGCGGTTGGATTGAATTCATTATCACGCACGCAAAATGCCGAACAGTCCGCTTCGTTTTAAGATAGCCACTTCCATCATGAGCGGCCCTGACGCGCCAGGAGTGGCAGGTGTATTTATTGAAACGTGGATGTAGCTCTGCTCTGTGCATCGCATGCGCGCTGTCGTGGGTATCGGTATCCGCTCTGGCGGCCGCGCCGCAGCCTGGCCGTGCAGCGAGCGCTGCCGACATCGCGAGCGGCGCCAAGGCGCAAGGCATCATGTCGGCCGACGCGCTTGCACCGAACTTTACCGGCGACGATCCGGAACACGTCCGCGATGCGCTGGCAGGTCATTCCGCACCGGAACAGCCTGCATCGATAACCGGCCGCGTAGGGGCGTTTCTTTCGCGGCCCTTCACCAAGGCGCAGCATGCCGCGAGCCAACCCGGCGCGCAGACAGATCGCACCTTCACGTTCGTCATTCCGGTTTCATACGGCGTGCGCTATCTGTCGAAGAAGAAGGTGCTGACGGTGAACGTCTCCCTGGCGGCGTCTCACGATCCGGATGCCATCCTGCTGAAGGAAACGGTAAAGGGGCAAAGCGGCCGCAAGCTCGTTGTTGCGCCTGAAGCCAAGGAAAAGGGTTTCGTTCAGACCTTCGACAGCATTGAACTGAAGCAGGAAGGCAGCGCGAGAACCACGGTCAGAGGCAGCATCGTGCTTCCGAACTTCGACCGCGCGCATGGCAGCGATGACTTCGCGATCGTGCTCATCTGCACGCTCGCGCCACCCTACCTGACGGACGACATCGAGCATAACGCGCCCACCGATGAAGAACCCACGGATATCACGCGCAGAACATCGACATTGATGGGCCATGTCGATGCAGCGTGGCTCATCGATCGCAAGGAAGGCACGATCATTACGAAGCGGCTGCGCCTCGTGAAGTGAAAGGCGCGCCGCTCTTCTGTTCGATCAATATTCGACGTTCGGATCCAGCGGATAGACGGGCCGCTTCAGGTTCTCGAATGCGAAGAGTCCATAGTCCGAACTCGTGACACCGCGGCTATCGCATTCGACGAGGCCACCCGATATCGGCACGAAGACGGGGCGGCAATACATGCGCGACTTGAGAATCAGAAAGCGCGCGCCGCGTGGATCGATGCCGACACTCTCGAACACGCCCAGGTCCCACGGCTCGTGCGTGCGTTCCGTTACAAGGATGCGCGCCGCGGCGGTCTCGATCACGGCCGCGCGGCCCATGAACGCGCGCTGCCCCGTATACGTCGGTCCGCTGATGATGTATTCGCCATCGGTCAACGCCCGCACTGTGCCGGTAACCTCGAGCGGCGGCTTTGCTCGCGACGCCACGCTCGCTAGCTTGTTGCCGACGCCGATCGTGACCGTTGCGCCCTCGCCGGCTGCGAAGAGTTGCGCGACAGCTTCGGGATCGCATAAAGGTCCGACGACGATGCCATCGAGTCCTTGCTTCAACGCTTCTTCGAATGCGTCGGTCGTGTCGCACGTTCCGCCCGACATGCAGTTGTCGCCGTGGTCGAGCAGCAGCACGGGCTTGTCCGTTTCGCGTGCGAGCGCAGCGCCCTCGCTGATCGATTGCGTGAGCGGCACGCTGCGATAAACGAACGCGTCACGCTCGTTCCAGATTTGCCGCGCAATGCGGTCCGCCACGCACTGCGCCTTCGCGCGCTCGCCATCCGCCACCACGACCACGCTGATGCAAGGCGCGGCGATATCCGCCAGCGAGAAACCGGATAGCACCGACACGGCCAGCACGCCATCTTCAGCTTCGGCTGCGCGCGCGGCATCGACTGCACGTTTCATTGCACCGTCCGCTGTCGAACTCCTCAGCGTATGCGTGAGCAGCGGCGGCTGCGCCCAAGCGATCACGGGCTTCGCCTTGTCATGAATCAGATCGAGCAGCAGTCGCGCCGCATGCTCACCGCTCTCGTACATATCGACGTGAGGATAGGTCTTGAAGCTCGTGATCACGTCCGCGTTGTCGATCATCTTCTGCGTGACGTTCGCATGCAGATCGAGCGATACGGCAATAGGCGCATGTGGCAGCGCGCGTCGCACGCGTTCCAGCAAATCGCCTTCGCCATCGGGCGAATTCTCCGCGACCATCGCGCCGTGGAGGTCGAGCATCACGGCATCGCAGCCTTCTGTTGCATCGACGATCGACTGGCAGATCGCGTCATAAGCGGCGGCAGCGACGCGACCGCTCGGATTTGCCGAAGCGGATATCGGCGTCACGATGTCCGCATGTTCGCGCTTCGCAGCATCGATGAATGCGGACATCGCCGTACGCATGCCGGCATTCTCGTTATACGCTTCGGCGCCATGACACGGACCGTCGCGCCCGAATGCTTCGAGCGGCGTCGCAACGGGCGAGAACGTGTTGGTCTCGTGGTTCATGCGGGCGATGAGTATCTTCATGCTGCGTCTCCTTCGGACGCGTTGGCTGCGCGCAGCATCGCTTGCAGAAGCACATTGCAGCCTGCTTCGAGATGATCGGCGCGCGCATCCTCGATCTCGTTGTGGCTGATGCCGTCCTTGCACGGCACGAAGATCATCGCTGCCGGCGCCACGCGTGCGAGATAGACGGCGTCATGACCCGCGCCGCTCACGACATCCATCGACGTGAAGCCGAGCGCATCGGCGCTCTCGCGCACCGACGCAACCAGCGATGCGTCGAACGGTTGCGGCGCGAAGTAGACAACTTCGTCTACCTTGACCGGCAGATCCGCTTGCTCGCATGCGTCGCGCATTGCACGGTCCATTGCGAGAAGCGTCGCGTCGTCTGGCGCGCGCAGATCAACGGTCAGCTTGACGCGCCCCGGAATGACATTGCGCGAGTTCGGATGCACGTCGACCCAGCCGACCGTTCCGCGTCCATGCGGCGCATGATCGATTGCGATGCGATTGACGGCGCGAATGAGATCTGCCGCGACGAGCAAGGCGTCGCGGCGCAGTTCCATCGGCGTCGGACCCGCGTGCGCTTCCATGCCTTCGATCGTCACGTCGTACCAGCGTTGACCGAGCGCGCCTTGCACGACGCCGATCACCTTGTCCTTCGCCTCCAGCACCGGACCCTGCTCGATGTGCGCTTCGAAATACGCACCCACGTCATGCGCCTCGACGCGATCTCCCGCATAACCTATCGATGCCAGCGCGTCCCGCACGGACACGCCGTCGCGATCCTTCTGCGCGAGTGCATGATCCAGCGTGAACGCGCCCGCGAATACACCGGAACCCATCATCACCGGCACGAAGCGCGAGCCTTCCTCGTTAGTCCAGACGGCAACTTCGAGCGGCGCAACCGTACGCACGTTATTGTCATTCAGCGTGCGCAACACTTCGAGGCCCGCCAGCACGCCATAGTTGCCATCGAACTTGCCGCCCGTCGGTTGCGTATCGATATGGCTGCCCGTCATCACAGGCGGAAGATCGTCACGCGTGCCCGCACGGCGCGCGAAAATGTTGCCGATCGCATCCACGCGCACGGTGCAGCCGATTTCCTTTGCCCACGCGATAAAAAGATCGCGGCCTTGCTTGTCGAGTTGCGTCAATGCGAGACGGCACACGCCGCCCTTCTCCGTCGCGCCGATGCGCGCGAGATCCATCAGACTGTTCCAGAGACGCGCACCGTCGATGCGCAGAGCGGCCTGCGCCGGCATATCATGAGCTTGCATTCGAGGTTCCTGAGCTGAGTGATGCAGATATGAGGTTCAGACGACGCCCACGCCAAGATAGCGATCCTTGATCGATTCATCGGCGATGAACGCATCGTTCGTTCCTTCGTACACGATGCGCCCTTGCTCGATGATGTAATGGCGGTCGGCGAGTTGCGTGCAGACTTCCAGATTCTGTTCGACGAGCAGAATCGTCACGCCCGCTTGGCGAATCAGCTTCAGTTGCGCGACGATTTCCTCGACGATCACAGGCGCGAGTCCTTCCACCGGTTCATCGAGCATCAGCAAGCGCGGATGATTCATCAATGCGCGGCCGATCGCGAGCATCTGCTGCTCGCCGCCCGAGAGTTGGCCACCGCCGTTCGTCCGGCGCTCCTTGAGACGCGGAAAGATGCGATAGATATCCGCGAGTTGCCATGGAGAATCTTTGCGCGCGCCGAGCCGCAGATTCTCTTCGACGGACAAGAGCTTGAAGATACCGCGATGTTCCGGCACGAAGCACACGCCGCGCGCAGCGATCTTGTGCGGCGGCATCTTCGCGAGCTCGACGCCCTTGAACTTCACGCTGCCGCGCTGCGGCGCCACGACGCCGGCGATGCTTTTCAGCGTGGTCGATTTTCCCGCGCCGTTACGGCCGAGCAGCGTGACGGTTTCGCCTTCGCCCATCGTGAGCGAGACGCCTTGAAGAATATGGCTCTTGCCGTAATAGCCGTGAATGTTATCGACATCGAGCATCATGCGCGTCCTCCGGTGATCATGTTGCCGAGATAGGCGCTGCGCACACGTTCGTCCCCGCGGATATCGGCGGGCTTGCCTTCGACAAGCACGCGGCCTTGCTGCATCACCGTGATGATGTCGGAGATGTCCATCACGATATCCATGTTGTGCTCGATCAGCACGACCGTGTAGTCATCGCGCAGACTGCGGATCAGATGCTTCATGTCGTCGAGATCGTCGATGCCCATACCCGAGGTCGGCTCGTCGAGAAAGATCGCCTTGGGCCGGGCGGCGAGCGCCATGCCCACTTCGAGACGCCGCTGCTGGCCATGCGATAACGCGCTCGCCTGCGTCGACGCCAGGCGTTGCAGCGCGAGACGTTCGAGAATGCCATCGACCGTATCGCGATGTTCCAGCGCGCCGCGCGGCGGCGTCCATGCGTTGAGTGCGCGCTTCGAGTCCACGCCTTGCGCGGCGAGCCGCAGATTCTCACGCACCGACAGATTCGTGAAGAGGCTCGTCACCTGAAACGATCGTGCGATGCCACGCTTCACGCGACGATGATCGGGTTCCTGTGTCACGTCGTGACCATCGAACACGATATTGCCCGCGGTGATCGGCACGGTCCCGGTCAACACATGAAACAGTGTGGTCTTGCCCGCACCGTTCGGTCCGATCACGGAATGCACCGTGTTCCTTGCGATGCGCAGATTCACATCGGTTAGCGCGGCGAACTTGCCATAGCGCTTCACGACGCCCTTTGCTTCCAGTATCGACGCGCTCATGCCGGCTCTCCTCGATCGCGCTTCATCGCGCGCCAGATGCGTTCACCCAGACCCCACAAACCGCGCTGCATGAAGAGACTTACCGCGATCAGCACGAGTCCGAGCAACAGCAGCCAGCGCGGCCATAGCGTTGAAAGCCAGTCGGCGAATAGCACATAGAACGCTGCGCCCAGTACGGAAGAAAAGAGATTGCCCGTACCGCCGATAACGGTCATCACGAGAATCATCTCGCTCGTGTGGTAGTCGATGTTCGATAACGGCGCGATGCCCGTCATCATCGCGTGCAATGCCCCGGCCAGGCCAGTGACCGCACCCGATACGACGAACGCGGCCAGCTTGAAACGCTTTACGTCATAACCTACGGCAGCGGCGCGCGCCTCGTTATCGCGGATTGCGAGCAGCGTGCGGCCGAAGACCGAATGCGACACGCGCAACATGAACCAGAATGCGATCAAGAACAATACGGCGACGAACGCGTAGTACTGCCACGGCGACACGAGCGAAACGAGTGGCTGCCCGAAGAATGACAACGCGGGCCGCGGAATATCGAGCAAGCCGTTGTCGCCGCCGGTGAGATCGGGTGTCGTATAGGCAAGGAAATAGAACATCTGCCCGAATGCGAGCGTGAGCATCACGAAGTACGCGCCGCGCTGACGAATGGAGAACCATCCGACGAGAGCCGCGGCGAGCGCACCCGCGATGATGGCGCCGAGCAATGCCGCAGGAATCTGAAGCCCTGACTTCGTGAGGATCAGACCCGCGGCATAGCTTCCTAGACCGAAGAATATGCCTTGTCCGAACGACAGCAGGCCCGTATGCCCGAGCAGCAGATTACAGCCGAGCGCGGCGAGCGCATAGACGAGCACTTCGGTTGCGAGCGATCCGGAGCGGATCGTCAGCGGAAGAACGCAGACGACGATGGCCGCGAGCAACAGAAAGCGATAGCGATGAAGCGACTGCCTGAGGGATCGCGGTGGCGCGCTCATGTCCAGTGTCTTCGAATCCAGTTTGGAATTCACGCGGTCCTCCCGAGTAATCCGTTCGGACGCAGCAGCAGCACCGCGGCCATCGCCACATAGATCATGAGACGCGCGCCTTCCGGCCACAGCGTACTCATCACGCTCTGCACGATGCCGACGAGCAGTCCGCCGACGAGCGCACCCAGAAAATTGCCCATGCCGCCCACGACCACGACGACGAATGCGACGCCGAGTGCTTCGATCCCCATGAACGGATCGACGCCGCGTATCGGCGCGGCAAGCACGCCCGCGAGTGCCGCTGTTCCCGCACCGAGCGCGAATACAAGACTGAAGATGCGCGTCACGTTGATGCCGAGCAGCGATACCATCTCGCTCGATTCGCTGCCCGCTCGCACAGCGCTGCCGAGCCGCGTGCCTTCGAGCACCCACCATAGAATGCCCGCCAGCACCGCCGTGAACGCGATGACGAAGAGGCGATACTTCGGGTAGATGAAGCTGCCCCACATCACAACGCCGTTGAGAACATCCGGCACCGGGACGTTATCGCCGAGCGGTCCCCACGCGATGATCGCGCACTCCTGAATCACGAGCGCAAGGCCGACTGTCGCGAGAATATGGAACTCGTGTTGCTGTGCATAGACGTGGCGCAGCACGACTTTCTCGACGATCCATGCGATCACGGCGACGACGATGGGCACGACGACGAGCGCACTCCAGAAGTTCATCGACCACTGCATCGCCTGATAACAGAAGTACGCGCCCAGCAGATAGAAAGCGCCGTGCGCGAAGTTCACGAAGCGCAGCAACCCGAACACGATCGACAACCCGACCGCGAGCAGAAAATACAGCATGCCCACGCCGATGCCGTTCACGACCTGCAACAGATAAACGTTCATGGCCTTGCATCAGAAGAGTGGCAACGCGAATGCAGAACTCGCCCGCATTCGCATGAAAACAACGCGCGTCACAAGATCAGGCGATCACGCAAGCTTGCATTGCGTCTTGTCGAGCGGCAGGAACGACTGGCCCGAACTCACGATGTCGGCGTAATCGTCTTTATCCTTCATCTTGCTCTTGGGCTTGCCTTTGAGAAGATAGTAGTTCTTCAACACCTGATGATCGCCCGCGCGAATTTCCTCCGGCCCGGTCAGGCCCGAGTACTTCATGCCTTGCAGCGCAGCGACGACTTTTTTCGGGTCGGCGGTGCCCGCTTTTACGATGCCGTCGAGCAAAATCTTCGTGCAGATGTACGAACCCGCGAGGCTATAGTTAGGGTTCGATTTATAAGCCGCATTCACACGCTTGACGAGGTCCTGATTGAGCGGCGTATCGACCGCATGCCAGTATTGCGCGCCGAAATAGACGCCCTCGCAGATTTCCGGTCCGAGTGCTTCGAATTGCTCCAGCCCCGACGCCCATGCCATCAGGATCGTGCAGTTGTTCTTCATGCCAAAGCTCACGGCCTGACGCAACGTGTCCGATGATTGCGAGCCGAAGTTGAGGATAAGAAGAACATCGGGCTTCGCCGCGACAGCATTCGTCAAATAACCGCTGAACTCTTTTTCATTGAGCGAGTGATAGCTGTTGCCCACATGCTCGATACCCTTCTCTTTGAAGATGTTCTTCGCCGCCGATAAAAGCCCGTCTCCGAACACGTATTGCGGCGTGATCGTGTACCAGCGCTTTGCATTGGGCATCGACTGAATGAGCGGCCGCACCGTTTGCTCGATCGCGCCGAAAGTGGGCACTGACCAGCGAAACGTCGCGCTGTTGCAATCCTTGCCGGTGAGTTCGTCGGCGCCCGCAGTCGTGATGAAGATGCCGCCGGCCTTCTCCGCTTCCTTGCCCATCGCGAGTGCTTCCGACGAAAGAATGCCGCCCGCGAAATAACGTGCGTTCTTCTGCTGCGCGATTTCCTGCACGCGGCGCACGGCCGTTGCGGGTTTTCCCTCGGTGTCGAGCGTCGCATAGGCGAGCGGTTGACCCAGCACCTTGCCGTATTGTTCGATAGCCAGCTTCATGCCGAGATCGGCGTACTTGCCATTGGCCGCGAACGGACCGGACATCGGCACAGGGCATGCGAACTGGATCGGCGAGCCCTGCGCAAAGGCGCTTCTTGCGACGAGCGCTTCGAACGATCCTGGAATGGCCGACAGCGCGGCCAGCTTCAACATGTTTCGGCGATTCAAAATTGACGCTCCTTGAGAAGATGACCCGCGCAGCCGCCCCGCTTTTTTTCGTGGTAGGTTCAAACCTCGGCTCGCTTCATTCTATTTATCATGATAAATAGAATGAACCCGATGCTAGGAACAATAAATTCGGGTGTCAATAAGGCAATATTCCAGTCTGCGAATTCGCGACACGCACGCGTATAAAGCAGACAAAGACAGGGAGCATCGACATGGTGATGGAGCGTGCAAAACGCACCGGGGCGGCAATCGAAATCGCGCAGCAGCCGATCAAACAGCCCAAGCGCGCGGATCTCGTCGCCGAAGAGATCAAGCGGCTGATCACGGAAAAGAACCTGAAGCCCGGCGACAAGCTGCCGCGTGAAGTGGAATTGCAGCAGCTCTTTTCCGTCAGCAAGAGCACGACGCGCGAGGCGCTCAAATCGCTGGAAGTGCAAGGGCTGATCAAAGTGACGACGGGACCTTCGGGTGGCGGCACGATCGTCGAGGTGCCGCTCGATCGCACCTTGCAACTCTTGCAGAACTATCTGTTCTTCAAGGACGTGACCATCGACGATATCTATACGGTGCGTCAGTTGCTCGAACCGGAGCTCGCTGCGGGCGCAGTGCCGCATCTCACCGACGATGACTTCAACGCGCTGGAAGCGAACATCGCTTGTTGCGACGAGCCGGCCTCGGCGCACGCGAATCGCGACATCGTCCGGCAACGACAGGAAGACGTGAACTTCCACGATATTCTGGCCGCTGCGAATCCCAATCCGTTTTTGCGCTTCACCTGCGAGTTGATCAACGAAATGATCCGGCAACTCATCGAGTTCAGGAACGACACGCCGCAAGCCGAACATGAACGCTTCGGCCGCGCGAACGTGAAGATTCACAAGGCGATCACCGAAGCGGCGCGCGCGCGGGACGCGGACAAGGTTCGAGAACTGATGGTGATTCACATGACCGAGGCGCCGCGCTATGTGAAGCGCATGAAGGGCAAGCTGCGCGGGCGGCTCATTCTCGACTCGGAGATTCGCAAGCGCATGGGCGGGCGCGGCGGGTGATTCGAGGATGGCCGTGCAGAAAGGATTGAGCCTGAGCGACTACAATCGGGGTGCAAATACGCGCGGCGCTGTTCACCACATAGCGCATAAGATGCAAACCAATCCATAAGATACGGAGTTTTTCGACGCATAGCGCAGTCGCGCCGCACATCATGTCGTGCCCGGATGTGCGGAAATCGCGCCGCGCGGAGAACCTGAATGCCCGCCAGATTAAAAGCCGTTCGTAAGACCGGACGCATGGTCAGTCGCCGGTTGATGCGACGCAACAGCACCGCCGCAATCCGCTTCGCCGAAGTGTTTTCGCACTTTCCGGCGCTCGCTGGTCTTATCGGCACCGCCATCGCCATTTGTATGGCCGTGTTGTCGTTTGCCGCGCTGTGGCAGGGACGCGCGCAAGCGCTGCAAAACGCGCATCAGGCTGCGGCCAATCTCGTCGCCACCTTGAGCGCCGATATCGCGCGCAATATCGAATCGAGCGACCTGTCGCTGCGCACCATCGTCAATGGCGTTAGAAACCCTGCCGTAATGGGGCTTCCGCCCGATCTTCGCAAGCTGGTTCTATTCGATGGCGCCACCGGCATGAACTCCGTCGGCGGCGCATTCGTGATGAATCGCGAGGGACGCATCGTCATGGAACGCGATCCTTCCGATCATGCCGACTTGCTCTTCAACGATCGCGACTACTTCAAGGTCCACGCCGAACACCCCGACGCCGGTCTCTACATTTCCGGACCCTATGCGTCGCGATTGCGCAAGGGCGCGGCTTCGCTCGCATTGAGCCGGCGCATCGATGCATCGGATGGCTCGTTTGCGGGCGTCGCCGTGATCGCCTTGAACGTCTCCTACTTCAAGGACCTGCTGTCGCGCGTGAAGCTCGGCACTTCGGGCGCGGTGTTCATCGTACAGCAGGATGGCGTGATGATCGCGCGCAAGCCTGCGCTGCCAGGCGATAGCGACGGCTACGTCGCGAAGTCACCGACCTTCTCCGCGATGCGCGACGCGGCTTCAGGCTCATACATCTCACGGTCTCCGCTCGATGGCGTCAGGCGGCTCTATACATTCCAGCACGTACCCGGCACCCGATTGATCGCGGCGGTCGCGCCCGCCGAGGATGACGTCCTCGCGGCGTGGCGCGAACGCAGCCTCGTCATCGGCGGATTGACGATGGCGTTCGGAGGCGGCTTCATCGTCATCTCATGGCTGCTCGCAATTTCACTGCGCTCGCGAGCAATTGCGCAAGAGAAGCTGCAACGGCTCGCGGGTACCGATGCGCTCACCGGACTATGCAACCGCCGCGCGCTGGACCGGCAGCTCGACGAAGAATGGCGGCGAGCGCGCCGCGTCGATCAGCCCCTGTCCGCGCTGTTCATCGACGTCGACCACTTCAAGCTCTATAACGACACCTACGGTCACGCGATGGGCGACGACGCGCTCATCGCCGTGGCCGACTGCATACAAAATGCCGCGAAGCGCCCCGGCGACATCGTCGCGCGCTATGGCGGCGAAGAATTCGTCGTGGTTTTGCCGGGCGCCGCGGCGAGCGGCGCGCTCACATTTGCCGAGCGTCTGCGCGAGAACGTGGAACAACTCGCCATTCCTCACAGCGCGGCGCCAAGGAGCGTGCTGACGATCAGCATCGGCATTGCCACAGCCTCGCCACGCCATAACGACGACGCGCTCAAGTTGCTGAACAATGCCGACGCCGCGCTCTATCTCGCCAAACGCAGCGGGCGCAATCGCGCCATCCACGAAGACAGCGTCGCCGGCAGCGGCGCCTGACGCGATGCACGTGAAGTCGGACGTATCATGCGTCGTGAATGCAATCCGGCGTTTTGCATGCCGCATTCAAACTGCACATCCGAAGGAGTTATTCCGATGACCGCTTCGACCGCCGTACTCGCGATTCTCTTTTCACTGTTGCTGGGCGCGATGATTCCGGGCCCGAGCTTCGTAATCGTGGCGCGCAATGCCATCGGCATATCACGCACCGATGGCCTCGCGACCGCGCTCGGCATGGGCGTGGGCGGCATCTTCTTCGGCGGCGTCGCCCTCGCGGGACTGTACACGCTGCTCGTTGCCGTCGAGTGGCTCTATCTCGCGCTGAAGGTCGCCGGTGGCCTGTATCTGATTTATGTGGCGTCGAAGATTTGGCGGGGCGCCGCGCAGCCGATGGAGATGCCGGCAACGGACGGCGCGTCCCGGCTCACCGGGCGCGCTCGAAAGTCCTTTTGGCTTGGCCTCTCGACGCAACTGAGCAATCCCAAGACAGCCATCTGGTACGGCAGCATTTTCGCGGCGCTCTTGCCGCAGCATCCTCCGCTGTGGTGCTACTTCGTATTGCCGCCTATGGTCTTCGTGATCGAGACGGGCTGGTACACCATCGTCGCGCTTGGCTTCTCAAGCAAGCGTCCGCGCGAGATGTATCTGCGGGCGAGGAAGTGGATCGACCGTTTCGCAGCGAGCGTCATCGCGATGCTCGGCCTGCGCCTCGTGCTGACGGCGGGTCGAACCGGCCTTTGATTTCGCATGCAAAACGCGTAACTCAAAAAGCCTTCGGAAACTCTGAATGCAAAAGGCAAAAGGCAAAAGACAAAAGGCCGGCCGCGCCGCGAGGCTCGTCCGGCCTTCAAGCAGCATCGATGTGCGCGAATCACAGCGGATGCAGCTTGCCGTCAAGATCCATCGTCCACTTCGAGCCGTCCTTGAACGTCAGCACGCCGCTCTGAGCGTCGATATGGATGGGTCTGCCGGCTGGCTCCTTTTTGTCTCCGCCGATGATGCGCTTCATCTCGGAAGCGGAAAGCTCCTGACTATGTTGCAGATCGTCGAGCTTCAGGTTCGTCATGGTGTTTCTCCTTACGGTGCGTGAGCAAGCGTTCGTTTGAGTCGAATCGAGCGTGTGTCGGCGCTCGCCTGGTCTTTTGCATTGGATATGCCAACGCGCGGGTGCAACGCTCGAATGCCCGCAGGGCCTTGCGCGGCGCGCTCGCAAGGTGCAGACACACCTGCTCCGTCAGCGCGTCGAGTCATCCGCAGCCCAACACAACGTCCGCGGAGCTGTCGGCGTCACGATGACATCCCGCATCCTTTCGATTAGCCAACAACAGCCGTCGACGGCGCTCATTGGCGCAGGACTTGCTTTTCTCCCCGCTCAAATATCCGGCGACATGACCGGCACTTGCACAACGGAGGAGACGATGCAAGACGACATCCACGAGATCGCGGCTACCCACGATGAACGACAGAGCGCCTGGCTGATTCCCGCGATACGCAAGGCGCACGAACGCTCCGAGACATTCGGTCTGAACGCCTCGACACGACCCGACTACGACGTGCTTACCGAAGGCGAGTTGCTCCTCAAGCTCGAGCAGAACCGCGTGCTATGCGCGCACGCGACGCCGGTGATGGAAACGCTGCGTGAACAGATCGTCAACACGCAAAGCATGATCGTACTGACCGACGCACAAGGGCTCATCCTCCACTCCACAGGCGATGACGACTTCCTCGCACGCGCAGAAAAGGTCGCGCTCAGGGCGGGGGCGAACTGGGCCGAGGAACGGCAAGGGACCAACGCCATCGGCACGGCCATCGCAGAGCGCTCGCCGACGGTCGTGCACGGCGATCAACACTATCTTGCGGCCAATCGTTTTCTGACCTGCTCCAGCGTGCCGATTCTCGATCCGTACGGCGATCTGATCGGCGTGCTCGACGTCACCGGCGATCATCGCAGCTACCATCGACACACGATGGCCCTCGCGCGCATGTCCGTCCAGATGATCGAAAACCACCTGTTTTCCAGCACTTTTCAGGGGATGTTGCAGATCGCATTTCACAGCCGCCCCGAGTTTCTCGGCACGCTGATGGAAGGGATCATGGCCTTCACCTGCGATGGACGCTTTCTCTCCGCCAATCGCAGCGCGCAGTTTCAGTTCGGCTTGCCGCTCTCGGCGCTGCGCGCGCATACGCTGTCGTCGCTCTTCGGACTGACGAGCGCGCAACTGATCGATCGTTCGCAAGCGAGCCGCGCGCCGCACATGTCGCTCGATCTCAACAATGGCGCAGTCGTATGCGCGCGCGTGCGCCTTAACCGCGCGCCTTTCGTCGAACCTGCGTCCACGTCCGTGCCGATGAGATCCGCGCCGCGCGCATCGGCTGCGATCGATTCATCGTCGAAGCTCGCATCGCTCGACACGGGCGACCCGAAAGTGGCCGCGGTCATCGGCAAGGTACGCAAGGTCATCGGCAAGGACATACCGATACTCATCACCGGCGAGACCGGCACCGGCAAGGAACTGCTCGCACAAGCCATTCACAGCGATTCGCCGCGTCGCGCGGGGCCGTTCGTCGCGGTGAACTGCGCATCGATCCCGGAGAACCTGATCGAATCGGAACTCTTCGGTTATGAGGAAGGCGCGTTCACGGGCGCACGGCGCAAGGGCGCGGCGGGCAAGCTGCTACAGGCCAATGGCGGCACGCTCTTTCTCGATGAAATCGGCGACATGCCCTACCCGCTGCAAGTGCGCCTCTTGCGCGTGCTGCAAGAGCGCGTCGTCGATCCGCTCGGCTCCAGCAAGTCGATTCCTGTCGATGTCGCCATCATCTGCGCGACGCACCGTAACCTGCGCGAGATGATCGAGCAGAGTCGCTTCCGTGAGGACTTGTACTACCGTCTGAACGGGCTCGTCGTCAAACTACCGCCATTGCGCGAACGCACTGATCTCGCAGCCGTGATCACGAAGATGCTCCACGCCGTAAGCGCCGATGATGGGAGCGGCATCCGCCTGTCCATCGACGATGACGTAATGGCGCTCTTCGAGCGCTATGCGTGGCCCGGCAACTTCAGGCAACTGTGCAACCTGCTACGCACTGCTGCAGCGATGGTCGACGACGACAGCTGCATTCGCCGGCAACATCTACCGGAAGACTTCTTCGATGAACCTCGCGCCAACGTGCATCGCGTGTCTGAAGCATGCGCTCCATCGGCGCTCGCTTCGGGACGCCTGCAGGAAGTCACGGCATCCGTGATCGCGGCGGCGCTCGCGCAACATCGTGGCAATGTCTCCGCGGCCGCGCGCGCCTTGGGCATATCGCGCAACACCATCTATCGAAAGATGCCCGCATGTTCATCGATGGAGCAATGAGTTGTTCAGTGCAGTGTTTCACTTCGGTACACCCTTGTTGCGAAGCGGAACAACATCGTCACATCCATTGCGCGTCATCGAAATCGAATTGAAAGGCAAAGAGCGTGCACGTGCACTGTCGATGATCGAAGGCATGGACCTTGCATTTCGAGGTCCGGTCGCGAAACGGCTCGCGATCCAACTCGAACATCATCAAGGAGATGAACATGCAATGGACGACACCCGCCTTCACCGACCTGCGCTTCGGCTTCGAGATCACGATGTACATCGCTACACGTTGATCCTTCGATGACGGCAAGCCTGGGGCGAATCTGCCCCGGGCCTGCACCCTTCCCTTTCCGTCCCACATGAACTCTACGACCGCGCATGCGGACGCATGCACGCGCCCGCGCCTGCGTGCGTCATTCAAGCTGCATTGGCATGCGGACATGCAAACGTGCGAGATCGTTCATCGGCACGGCAGCGTCGAACTGAACCGCAGCGCGGGCGAGATACTCGCACGCTGCGATGGCACGCGCGCGCTCGACGAGATCATCGGCGAACTGGAGACGCGCTTCGGCATCGCAGGTCTCGCCGCGGATGTCTATCGCTTCGTCGATGCAGCACGTCGACTAGGTTGGCTCGACTGAGCTCGCGTTGTCACATCGGGCAACACGTCAAACGTCCCACTGCTCCACGATGCAACACCTCTTCAATAACGCCTCAATGCGCCCGCATCGAGCGCTTTGGACGCGACAACCGCGTACAGCAAGGCGATTGCGCGTATCGGTCGTCGATGGCACATGACTTGCCTTGATGACGTCGCAACTGTTTCGCATCGCTATCGAGTTTCAATAAGACGTTGCATCGACAATATCCAGGAGACAACGATGAACATTCGCTTCAGTCCGGCCCTGCGCGTCGCGGCCCTTGCAGCAGGTGCCGTCGCTGCGTTCGGCGTGGCGCAGCATCTTGCCATCGCGGCGGAAGGCACACCGGCGCAGTACCCGGACGTCAGCTATGAACGCCTCGCGAGCGCGCAAGACGACCCCGGCTGGCTCACGTATTACCGCACGTATAACGGTCATGGGCATTCGCCGCTCAAGCAGATCGATACGAGCAACGTGAAGAACCTGAAGCAGGTGTGGAGCTACAAGTTTCCAAAGGACTTGCAGCAAGGCTTCGAGGCCACGCCCATCGTCAACGGTCGCTTTCTCTTCGTGACGACGCCCAAGGACAACGTCTATGCATTCGATGCCGCAACGGGCAAACAACTCTGGAAATACGAGCCGAATCTCGATGCGAAATCGTTCAAGACCGCATGTTGCGATGTGGTCAATCGCGGAGTAGCGTTATACGGCAAGAACGTTTATGTCGCGATGTTGAACGGCGAAGTGGCCGCGCTCGATGCGCAAACGGGCTCGCTCGTGTGGAAGAAGGCGATGTTCGATCCGGGCGTCGGATATGCGTTCTCGCTCGCACCGCTCGCACTCGATGGCGCGCTCGTCGTCGGCAGCTCGGGCGGCGAGTATGGCGCGCGCGGCTTCATCGCAGCACTCGATCCCAACGACGGCAAGGTGCTGTGGAAACGATATACGGTGCCCGGCGCGAAGGAGCCCGGCGGCAACACATGGCCCGATGGCATGCAGGAGCATGGCGGCGCCCCCGCGTGGCTCACCGGCACCTATGATGCGGCGAGCAAGACGCTTTATTGGGGCGTCGGAAATCCGGGACCGTGGCTCGCCGATCTTCGTCCTGGCGACAACCTCTATTCCGACTCGTTGCTCGCGCTCGATCCGAAGACGGGCGACCTCAAGTGGCACTATCAATACACGACGAATGACACGTGGGACTATGACGGCGTCAATACGCCGGTACTCGCGAACATCAAGTATCAGGGCAAGGACTACGACGCGATCATTCACGCAGACCGCAATGGCTTTTTCCATGCGATCGATCGCAGCAACGGCAAGCTAATCTATGCGCGGCCCTTCGTCACCGCGACATCGGTCACAGGCTATACGGACGATGGCAAGCCGATTCAGGATCCCGCCAAGTATCCGAAGACCGGCACGACCATCGAAACGTGTCCGAGCTTCCTCGGAGGCAAGAACTGGTGGTCCGTTTCATACGATCCGCAGAAACATATAGCCTTCGTGCCGGCGCTGCATGCGTGCATGTCCCTGTCCGGCAAATCGGTGAACTACATGGAAGGCCTGCCCTATCTCGGCGAAGGCTTCGAGATCAAGCCGGAACCGAACAGCAAGGGCTACGGCGAACTGCAGGCGATCGATGTCGACACCGGCAAGAAGATCTGGAGCCACTGGACCAAGCTGCCTTGGAACGGCGGCGTCGCGACGACGGCGGGCGGCCTCGCATTCAGCGGCTCGCTCGACGGCCATCTCTACGCGTTCGATGAAAAGACCGGCAAGGTCTTGTGGCAAAGCCCCAAACTCGCGAGCGGCATCATCGCCCAGCCTTCGGTGTACGAGATCGACGGCAAGGAATACGTTGCCATTCTCGCGGGATACGGTGGCGCCAATCCGATCTGGGGCGGACCGATGGCGAAGGCCGCGGACAAGGTGCCGCGCGGCGGCACGCTCTATGTGTTCGCGCTCAATCGCGCCTGACCCATGCTGATCGAACCGCGAGCGCGCATCGCCGCGCGCTTGCGGTGCTCACCGACATCACCGGACGCTTCGACATGAATCATTCGCTCAACTCCATTCGCGCAGCAGGCATGCTGGCCGCATGCATCGCGCTCGCACCATCGGCTTCCGACGCGGCCGTGAAGATCTGCACGTTTCCCGGCAGTCCTTCGGCCGCGCTGGACCGCAGCGTCGCGCAAGCGGTCTTCGCCCGCGCCAACATCGCAGCAACGTTCGTATCGCACGGTATCGGCGAAGGCGACGACGACGGCGTGTCGCTTCACGAACTCGACAAGACGCTCGCGCGCGATTGCGATGTGATCGCTGGCTTTCCCCGTTCCACCGTCGCCGATGCATCGGGTGGCAAGATGCAATTCTCGCGCGGCTATCTGCGTGCGGGCTACGTCAGCATCGAAGCGCCTGACGTGGTCCTGAACGATGCCGCAAAGCGCACGGTCGCCGCGACCTATGCAAGCCCCGCACAACTGATCGCCGTGCAGCAGCGCGACGTGACGCTCGATCTGGAGAACACGTCGGCATCGACCGTCGATGCAGTCGCGAACGGACGCGCTTATCGTGCGATCGTGTGGTATCCCGCTGTCGTGGCTTATCGCATTGCGCATCCGCAACAGAGCTTCACCGTCGCAGCCGCGAATTCGCCCTACGCGGACTGGCATCTGGCATTCGCATTCGGCGACAGGAGCGCTGCGTTGCGTCCGCGCATCGACGATGCGCTCAAATCGATGATCGACGATGGCCGCCTTCAGGCGCTCACGAAACAGTGGGCGTTGCCCGTGCAAACTGCATCGTCTTCTGCAGCACCGTCGAAGCACTCCGGCATCATGCTCGCCGACATGAATGGCGCGCGCGCCGGCCGCTTCATCAAGGTCGCGAATGAGGGAACCGTCGAGCCGCCGACGTTCGAACAAGCGCAAACGACGCACGGCAAGGCGCTTTATTCGAGCTCGTGCGCGAAGTGCCATGGGGCACAGTTGCAAGGCATCACAGCGCCCGCGTTGCAAGGTCCGTCGTTCGCACCGCCGTCGAATTCGCATCTCACCGTGGGCGGCATCTTCACCTACATGGCCACCAACATGCCCGCGGACCGTCCAGGCAAGATGAAGGACCAGGACTATGCCGACATCATGGCCTTCCTGCTGATGTCGAACGGCTACAAGCCCGGCGGTGCAAAGATGACAGCCGACAGTGCCCGCGCGTCGAAACTCCCGCTCAACGCCGGGCCGGCCCGATAAGGTCGCCATGCCAGCACCGGCCACTCAGGCTCATATAGCGACGCTGGTGGAAGCCGTGCCGATGCTTACGTCGCGACACGAAGGCGGCACATGTGCCCCGGAAACATCGGGCATATGTGCTGCCTTGTCTTTCCCTTCCTGAACAGCTTCATTTTTTCGCACCGTGCACATTGGCATAATGCAGCACGGGCGCGCATGCTTCGCGTCTCCTTCGCTTGTCCCGTTTCGTCAACGACCGAGACCGCATGACTTCGATCACTCGTACTCGAGTTCAGGTGCGCGCCTTCTTCGGCGCACCCGAAGCAAGACGCCTTCTTCGCACACTGATGAGTTGCGCGATCAGCTATGCCGCCGCAAGACTGGCCGCACTGCCCGAAGGTTACTGGGCACTTATCACGACGCTCGTCATCGTGACGCAACCGAGCCTCTCGCAGGCGGTCGATATTGCTCGCGATCAGATCATCGGCGCATTCATCGGCGCCATCGCGGGCGTGCTCGGCATTGTCGCGATGAACCGCGGCGCGCCGCCGCTCGCGGTGTTTTCGGTCGCGCTCGTGCCGCTTGCCGCGTTGAGCGCGAAGCGGCCTGCGTTCAGGCTTGCGTGCGTGACGCTCGTGATCGTCGTGCTGATTCCGGCGGGACCGGGATCGCCTTTCGAGCGGCCGATGCATCGCGTGCTGGAGATTCTGATCGGCGCCGCTTCGTCCTTCGTCGTGTCGGCGCTCTGGCCCAATCGTGCGCTTACGGCCGCGCATCGCAGCGTCGCCGATACGTTGAAGAGCCTCGGCCAGTTGATCGCGCTCCATCTTTCGGGCGAGCGGGATGATGCTCGCGCGACGCGCCTCGAAACGCAAAGCACCGACGCGCAAAAAGCCTTCGACGATGCGTTGAAGGAAGCCGAACGCGAACACATCATCGTGCTCGTGCAAAACCGCCGCTCGGATGCCATCGACAAGGCCGCACCGTTTCTGCGGCGTCTCCATAGCGATGCGCTCTTTCTCGCGAAAGCTGTATCGCGCCTCGATCGCGATACTTGCGCGGCTCGGCTCGGCGCGGCCGGTCGCGAATTGCAGGCTTTGTTCGAGACGCTCGCGAGCGTGCTTGCAGCGAATCGTCAGGACGATGAGAAGCTCGCGCGCGCACGTTCCGCCGTGAACGAACTCAAGGCCATGCTCGAGCAACAGGAAGCGACGCACGGCGCGCAGGAAGTGGCGCAGTTCGTGATCGGACTGATCGTTGCCGACGTCGATGCGCTGATCGCCACGATCTATCCGCCGAAGGAGTCACGGGCTTAGCGCGAAAGACCGCGCGCGTCGATCGGCCATATGTCGGTCACGCGTTCGCCTCGATAGCAGACGTATTCATCGTAGAGATTCACGGTCGGATCGCAATGACCCGGCAGCAACAGCACACGCTTGCCGACGAGATCAGCGAAATCGCCTTCAGCATCGTGCTGGGCTTGCAGCATGCCGTGCTCATCGTTCGCGGAGATATAACTGAACGTGGGCTTGGCGCCCGCACCGAGCCAGTTCACGCTGCGCGGCAAGCCCGAATCGACCGCGAGCCCTTTCAGGCCGACATCGCATACGGCCATGCCGGGGCGCGTGGCGCTCATGACCGTCGACAGCACGAAGAGACTGTGACGCCAGCGCAATTCGCCGCCCCAACCGATGCCGCCATAGTCGCCGTCCATGAACAGATACGAGCCCGGCTGCAATTCGGTGAAGACGCCACTCGCAGCATCGAACTCGACAGTGCCTGTGCCGCCGCCCGTCACGATGCCGCAACGCACGCCGCGAACATCGAGCGCGCGGACGTAGCGCGCGGCGATATCGGCGGCGCGGCTTGCTTCGGCCTTGCGTGCAATCCAATCCGCGACGTGCTGGATGCCGCCGTGATACGCCTGCAGTCCTGCGAAGCGCAGCGCGCTCTGCGCTGCGATGCCGTCGACGAGCGCGAGCAGCGCATCTTCGCTCGTCACGCCGCAGCGATGCTGACCTGCATCGACTTCCGGCAGCACGTCGATCGTGACGCCCGCGCGTGCCGCTGCGTCGCCGAGGGCCTGAACTTGCGGCAACGCATCCACGCATACCGAAAGATGCACATGCGATGCGAGTTCGACGGCCATCGCGAGTTTGTCCGCGCCGACGAACTCATTGCTGACATGAATGCTCGCGATGCCCGCCGCCGCGAACGGATACGCCTCCGACAGCTTCTGACAACACACGCCGACCGCACCCGCGCCGACCTGACGCTTCGCGATCTCGCTGCACTTGTGCGCCTTCGCATGCGGACGCAACGCGACGCCATGACGCGCGGCGAACGCCGACATCGCCGCGAGATTGGCGTCGAAGGCATCGAGATCGATCATCAGGGAAGGCGTGGCGACCGAAGCGAGCGAATCGCCCGCGCGAGCGGCGGGAGGAGGTGCGAGCGTCATGGCAGAGGGTGTCGATGAAGTTGGATCAGACATCGATCATAGCGCTGCATATTGCATGATGAATGCATAAAACCATTTGCTCGCCCGTCGCTTTCACGCGGGAACCTCCGTTTCCAGAATCGCGCCTTCGTCCTTGAGCGCCTGAATGCGCGCCTCGTCGAAACCGTATTCGTCGAGCACTTCGCCGGTGTGCTGACCGAGCAGCGGCGCGGGACGCGAAGCCTTCGTGCAGCCTTCGGAGAAGTGAATCGGCAAGCCGATGCCGCGCATCGGGCCGGCAAGCGGATGCTCCGTTTCGACGATCATCCCGCGCGCCATGGCCTGCTCGTGCGACGACGCTTCCGGCACGCCCAACACCGCGCCGCTCGGCAATCCGATGGCATCGAAGGAAACGAGCCACTCGTCGGTCGTGCGTTCGATGAGACGCGCCGTCAGGATATCGACGAGCGCCTCGCGATGCTTCAGACGTCCCGCGTTGGTCTGGAAGCGCTCGTCCTCAGCGAGTCCCGGAATATTCAACACGCCGACGAGACGCTCGTAGTTGCTCTGGTTCGCCGCGCCGATGTTCACCCAGCCGTCGCGCGTGCGAAACGCCTGATACGGCGCGCTCGTGGGGTTGGCCGAGCCGGCTTTAGGCAGGACGGTGCCATCGGCGAAGTAGTTGGCGAAGGCCCAGTACATCTGCTGCAGGCCGGCTTCGAAGAGCGACGTATCGACCATCTGCCCGAGACCGGTCGCCTGCTTGCGCGCATAAGCCGCACTGATGCCGAGCGCCGCAAGGATGCCCGCGTTGATGTCGGTGACGGGCGAGCCCGCCTTGATCGGCGCCTGCCCCGGCTCGCCCGTCATGCTCATCAAACCGCTCAGCCCTTGCGCGATGAGATCGAAGCCGCCCTTGTCGGCCATCGGCCCGCTGCGCCCATAGCCCGATATCGCGCAGTAGATGAGTCCCGGATTCACGGCCTTCAGCGTTTCGTAGCCCATGCCGAGCTTTTCCATCGTGCCGCGCCGATAGTTCTCCGTCACGACGTCCGCGCTCGCGAGCATCTTCCTCAGCACTTCCTTGCCGCCCTCGGTCTTGAGATTGAGGGCGATGCCGCGCTTGTTGCGGTTCACGATCATGAACGACGCGGATTCGCCGCTCGCAAGAATGGGTGCGAAACGACGGCAATCGTCGCCGCCGGGGATCTTCTCCACTTTGATGACATCGGCACCCATGTCCGCGAGCATCATCCCGCAGATGGGCCCCGACATGATGTGCGCGAGTTCGATCACGCGCATCCCCGCAAGCGGTCCCGCGCCGGGCGCTACTGTCGATTTCGTGTCTGCCATGTCAACGTCCCTTGAATTGCGGTTTGATCTTGTCGAGGAAGGCCTGATAGCCGATGTGAAAATCCTCAGTGCCGAAGCATGCGAAGCCTTCATCGCGCTCTTCGTCGGTAAGCGGCTGAGGCTCCATCACGCGGCGCACGAACTGCTTGTGCCAGCGCGCGACGAGCGGTGCGCCGTCCGCGATGCGCCGCGCGGTTTCATACGCGTGCGCCGTCACTTCCCCATCCGCGACGACACGCGTGACGAGTCCTTTTGCAAGCGCTTCCTTTGCATCGAAGATGCGTCCTTCGAGAAGAATCTCGAGCGCGACGGCAGGCCCCGCAAGACGCACGAGCCCTTCCATTTCCGCATGCGCCATCACGAGGCCGAGATTCTTGATGGGGACGCCGAAGCGGCTCGATTCGCCGCAAATGCGCAGATCGGACATCGCCGCGATTTCGAGACCGCCGCCGACGCAGATGCCATGAATCATCGCGACGATAGGATGCCGGCACTCGCGTAATGCATGCAAAGTGCGATGCATGATCGCGCCGTACGTACGCGCCTGTTCGACGTTCGAGCGATCCGTGCGGAACTCCGCGATGTCGTTGCCCGGCGAGAACGCTTTCTCGCCCGCGCCGCGCAGCACGATGCAGCGCAGCGTGTCGTCGCCGGAAAGCATCTCGATGGTCTCTCCGAGCGAGCGCCACAAGTGCTTGGTCATTGCGTTGAGCTTCTCGGGCCGGTCGATCACGACTGTCGCGATATCGCCGTCACGCTCGATCAGGATGGATGGTTCCGCCACGTCGCCTCCAAGAATTGAATGCTGCATGCTGAATGCATTATTCGATGCGGTTCAATGCATGCAAAATGCACCGAACCGCCGCGTGCGCAGAGTCAGACGAACTTGCGGGTGTCTGCCGCGTCGCTCTTTTCCTCCTCGACTTCCAGAGCACGGTCCGGGCGCATCATGAACGAAAGGACGATGCCGGCCGCCATCAGGATCATCGACACGGTGAACGGCAGGTTCCAGTTGCCTGTGCGGTCGATCAGCCAGCCGCCCACGACCGGGCTGATGATCGCCGCAA
The DNA here is from genome assembly GCF_023630985.1 of Caballeronia sp. ATUFL_F1_KS39. Lineage (NCBI taxonomy): Bacteria > Pseudomonadati > Pseudomonadota > Betaproteobacteria > Burkholderiales > Burkholderiaceae > Caballeronia > Caballeronia sp. ATUFL_F1_KS39. The sequence continues at coordinate 75,105 of NZ_JALQDZ010000040.1, read as the reverse complement.
GCGCCGAACCGGAATTCATGATGCCGGCCGCGGTACCCGAATGCTTGGGCGCGATATCCATGGGCACGGACCACATCGGGCCGATCGTCATTTCGTTGAAGAAGAAGCCGGCCGAGAGGCACACCGCCGCGAGCGTGATGGAGATATTGGAGATCAGCATGATCGGCGCGAGCGAGAGCAGCGTCAGCAGCATGCACACGCCGACCATCACGTTGCGCGCAAGCCGCACGTTGCCGCTCTTTCTCAGGATGCGATCGGTGAGCGAGCCGCCGAGCCAGTCGCCGAGTACGCCAGCGAAGAACACGCCCGAGGCAAACAGCGCCGATTTGCCGAGCTGCATGTGATAGCTGTGCAGAAAGTATTGCGGAATCCAGCCGAGAAAGAGCCACAGGACCCAGCCATAGCAGAAATACACGGCCGTGACGGGCGCCATGCGGCCGAGCAGCGTGCGCCACGGCACAGGCGTGCGTTGCTTCACACCCGAATACGTCGCGAGCGTCGCGCATTCTGTTTCCGTGATGCGCGGATGATCGCGTGGGTTATCGCGGAAATAGAAGACCCATGCGAGCGCCCAAAGGAAACTGATGACGCCGGTGATGATGAACGCGCCGCGCCAGCTCGTCGCGACCATCAGCCAGACGATGAGCGGCGGCGCCACTGCATTGCCGATGCGTGATGCTGCATGCGTAATGCCTTGTGCAAAACCACGCTGATCGGCGGGCATCCAGTTCGACATTGCGCGCGTCGCGGTCGGAAAGGTCGCGCCCTCACCGAGGCCGAGCAGCACGCGAGCCACGATCAGCGACACGAAGCCGCCCGCGAGACCGGAGAGGACGGTGGCTCCCGCCCAGATGATCGCGCATAGCGTGAGCGTTCGCCGCGGTCCGAACCGGTCGCCGACCCATCCGCCGATGATCTGAAACACGAGATACGGATACGCAAAGGCGGAAAACACGAAACCGACTTGCGTGTGCGAGAGGCCAAGCTCCGCGCCGAACTGGGCCGCCGCCGTGCTGACATTGACCCGGTCGATATAGGTGATGAAATACATCGCGCATAGCAATAGTAGAACGCGCGTCGTGGCTCGACGGAACATCATCGTCTCCTTGTTGGCCGCGTGCGTGCGCGAGCCACCTTCGAATGTCGAAAGGCGCCCGATGTCACGGCATGCGGAACTTCACGTGAATACGTCGGATGAGGACTGCAGCTCGGTATGAGCCTGCCTATTGCGTTCTGCGGCGCAGTTTGCGAATGCGTGGTTTGCGCGGTGATGTCATGGTTCGTCTCCTGATCGCGGCTCGTCGATGTCCGCTTTTTTTGCTTCGGTGAATGAAACGCTTGTCCTGCTCTTTTCAATCCTTCGCATCGAGCGCCATGGCGAGAACTCGCGCGACATGAAGCGCCTCACGTTGTGCACCATCCGCGATCTGGTGACGGCAACTGGTGCCGTCCGCCACGATCAGCGCATCGTGTGCGGCGCGAACAGCCGGCAGCAGCGACAACTCCGCCATCGCCTGCGATGCGTCGTAATGTTCCGCTTCATATCCGAAGCTGCCCGCCATGCCGCAGCATGATGATTCGATCGTTCTCACATCGAGCCCCGGAATCCAGCCGAGCACTTTCTCGATGGGACGCACGGCATCGAATGCCTTCTGGTGACAATGTCCGTGCAACAGAGCCTTGGATCGACCGAGCGGTTTGAGCTTCGGTTGCAATCGCCCTTCCGCTTCTTCGCGCACGAGAAATTCCTCGAACAGAAACGACGCTTGCGACAGCTTGCGCGCGGCATCGCCATAGCCGTACCCGAGAAACTCGTCACGCAGCGAGAGCAGACATGAAGGCTCCAGGCCGACGATCATCACGCCGCGCTCGACATAAGGCATGAGTGCGTCGAGCGCGCGGCGTGCTTCGACCTTCGCTTCATCGACGAGACCGGCGGAAAGAAACGTGCGCCCGCAACAGAGCGGCCGCTCGCCCGCCTTCACGTTCAGATGAACCGCATAGCCTGCCGCTTCGAGCACGCGCTTGGCTGCGCGCGCGTTCTCGGGTTCGATGTAGTTGTTGAACGTGTCGACGAAGAGCAGGACTTCGTTAGTTGCAGACGCAACCGGTTTGTCCGTTGCATTCGCGAGAAACGGTTTTTCGAAACGTGGAAACGCACGTTGCCGCGCGAGACCGAGTTTCGACTTCAGCCAGCGCGCCACGCCCGGCATGTTCGATTCGAAAACATGCGACAGCGCAGGCATGCGGCTCGCATACGGCGCATAGCGCGGCAGGAACGCAATCAGGCGCTCACGCAATCGAACGCCATGACGCTGCGTCCATGCGGCGCGTGCCTCGATCTTGATGCGCGCCATGTCGACACCGGTCGGGCAATCGCGCTTGCAACCCTTGCACGAGACGCATAGATCGAGCACGTCCTTCACATCCTGACTCGCGAGGCCGTCATCGCCCAATTGTCCCGACAATGCGAGCCGCAACGTGTTCGCACGGCCGCGCGTGAGATGCTGCTCGTCCTTCGTGATGCGATAGCTCGGGCACATCGTGCCTGCATCGAACTTGCGGCAATGGCCGTTGTTGTTGCACATCTCGACCGCTTTCGCGAGCCCGCCCGACAGATCGCCGCCCGATCCCGGCACGCCGTGCTCGCCCGTCAATGGATCGCGGGTGACGTTCCATGCCGACCAGTCGAGACGAGGGGTCAATCCACGCTCGCGATAAGAAGGCGGAAAGCGGAAGTTGCGCGCATCATCCATCTTCGGCGGCGCCACGATGCGATCAGGGCTCAGCCGGTTCTCCGGATCGAAGAGCCGCTTGATCTCGCGAAATGCCTCGTTGATGCGCGGGCCGTATTGCCACGCCACCCATTCGCCGCGGCACAGACCATCGCCGTGCTCACCCGAGAACGCGCCCTTGTATTCGCGCACCATCGCCGCGGCTTCTTCGGCGATCGCGCGCATCTTGATGGCCCCGTCGCGGCGCATGTCGAGGATCGGCCTCACATGCAGCGTGCCGACGCTCGCATGCGCGTACCACGTTCCTTCGGTTCCGTGCTTCCTGAATACATCGGTCAATCGGCTGGTGTATTCGGCGAGATGTTCGAGCGGCACCGCGCAGTCTTCGATGAAGGACACCGGCTTGCCATCGCCCTTCATGCTCATCATGATGTTGAGACCGGCCTTGCGCACTTCCCACAGGGCCTTCTGCGGCCCCGCATCGGGCATTTGCACGACCGATCCCGGCAAGCCGAGATCGCTCATCAACGCGACGAGCTGCGCAAGCTTTGCTACTTGCGTATCGCGATCCGCGCCCGCGAACTCGACGAGCAGAATCGCTTCCGGCTCGCCGACCAAAGCCTTTGCGATGACGGGACGAAACGCCGGATTCGACATCGCGAGGTTGATCATCGTGCGATCGACCAACTCGACCGCCACCGGCCCCAGCTTCACGATGTGCTGCGTCATGTCCATCGCATCGTAGAAGCTCGGGAAGTTCACGACGCCGAGCGTTTTGTGCGCGGGCAACGGCGCGAGCGTCAATGTCAGTTGACGGCTGAACGCGAGCGTGCCTTCGGAGCCGACCAGAAGGTTTGCAAGATTCGGCTCGCCGTCGTTGGTGAATGCAAGCGGGCTCTGACAATCGAAGAGATCGAGGTTGTAACCCGCGACGCGTCGCAGCACCTTCGGGATGCGTTCGCGCATCTCCTGTTGCTCGCGCATGGCGATGCCCCGCACGCCATCGACGAGATCGCGCGTGCGTGCATCGGTCGTCATCGACGACAGCTTGCCGAAGCGCGCTTCGTGACCGTCGGCGAGGATCGCGTCGATCGCGTCGACGTTATGCACCATGATCCCGTATTCCATCGATCGCGAGCCGCACGAGTTGTTGCCCGCCATGCCGCCGATCGTGCATTGCGCGCTCGTCGATACGTCCACCGGAAACCAGAGGCCATGCGGCCTGAGCCACGCATTCAGGTGATCGAGCACGACGCCCGGTTCGACCGTGACCGTGCGCGCGTCCTTGTCGAAGTGAATGATGTTGTTGAGCCACTTCGTCGTGTCGATGACGAGCGCTTCGCCCACTGTCTGCCCGCATTGGCTCGTGCCTGCGCCGCGCGCCAGCACGCTCGCGCGGCTGTCGCGGGCAATCTGCAACGCAACGCGCAAGTCGTCCTGATCCTTCGGCACGACGACGCCGAGCGGCACGATCTGATAGATCGACGCATCGGTCGCATAGCGTCCGCGCGATGCGCGATCGAACAACACATCGCCTTTCAGCTCGCGCTGCAATCGCGCCTGCAGCGGTGTCGCCGTTGACGCGACCCGCGCACGCGCGGAAGCGGGCATCAGATGAATCGGCTTGACGAGCCGGTCTGTGGGGGAATTGAGCATCGTCGCTGTCGGTGAGTGCCGGAGTGCCTTGCGGTTCCTGGCCTTATGAATGCGTTATGCGAAATGCAATTCGACGGCGGGCAAGCCTTCGATCGCGCCGATGGCCGTGCCGGGCACATCCGGAAACGCGATGCCGGTGTAAGAACCCGCCGTGAGCACGGTCCCGCGTTCGACCGCGAGCCCGCGCGCCACGCTGTGATTGACCGTCCACGCGAGCAGGCGCCGCGGGTCGCCCGCAGGATTCGCCGGAACGCCGTCGAAAAGCGACGCGCCGTCGAACGTGAACGCCATCGCGGGCGATACGAACGGGAACGCCGCGTCGTAAGGCACGCCCTCGCCCACGATCAACGCGCCGTGATTCTGCAAATCGGCGAGTTGCCACGGCTTTTCGACATCGGGCCACGCGGCGAAACGGCTCGCGACCACTTCGATGGCCGCATGCACGGACTCGATCGCAGCGACCACGTCTTCATCGCTATACGGTCCGCTGTTCGGTTCGAAGCGCCGGCCGATCCTGAATGCCACTTCGAGTTCGAGACCGGCCTTGCCGAACGCGAGCATCGAGAGACGCGCACCGGTTTTATGCATGCCATCGGCGGGAAGCGGTGCACCCTGGATCGGCCCGTCGTGCGTCTTCGCGCCGACCTTCCATCCGCCGATGTCTGCGTTCAGCGCACGCAGCGTCGCGTCCTGCGCCGTGTAGGCATCGTCGGCGTCGGACGGACGTGCGCCCAAGGGCAGCGCGTCGAGCTTCGCCCGATGCGCGCGCGCGTCGACGAGAAGCCGCGCGAGCGCATCGGCGTCGAACGCGGCGCTCATGCGGCCGCCTTCAACGCGGGCTTCGCGACGTGGCTCGTCAGATAGTCCATCGCCGCCGCCACGCCGCTGTCCTTCAACGCGATACCCGAGAGCTTCAGTCCCATCTCGCAACCGGTGAGCGCGGCCATCAGCGTGAGGTCGTTGCAATCGCCGAGGTGACCGATGCGGAACATGCGGCCCTTCGCCTTGCCGAGCCCCGTACCGAGCGACAGATCGAAATGCTCGTAGATGAGCTTGCGCACCGCATCGGCATCGACGCCTTCGGGTGTCATCACGCCCGTCAGCACCGGCGAATACACGGCGGGATCGGCGCATTGAATCTCCAGTCCCCACGCGTTCACCGCCGCGCGGCACGCGGCCGCGAGCCGTTGATGGCGCGCGAACACGTTGTCGAGCCCTTCGCCAAGGATCATGTCGAGCGCTTCCGAGAGGCCGTAGAGCAGGTTCGTGTTCGGCGTGTAAGGCCAGTAGCCTTGCTTGTTCATCTCGATGATGTCGGTCCAATCCCAGAATGCGCGCGGCAACGTGGCGCGCTTCGACGCCTCGCGCGCCTTCTCCGATACCGCATTGAAGCTGATCCCCGGCGGCAGCATCAAACCTTTCTGCGAACCGGAAACGGTCACGTCGACGCCCCATTCATCGTGACGATAGTCAGCCGATGCCAAACCCGAGATCGTGTCCACCATCAACAGCGCGGGATGCTTCGCGGCGTCGATCGCGCGTCGCACGGCGGCGATATCCGACGTCACGCCCGTCGACGTTTCGTTATGGACGACACAGACGGCCTTGATAGCGTGATTCGTGTCGTCACGCAGACGCTTCTCGATCATGTCGGCCTGTACGCCGCGCCGCCAGCCTTCGATGCCGGGCAGACCGAGAAACTCCGGCTTCAGCCCGAGGCTCTCGGCCATCTTCTTCCATAGCGTTGCGAAGTGGCCCGTCTCATACATCAGCACCGTGTCGCCGGAACTGAGCGTGTTGCAAAGCGCCGCTTCCCATGCGCCCGTGCCCGATGCCGGATAGATCACCACCGGTTGGCTCGTCTTGAAGATCTTCTTGATGCCATCGAGCACCTTGAGACCCAGCGCGCCGAACTCCGGCCCGCGGTGATCGATCGTCGGATAGCTCATCGCGCGCAGGATGCGATCGGGCACAGGGCTCGGCCCCGGGATCTGCAGGAAGTGACGGCCAGCAGGATGGAAATCGAGCTTCAACATGGGTCCGCGTCCTTGTAAATGTAATTTTGCATGCAAAATACAATAACGCAGCGACAACCGCAGGTAAAGGAATACATAGACCGAACGGCCTAGGGATAACCCGCTGGCGGTTTTTTCCGCTGGCACTGCGTTAAAATTGCCGCAAATAGATTGCGAGGTATTGAATGCAAAATCCCGATTTACCAGACGTGCACGTTTCGTCCTCGCTTCCGAAGTTAGAGCGCCTGCGTCTGCACGACACCGTCGTCGATCACTTGCGCGGCTTCATCGTCGAAGGCTTGCTTGCTCCCGGCGTCAAGCTCAACGAGCGCAAGCTGTGTGAGACGCTCGGCATTTCGCGCACGCCGCTGCGCGAGGCGTTGAAGGTGCTCGCGGCCGAAGGACTGATCGAGATTTCGCCGAACCGGGGCGCGTCGGTATCGCAGATGAGCGAGTTCGAAATTCGCGAGATGTTCGAATTGATGAGCGGGCTGGAGGCGTTCTCAGGCGAACTCGCGTGCGAGCGCATCACGCCGCTGGAGATCGCCGAGATCAAGGCGCTGCATTACGCGATGCTCGCGTGCCGCGCGCAGAACGATCTCTCTGGCTACTACAGCCGCAACCAGGCCATCCACGACAAGATCAACGAAGCGGCGCGCAATACGGCCTTGCGTCAGACCTACGTATCGATCAACCGGCGTCTCATGGCATTGCGCTTTCGTTCGAATTTCCAGACACCGAAGTGGGACAGCGCGATTCGCGATCACGAAGAAATGATCGAAGCGCTCGAAACGCGCGATGGCCGACGCATGGGCGAGATCCTGCGCAAGCATTTGCTCTCCAAGCGCGATGCGGTGCTCGCGGAGCGCACGTTGACGACGGTGAAGCCGGCGCCATCGAGAAAGCGCTCAACGGCCAAGCCGACGCCGGACGGGCGGTAGCGAATAGAACGGTCGCGTGATTTCGCGGAAGGTAAGGTATGGCGCGAAGGGCGTCAGAGCCTACCATCGGGGAAAACGATGACCAAGATTCGAGGGGCATGCATCGCACTCGGCGCGGCGTTCGTCATCACGGGCGCTACTTTCTATCACTCGACGGACTTCGACACTGCCCAAGCGGGAATGGACCGCGAGACCGTCGACTGTCTAACACGCGGACTCACGCGTGACGAGAAAGTCCGCATCGCCCGACTCACCACGGCGCACGACCGCGAAGGGCTTGATGCGATCTACGGCGATGTGCTCGCGCGCTGCGTCGTGCGCTCCGATCAGTGGGAGCGTCGCCCGCAACTGCTCACGAGCGCGCGCCAGATTCTTTCCCACGATCCCGAATTCAGACAGATGCTCAACGCGAGCACGATGGAACTGGCGACGCGCCGCTGATCGGCGCATCGATCACGCCGTCAGTCCGCTACCCGAACCGATTTGGACTTCGGCGCGCGTGTTCGCGGCATGGGCGCTCAGCACGGCGATCTCACGCTGCGTGAAGTGCGTGACCGGCGCGATGGCCGCGAGCGCAGCGGTGATGACGATGGCGACGATGCTGATCGAGATGGCGTTCATGTTCGGCTCCTTCGGTTGGCTGAGATGGACTAGCTGCTGTCGATGTGAGGCATTGTCGTCGCCGAGGGTTAGCGAAGAATGAGCTTGGCGCCGCGACGGGCATCCGGTTCGCCGGAGTAACATTCGCATTCATTCGACCATCGCGCATTCGGCATTCAAAATGCATTCGACCATCAGCACATCGACCGCCACGCTCGAGCTGCCCTTCAAGCGGCCTTTCGACTGGACGCGGATGCTGGAATTTATCGGCGGTCGCGCGTCGGCGGGCGTCGAGTCGGTCGAGGACGGCGTGTATCGGCGCGCGATCGAATGGCAAGGCGCCGAGGGCACCGTCGAAGTCCGGCCGCATGAACGCAGGCATCGGCTCGTCGTGAATGTCGAGGGTGCGGTGGCGCAGCACGCCGGCGACCTCGCCGCGCCCCTCGCGCGCATGTTCGATCTGCACGCCGATCCGCAAGAAATCGCTCGCTGTCTCGCCGGCGATCCGGTGCTCGCCCCGCTCGTCGAAGTCGCGCCCGGCCTGCGCGTGCCGGGTGCGTGGTCCGGCTTCGAACTTGTGGTGCGGACCATCGTCGGGCAGCAGGTGAGCGTCAAAGGCGCGTCGACGATCATGAACCGCATCGTGCAGCGCGCGGGCAAAAAGATCGAAGGCCATCCGCATGGGGGCATCGGGTGGCGCTTTCCGACGCCCGCCGAACTCGCCGCAGCGGATCTGGAGAAGATCGGCATGCCGACCAAGCGCATCGAGACCGTGCAGCGTTTCGCGCACGCGGTCGCAACCGGCGCGCTTCCTCTCGATGAACCCGGCGCCGATCCCGAACGCGTGAAGCGCGACATGCTCGCCATGCCAGGCATCGGCCCGTGGACCGTCGGCTATGTCGCGATGCGTGCGCTGCGCGATCCCGACGCCTGGCCCGAAGCCGATCTCGTCCTGATGCAGGCGATCGCGCGCCGCGACCCATCGCTTGTGAAGCCCGCCCAGCAGCGCGCGCGTACCGAACGCTGGCGGCCCTGGAGAGCGTATGCGGCGATGCATCTGTGGAACGGCGTGGCAATGGAAACAGGACTTGCACACGGCGGCTGAACTCTCGGGCATGCAATCGACCGCTGTTGCATCCTGCATTCGGCATCACGCATGCAAAGTGCAAACACGGCGCCGATCATTTCGCACTATTGTCTAAAAAATGAACTAATCTGCTTCGAGCGGCCGGGCCGCTGCCGAAGCCGCAAAGCCGTGTACGTGAAAAGCGCTGACGAACCGCCATCGGGAGACGCTCATGGACGCATCATCGCAAACGACGCCCGCGCCCGAACTGCCGACAGCGCCGCGCGTGCAGAAGATCGTCGTCGCGATACACGGCATCGGCAATCAGTTGCACAGTGACACGGTGCGCTCGGTCGCGAGCCAGTTCGGCGCGCGTTATGACCCGCCGCTTCCCGTGATGCCACTCGGCTACTTCGATATCGCGGGCGTCGGCGAAGTCGACGTGCGCCAGCTCGATCTGCCGCCGGGCGGTCCCTATACCGCGGAGCAACGCGACTTCTATTCGGCGCTCGGTTTCGCGGAAGTGTATTGGGCCGACATTCCGCGCGAAGTCGTGAAGCAGGACGACACGCTCGAAGAGAGCAAGGCGTGGGGACTGTCGATCGTGAGTCGCGCGCAAGCGACCTACATGCTCAACGTCGATGAACGCAAGCTCGAACCCGCGGACTTTTCGCTCGCGTCGGGCGTCGTCGAAGAGATCGTCGAAACGGTGGCCGTCATGCAAAGCCTGCTCGCGGTGACGGAGAAAGCCGGCATTTTCAAGTTCGATCTCGCGCCGATGCTGCGCGATTATGTCGGCGACGTGCAGCTCGTCGCGGATTTCAGGCAGCATCGAGAGACCATCGTCTTTCGCTTTCATCGTGTGATGGAGCGGCTTGTCGCGCTCGCCACCGCGCGTTGTCAGTGTGCGCCCGAGGTGTATATCGTCGCGCATAGCGAAGGGACCGTGATCAGTTTTCTCGGCATCCTGCAGGCGCTATCGAGACCGACCGTCACCGACCCGAAGGACGGCAAGCAGATCATCGGTACTGACTGGGTGCAGAGTCTGCGTGGCTTCATGACCATCGGCTCGCCGATCGACAAGCACATCCTTTTATGGCCGAAGCTATGGGAAGGCATGGCGCTAAAGAGCGAACGCAAAGGCGATGCCGTCACGCAGATCGAGCGTCCCGGCGGTCCGATCACGCTGCCTTCACGCATCAGGTGGCGCAACTATTATGACTTCGGCGATCCCGTCGGCTTCGCACTCGATACGGCGCGCGCCTATCTCGGTCGTCATGGTTGTCTCGCATTCGAATTCGAGCCGGTGCATGACATTGGCTTTTCGCGCTACTGGCTGCCGGGGAAAGCGCACACCGATTACTGGACCGACGGCGATGTCTTCGGCCACTTCATCGAGAACGTCGTGCTCGACAGAAGCACCGCGAAAACCTCTCAAAACAGGCATTTTCGCGGCATCGTGAGCACGGCAATTCCTTATCTTCTGAGCTTCGCGCTGCATCTGCTCGCGGTGTTCTTCATCTATAAAGCTGTCACCGCAACTTCCGATTCGGGCGCGGGCGGCACGAGCACCGCGCCCGAATTCATCTATCTCACGCGCTCGGTGTTCGCGCTCGCCTGCCTTTTGATGGGAACGACGGTTGCCGCACGCCTTCCGCGTCTCGTCAAGGCGCGAGGCACAAATCGCACGGCCGCATGGCTGCGTTGGCGCATCGTCGCGCTACTGTCGTTCGTCGCGGGTGCGCTGATCTTCTGGTTCGTGCTGTTGAGCGGCGTGGCGGCTTTTCTCGCGAGCCCGTTCGCCGATATCCTGCATCGCGATAGCGCCGATCCTGTCGTCGGCAAGGCGGTCTTCGTACTTGCGGGCCTCGTCTGCGCAATAAGCGGCTGGCTCGCGCCGCGCAAACCGCATTGGGGACGGCGTATTCTCGTCGCGCTCGGCACGTTGATGATGGTGCTGATCGTGGGCGTCAGACTATGGGGCGATCTCGCGGGCAAACCCTTGTGGCCCGTCGTGCTTGGTGGCGCTTTCTTTCTCTATGCGTGGTGGCTCGCGATCCTGATCTTCGATCTCGCATTCGTGTGGCATCGCTATGTGCGCAATTCCGTCGCGCTCGATACGTTGCGCGCGTGGCGCGAAGATCGATGCGACGCGCAGCCCAAGCCCATTATGTCGATGCGATCCAAGCCCTCGAAGCAGTGATGCGATCACCCATGCAGTAGGAGCTTCTGCACGCGCCAATTGAGCAACTCCGCGACGAACAAAGTGCCTTCTGAAGGACACGCCATTTCATGAATCCATCCGAACTGCTTCAATTGCTTGCCGGATCGTCCGAGTACGCCGAGCAATTTTCCGTCGAGCGATAACTTGTAAATCCGGCCGGGAAACGCATCGGCGGAATACAGCACTTGATTCGGCCCCGGCGAAATGCAAATGGCCCAAGGTGAACCCGGCGCAAATGTTCCCGCTGCTATCGCCGCTTCGTCGGGCATGTTGCCGATAGCCGGACGCGCATCGGGCGGCACGGGTACATCGATCGTGAATTGCCGCTGAAAATTGCCTTCGTCGTCGAATACCTGAATGCGCCGGTTGCTTCGATCGGCGACATAGACAAGCCCGTTTCTATCGACAGCAATGCTATGCGGCGTATGGAATTGCCCCGGCTCCTTCCCGCGCTCGCCCCACGACTTGAGCCAGTTGCCGTCCTTGTCGACCTTCGCGACGCGCGAGTTGATGTATCCGTCGCTGATATAGGTATTTCCCGATGCGTCCCACGCGACGTCGGTGACTTGCCGGAAACGCCCCGGCTCCGAAGGCAGCGGCGGATTCGGATGCTTGAGCGGCGCAGTCTCTTCGTCCGACGCTTCCTGCTTGCGACCGAACACCATCGCGACGCGGCCTTCAGGCGTGAACTTGATGATCATGTCCGAGCCCTTGTCCGTTACCCAGACATTGTCTTGCCGATCCACTTTCACAGTATGGGCGAACGACCAGGCATAAAGGTTATGGCCGATTTCGCGCACGAAGCGTCCATTGCGATCGAATTCGAGCAGTTGCGCGGCGGCGGCGCCATAAGCGGGACCCGTGCTATTGCCGCGGGATAACACGAAGATATGCCCGGCCGAATTCAACGCCACGCCCGAGCATTCGCCGAAGTACATATCGCGAGGCAGGCGTACAGGGTCGGGGACCGAATCGTAGGCGATGGACGGTACGTCGTTATCGGCGTATGCGAGATGCGGAAAGAGCGCGAGCGCGGCGGCGCTTTGACCCGCGAGCGCAAGAAAGCGGCGGCGGCTTGCGGCGTTCGGCGCCATGTCGCAACATGGGCAATAGATCGAATGTCGAAGACTCACTGTTACTCTCCTCTTGTTCGATTCGCGATGCGAGAGGAAGTGTAGTGCATGAACTGCATTATTCACACGCGAAGTTATCAATAGCTTTCAACATGAAAAGGGCGTTATGACTGAATCCTTGCAATATCAAGTTCGAATCCGTCTCGCGCCCGAGTATGCGATGCTGGCGCGTCGAGATCCGGCAAACGAAAAGCTCGCGGCGATCAATGCGCTGCTGATCGAACACGACGCTCAACTGAAATGCCAGTACGACGCCTTCGTGGATTACGTCGCGCAGGCCGAAAGGGATGGCATCGAGCACTATCCGCTTTATCGGTGGACACGCGAAACCATCGAAAACCCGGCTAAAAAAGCGAAATATCTCGAAGCGTTCACGCTCTACGTGAATGGCGACGAAGTCTATGACAAGGCACTCGCCGATGCGCTCGAAGCCGATCTTCGATCGCTCGCGAGCGCTGCGATCACCAATATCCGCAAGTTCGACACGAACCCCGCGCATAATCCGCAACCACCGTCGTATGACAATTCATAAGGTTGACGCCGTGCATCGCCCGCGCTAAGGTTTGGTAATTCAACCAAACGTGGATCGCGCCCTGTGCAGGATCGTCGACAGACCATACTCGAAGCCGCCCTTGCCACTCTGCGCGAAGAAGGTTATTCGGGCTTCACGCAACCGCGCGTCGCTGCACGCGCGGGTCTGCGCCAGAGTCATCTGACTTATTATTTCCCCACGCGCCTCGCGTTGATCGAAGCTGTCGCGCGTACGGCCATCGATGGCCAGCTCGCCGCCGTCGATGCCTTCGCGGGCGAAGCATCGCCCAAGATCACAGCTGCATCGATCGCCAATGTCGCGATGCGCCACGAAAACACGCGCGTATTGATGGCGCTCGCGCAAGCCGCCGACGAAGAGCCAACCATTCGCAGCCTCTTTCGCGAGCTCGCGGAAGGCGTCGCGGTACGCATCACGCGCATGCTCGAAGCAATGGGTCTCGCCGTCACGAAAGAACATGTGTCGATGGTGCATGCGCTTGTCGTCGGGCTTGCGGTCATCGATCTCGCGATGGGCCGCGCGGATGGCAAGCGCCGCGCGAGCGCCGCTATCGAAACGTTGTTCTCGCTTCTGCCATCCGACAAATCGGGCGCGTCGTGATTCAACCCTGACGCGCATCGAGCCATTCGACGATATTGCGCACCGTATCGCCATAAAACGTGCGATACAACTCTTCCGCCACATAGCCGATATGCGGCGTCGCGAGCACGTTCGGCAGTGAACGCAGCACGTCGTTCGCAGCGAGCGGCTCTTCATCGTAGACGTCGATTGCCGCGCCCGCGAGCTTGCCCGACTTCAACGCATCGACGAGCGCGGCGCTATCGACGATCGGTCCGCGCGACGTGTTGACGATGCGGCTCGTCGGCTTCATCTGCGCAAATTCCCGTGCACCGACGAGATGATGCGTGCGCTCGCTGAGGCGAACATGAATCGAGAGCACGTCGGAGGTCTTGAAGAGCGTGTCCTTGTCCACTAGTTGCACGCCCTTTTCTTCCGCGCGCTCACGTGTGAGGTTCTGGCTCCACGCGACCACGTTCATGCGAAACGCGCGGCCGATCACGCCGACGGCCGACCCTACGCGACCGAGACCGAGCAAGCCGAGCGTCTTGCCCGCGAGTTCGGTGCCGAGCGCAATCTGCCAGCCGCCCTCCTTGAGCGAGCGATTCTCGGCGGGGATGTTGCGCATCATCGAGAGAATGAGCGCCCACGTGAATTCGATCGTCGGTGTGGACGTATAGCCCGTATGCCGCACTTCGACGCCGCGTTCGGATGCGGCATCGAGATCGATCGATGCATTCGCCGCGCCCGTCGATGCAATCAGCTTAAGGTTAGGCAGGCTCTCGATGATGTCGCGCGAGAACGGCGTGCGTTCGCGCATCGCGCAGACAACATCGAAGGGGCGCAGACGTTCGAGCAACGCGCCGCGCTCCGCGATGTGATCGTTGAACACGGTAATTTCAGCGCGAGCCTCGAGCGGCGACCAGTCAGCCATCGAGAGCGCGATGTTCTGATAATCGTCGAGAACGGCGACTTTGATCGGAGTAGATGTGGCCATGATGATTTCGATTGTTATGACGATTAAGCCGGACGGCAGCAGCAAGTGTGACGCAATGCGCGAAATCGTGTTGCGCGCGCACTTCGCAAAGTTATTGGAAATGCTGCAAAAGCCCGTGTCATAAGGCATAGCACGATGCCATCAGCCATGACATGGCGTGAAACAAGTTACCGCGGGACTTCGCAAGACCGTTTCTCTATAGTCACTTCCGTCGCCACTCGAAACGCAACGTGGCCTAAAGAACCGAGAAGGACATCCCGTGAAAAACAGATCGACTTTCGCTTCAAACGCCCACGTTGCGTTCGCCTCCGACGCGCCTTCAAGCAAGCGCCGCGTGCGCAAGTTGCTCGTCGTCGCGGCGGCCGCCGCGCTTACGCTGTGCAGCAGCTCCGCCTTCGCGGGCTGGGCGCGTGGCGGCACGGCCTACACCGGTCGCGGCGAATACCAGGGCGCGCACGTCGGCTCGTGCGGCGGCGGCAGTTGCTCGCATGCGGGCGGCGTCGAGAATCCATGGGGCCGCGTCGGCACCAACTCCGGAACCGTTACGCGTACCGCGCCGGGCCAGTTCTCCAACTCCGGCACCGCATACGGCCCGAACGGCCGCTCGGTGCAACATGCGGGCGACACGAGCTGCGCCGGCGGCAGTTGCTCGCACACCGGCAGCGCGACCGGCCCGAATGGCAAGACCGCCACCGGCAGCGATACCGTGACGCGTACTGCGCCCGGCCAATACTCGTCATCGGGATCGGTGACGGGACCGAACGGCAACACGTCGACGCACTCAGCATCGACGAATTGCGCGGGCTACACCTGCAATCGCTCGGGCACGGTCAACACGGCCAACGGCGGCACCGTCACGCATTCAGGCAGCGCGACGAGCGTCGCGCCCGGCGTGGTCACGACGTCGGGCACCGCGACGGTCTCGAACGGGTCGCATAGCACGACGGTAGTCGGCGGCGGCACGGTGACGTCGAGCACGACGGTGGTCGCGACGGCGCCGGTCGTCACCGGAACGACCGTCGTCGCTGCGCCCGTGATCGTGCCGCCGCCCCCGCCGCCTGCGACGACCGTGGTGGTCGCACCGCCCCCGGCTTCGTCGACGGTCGTCGTCACGCCGCCTCCGCCGCCGCCCGCCAAGACGGTCGTCGTCACGCCGCCTCCGCCGCCGCCCGCCAAGACGGTGGTCGTCGCTCCGCCACCGGCCAAGACCGTGTACGTCGCGCCCGCGCCGGCTCCAGTCAGGACGGTGTATGTCGCGCCGCCCGCGAAGACCGTCTACGTGGTCCCGCATCGCGCGGTCCTGATTCCGGGCCACTGGGTCGGCAGGTTCTGGATTCCCGCACACTGGGCTTGATCGAGGATCGATTGAAAGCGAAGGCCGGCCGCATGCGAGCCGGCCTTGTCGTTTTGACCGCGCCGCGCGTTACACTGCGAAGCAACGCCGCTTCCGACACAGGCACGACATGCTCGATGTCTTTCCAGTCACGCAAGCAGTCACGAACGCACGCTCATGACGAGGCATCGCATGAAACGCCCGCATCTGCCTCGCGATCATGCGAAAGGCGTCCTGCATGACATTACATGGACGGCCGGTCCTGTCTTGCTGGTCATTGCGATCGTCGTCGCGCTCGTCTACTGGCTCGTCGATCCGGCGCCGCCCAAAACCATCACGATGAGTGCGGGTCAACCCGACAGCTCGTTCTACGTCATCTCGCAGGAATACGCGAAACTGCTCGCGCGTAACGGCATCACGCTGAACGTGCTGCCTTCGGATGGCTCCGTGCAAAATCTCGAACGCTTGCTCGATCCGAAGCAGCACGTCGACCTCGCGCTCGTGCAAGGCGGGATCGCGACGAAGGAACAGGCATCGCAACTGATGTCGCTCGGCAGCGTGTCGTATGTGCCGCTTGTCGTGTTCTATCGAGGCAAGGGTCTCACCCTCCTCTCGCAACTGGAAGGCAAGCGCATCGCGATAGGCCGCGAAGGCAGCGGCACGCGCACGCTGTCGCTCAAGCTGCTGGAAGCGAACGGCATCTATCCTGGCGGCGACACGCAGCTTCTTCCGAGCGACGGCCTGCAAGCCGCGACGCAACTCGTCAGCAACGAGGCCGACGCAGTGTTTCTCTCCGGCGATTCCGCAACGCGCGGCCTGATGTTGCGCCTCTTGCGCGTGCCCGGCATCTCGGTGATGGACTTCAAGGAATCGGGCGCCTATACGCGTCTTTTTCCCTATCTCGACGATATCGAATTGCCGCCCGGTGTGCTCGATCTCGGCCGCCGCATCCCGCCGGAGACCGTGCATCTGATCAGCCCCACGGTCGAACTCGTCGCGCGGCCAAGCCTGCATCCGGCGCTATCGGACTTGCTCATCGAAGCCGCGCAGGAAGTGCACGGCTCTGCCGGTCTGCTGCAACGCGCGGGGCAATTTCCGAGTTCCGTCGCGCATGAGTATCCGATCAGCGAAGACGCGAGCCGCTATTACCGCTCGGGCAAGAGCTTCCTCTATCGCACGCTGCCGTTCTGGCTCGCGAATATCGCGGACCGCGCCCTTGTGCTGTTGCTCCCGGTCGCCGTGCTCATCTTTCCTGCGCTGCGGCTCGTGCCCGCGCTGTATCGCTGGCGCGTGCGCTCGCGCATCTATCGCTATTACGGTGCGCTGATCGCGGTGGAACGCGGCGCGATGCGCGTCACCAGCGAAGACGAACGGCGGGCGCTCGTCATCGAACTCGATTACATCGAGGAATCTCTCGATACGCTCAAGCTGCCGCTCGCCTACGCCGATGCACTCTATGTGCTGCGCGAGCATGTCAGCTTCGTGCGCGCGCGTTTGAACGAAAATTCGCGGAAGGAAAAGAACATGGCATAGTACGGACTCCATAATTGAGGTCACGCAATGAAACTTCGCACTTGGATCGCCTTTGCTTTGACACTGTTGATGAGCGCATGCGCGAGCCTTCCGCCGCAGACAGGACGCGTGCAAACGCATGCACTGGCCGACACCGCGAACACGCGCCTCGGCACGACCTTCGCAGCGAGCGAAGCGGCGCATCCCGGCGACAATGCGTTTCATTTGCTAGCGAACGGCATGGACGCGCTCATCGCGCGCGTGATTCTGAGTGAAGCCGCGGAGCGCACGCTCGACCTCCAGTACTACATCTGGCACGACGATCTGACTGGCCGCGAAATAGCCGCATCGATCATGCGCGCCGCCGATCGCGGCGTGCGCGTGCGCCTCCTGCTCGACGACCTCGGCACCAATGCGGACGATCAGTTCCTGCTCGCGCTCGCTTCGCATCCGAACGTGCAGGTGCGGCTTTTCAATCCCGTATCGAATCGCACGTTCAAGAAGCTAGGCTCCGCCGTCGAGTTCTTTCGCGTGAATCGGCGGATGCATAACAAGGCGCTCATCGCCGATAACCAGGCCGCGATTCTCGGCGGACGCAATATCGGCGACGAATACTTCGGCGCGTCGAGCACGGTCGCGTTCGGCGATCTCGATGTGCTCGTGCATGGCCCCGTCGTGCGCGACGTATCGAGCGCATTCGACCTGTACTGGAACTCGGATGCAGCCTATCCGATCGATAACCTGATGCGACGTCACGCCGACCCCGGCGCGCTCGCCGGTTATCGCCAGAAGCTCGACACGTATTTGTTGTCGGAACAGAGTTCGCCCTATGTCGCGCAGGTTCGCGAGCGTTACACCAAAGTTATCGAGGCGCACGACACGGCTTTTTCGTGGGGCAAGGCCACGCTTCTGTATGACGATCCCGCAAAGATCACGCGCGCGCCCGGCGACAGCGAAGGCCATCTGATGTCGCAATTCAAGGCGTTGGATTTCGAACCCGCGCAGGAAATGCTGATCGTGTCGCCATACTTCGTCCCGCGCAAGGAAGGCGTGCGATGGCTGCAATCGATGACATCGCGTGGCGTGCGTGTCACCGTGCTCACGAATTCTCTCGCCGCCACCGATGTCGCCGCGGTGCATGCGGGCTATCAGCGCTATCGAAAGGATATGCTCGAAGCCGGCGTGAGGCTATATGAGCTGAAGCCCGTTGCATCGAGCGACGCCGACAAGACCGCGAAGAAAACGACATTCGGATCGTCGAAGGCGTCGCTCCATGCGAAGACATATGTGTTTGATCGCAAGCGCATCTTCATCGGCTCGATGAATCTCGATCCGCGTTCCGTTGAGTTGAACACGGAAATCGGCGTCTATTGCGAAAGCGCGGATGCGGCCGAGTATGTGGCTGACGGCATCGGCACGAACATCGATCACATTGCGTGGCGCGTCGAATTGCACGATGACGGCAACGGCAGCAAACGCATGGTGTGGATCGACACCGACGCAAACGGCAACACGACCGAACTCGATAGCGAGCCGGACGTGTCCGCGCTCAAACGCGCAGGGATCTGGATGCTCGGGATCTTGCCGATCGAATCGCAGTTATGAGTCGCGTCATTTGAAACCGGACACGGCATGCGGCACATACGGTGCTTCGAGTTGCGCGATCTCGTCCGCCGTGAGATTCAGCGATAAGGCCGCGACCGCATCGCTCACATGTCCCGGTTTCGATGCACCGATGATCGGCGCGCTCACTGGCGCCTTCTGCGCAACCCACGCGAGCGCCACTTGCGCACGCGGCACGCCGCGCGCCTTCGCGACTGCAGCCACGGCTTCGACGACCGCGCGATCGGCATCGTCGGTGCGATACAGCGTGCTGCCGAAGGTATCCGATTCCTGACGCGCGCTCGTCGCGTCCCATTCGCGCGTGAGACGGCCGCGCGCAAGCGGGCTCCAGGGCAACACGCCGATGCCCTGATCCCTGCAAAGCGGCATCATCTCGCGCTCTTCCTCGCGATACAGCAGATTCAAATGATTCTGCATCGTTTTGAACTCGGTCCATCCGTTCGCGCGAGAGGTATAGAGCGCTTTGCTGAACTGCCACGCATACATCGACGATGCGCCGATATAACGCGCCTTGCCCGCCTTCACGACATCATGCAGTGCTTCGAGCGTTTCCTCGATCGGCGTCGTGTAATCCCATCGATGAATCTGATAGAGATCGACGTAATCGGTCCCGAGCCGCTTCAGGCTGTTATCGATTTCGTTGAAGATCGCCTTGCGCGAGAGCCCCGCGCCATTCGGACCGGGACGCATGCGATTGAATACCTTCGTCGCGATGACGATGTCGTCGCGCTTCGTGAAATCGCGCAGCGCACGTCCGACGATTTCCTCCGACGTGCCGTCCGAGTAAGTATTGGCCGTGTCGAAGAAATTGATGCCCGCGTCCAATGCTTCCTTGATGAGCGGACGGCTCTTTTCCTCATCGAGCGTCCAGGGATGCGTGCCACGATCGGGCGCGCCGTAGGTCATGCAACCAAGACAGAGCCGCGACACCTCGAGACCGGTCGAGCCCAGTTTCACGTATTCCATCGTGCGAATCTCCTTGCAAAGCGAAAGGCATGCGCTAAAGCCTGCGCATGGCGACGAAAGCCCTAAACATTAACGCAGTATGGGATCGCGTGCTTTCTTTGCATGGACATGCACCTTACAACGCCAGCACATTCACCGCCACATCCACATGGTGCGCGCCTCCGCCGAGAATCATCCCGCGCAGCAACGACACATCGCTGTAATCGCGCCCCGTCGCGAGCGTCACATGGTCGAGGTCCGCGAGCACATCATTGGTCGGATCGAGGTCGATCCATCCGCTTTGCGGACAATGCACCGACACCCACGCATGCGAAGCATCGGCGCCGATCAACCTCGGGTGCCCCGGCGGCGGATCGTTGCGCAGATAGCCGCTCACATAACGAGCAGGCAATCCAAGCGCACGCAGGCAGCCGATCATCACTTGCGAGAAGTCCTGACACACGCCATGACGCAATTCGAACGCACGCGATGCGGGCGTATCGAACGCAGTCGCAGACGGTTTGTAGTCGAAGTCCGCATGAATGCGATGCATCAGATCGATGGCGCCCGCGACGAGCGGCGTGCCCTTATCGAAGCTCGCTTGCGCATACGCGCGCAATGCATGATCGAGCGAGATATTGGGCGACGCATAACAGAATTCGCTTTCCGGATAGAACGAACCACTCGCGCTGTAGCGCAAGCGATCCGCGACATCTTCCCAAGGCGGCGTCGCTTCGGCATCGAGCGCATCCCAGCGCGGCGTAAGCCGGACCGTGGTTTCGCTCGTCATCGAAAGCCGTTCGTGCGGCGCATCGAGCGAGAAGTACAACACGTCATTGCCGAATGCATCGACGCGGCTATGCACATAAGACGGTACCGGATCGATGCGCTCGGTATGCGAGATAACCTGCTGCCAGGGGCAATGCAGCGGACGGATCGTCGCTAGGTGCTGCGCGATTTCGACGGGCGTCGAGTATCGATAGGTGGTCCGATGCGTGACCGCGAGCACGGTATCGTTCAGGCCAAGGCTCATGACGACACCTGTGCGGCAAGCGTATTCGCGTGACTGAAGTAGCGCGCGCTGACTTCGTTCGATGCCGCGCTGACCGACGCAACGAGCCGGTCGCATACCGCGATCAGCGCATCGTGACGGCCATCGGCCCGCGTTTCGCAAAGCGCGGTGAGATCGGGCAACGCATCGGCGTGAACGAGAAGATCAGCGAAACGTGTCGCTTGTGCGCGGCGTGCGCCACCGGCTGCGGCAGCGATCTCATCGAGCTTCGTGCGCAAGCGCGAGTACACCCCATAGAGTCCGCGCGGATTGGTTTGATCGACGACGATGAGATCGATCAACGCCGGCACTTCGAGTCTTCCCGGATAAAGCGAGCGATACGTGAGCGTGCTGTCGAAGAGTTGCAAGAGAAGATCGAAGCCCGCGGGCGACGCGAGCGTGCCCCGCTCGGCGACGACATGCAGGATCGTAGCCATCGTCGATACGCGTTCGATATGTCTTCCGATGAAGAGCAGCCGCCATGCTTCATCACGCGTCATGCGATCGCCTTGCGCGCCGCTGATTGCGGACAATTGCGTCGCAAGATGTTCGAGCGCGCCTGCAAGCATCACGCGATCGTAATCGCGGCCGATGCGAACCGTGCCTTCATCTGCCTTATCGCTCGGCGAGAGACGCGCGAGCGCATCACGAAAGTCGTTGCGCGATGCGAGGATCGTGCGCCAGTGGTCCGTCGAAAGCCGGTCGCGAATTTCGCCACATGCGCGCGCCTGATCCGCGAGATTGTCGCCGATGCTCGTCGCTTTGCTCGATTCCGGCAAGCCCGCGACGAGCACACGTTCGAACGCTTGCGGCGTGCTGCGCGCGAGCGTTTCGCCCGATGGGATGAGTCCGCATTGCGATGCGAGTTCAGTGAGCGTCGGAAAGAGTTCTTCAGCATCGTTGCCATCGAGCATGCCGAGCAGAAGGCGGCACAAGCGCACGTTGTTTTCCGCGCGCTCGCCATAACGACCCGCCCAGAAAAGATTCTCCGCGGCTCGGCTCGACACGATCCGATGCTTGCGCAGCTCGCCCGGCTTCATCGGCGTCGGTTGCAACGACACGGCGCTGCCGGGCTGGCTCGACATCACCCATGTATCGACGCTGCTGCCGCCGAACTGCATGGACACGGTCGCGCGCTTGTCGGCCGCGAGCCGCGTGAAGCCGCCTGGCATCACGCTCCAGCTTCCGTCGATGTTGGCGATCGCATAGGCGCGCAGCACGCATGGACGCGAGCCGAGCGCGCCATCATGAAAGCGCGGCGCCGTGGAGAACGGCAGATTCTCCTGCACCGTGAAGACATCCGGCGCGCGTTCGATGCGTTCGCGCCATGCCGAAAGCGCCTGCACGCCCGCATCGATGCCCGGTGCGTGATCGGCCTGCGCGCCAGGCCATGTCGGCGCGATGAGCGCGTGATCAAGGCGCTCGAATACTTCGGACCGCGCGGCTTCTTCGCCGCACCACCATGTCGGCACCGTCGGCAATTCCAGAGTTTCATCCAGCAAGGCTTGCGCAATGCCCGGCAAAAACGCGTTGAGCGCGGGGGATTCCGTGAAGCCCGCGCCCGGCACGTTCGACACCATCACATTGCCCGCACGCATGACCTGCAGCAAGCCGGGCACGCCGATGGTGGAGTCCGCGCGCAATTCGACGGGATCGCAGAATGCATCGTCAAGACGCCGTATCACTGCGTGCACGCGCGACAGGCCGGCAAGCGTCTTCAGATAGAGCTTGTCGTGCCGCACCGTGAGGTCCTTGCCTTCGACGAGCGTCACGCCCAGATATCGCGCGAGAAACACATGCTCGAAGTAAGTCTCGCTGAATGGGCCGGGACTCAGCAACGCGATATGCGGCGCATCGTTCGATGCATCGCTGCGGCCGTCGTCGTCATCGTGCATCGTCGCGCGAGCCGCTTGCGCGATCGTCGCGATGAGTTGCGAATAGGTCGCCGCGAGACGGCTCACATGCATCGCGCGAAAGGGATCGGCGAAGAGGCTCGAGACGATCAATCTGTTTTCGAGCGCATAACCCAAACCGGAAGGCACTTCGGTGCGATGCGCGATGACCGTCCACGAGCCGGATGGCGCGCGCGCGAGATCGACAGCGACGATCTGCAGAAAGCGGCCGCACGGCGGCATGAAACCCTTCACCGCGCGCAAGTAGCCGGGATGCCCGAAGACGAGCGCGCCCGGCAGCAGGCCGCGATGCAGCAATGTCTGCGGACCATAGACATCCGCGACGATCGCTTCCATCAAGCGCGCGCGTTGCGCAACGCCGCGCTCGATCAGCGCCCACTCTTCTTCATCGATGATGAGCGGCAGGAGATCGAGCGACCACGCACGCGGCTTGCCGTTATCGGCATACACGTTGTACGTGATGTCGTTGTCGCGCACCTGCTGCGCGACGGCGGCGACGCCATCGTCGAGCCGCTCGATGCCCTGCTCGCCGAGCAATTCGAAAAACTGACGCCAGGGCTCACGCAACTGGCCTGCCGCGTCGCGCAATTCGTCCCAATGCCCTTCGCGCGCGGGCAGCGTGCGCAGCAGCGCGAGCGCATCGATGCGGGCCGAGGCGATGTCGAAAGGCAAGGTCGATTGATAGGCCAATGTCGTCTCTGTTCTTTATTCGAATGATGATTGCACTTCAACGATAGCGCAGGTCGAGCGTGAACGGGAATTCGAGGCTGCGTTCGCGGGCTTCGACATGCATCGCACCGGGCGTGTGTCCTGTCGCGAAGAAGCGTGCGCGCCTGCGGCTTTCGGCTTCATAGGCGTTGACCGGGAAGGTTTGATAGTTGCGTCCGCCCGGATGCGCGACGTGGTACTGACATCCGCCGATCGCGCGTCCGGTCCATGTATCGACGATATCGAAGGTAAGCGGCGCATGTACGTCGATGGTCGGATGCAGGGATGCGGCTTGCGACCACGCGCGAAAGCGCACGCCGGCCACGTATTCGCTTACGCGCCCTGTAGGTTGCAGCGGCAGCGTCTCGCCATTGACAGTTACGACATGCCGATTGCCATTCAGGCCGAGCACGCGCACTTCGAGACGTTCGACGGATGAATCGACGAAACGCACCGTGCCGCCGATCGCGCCCTCTTCGCCCATGACGTGCCACGGTTCGAGTGCATTGCGGATCGTGAGCGCGATGCCGTTCGTATCGTATGCGCCGACGAGTGGGAAGCGGAACTCGAAATGCGGCGCGAACCAGCTTCGCTCGAATGCGAAGCCCGCTTCGCGCAACTCGCTGAGCACGTCGTCGAAATCCATTTGCACGAAAGTGCCGAGCATGAACCGGTCATGCAGTTCGGTGCCCCAGCGCGTGAGTCGCGCGGTATAGGGCGCGTTCCAAAATCGTGCAACGAGCGCGCGCAACAACAGTTGTTGCACGAGACTCATGCGCGCGTGCGGCGGCATTTCGAAGCCGCGCAGTTCGAGCAGGCCGAGCCGGCCAGTGGGTCCGTCGGGCGAATACAGCTTGTCGATGCAAAACTCCGCGCGGTGCGTGTTGCCCGTTACGTCGATCAGGATGTTGCGCAAAATGCGGTCGATAAGCCACGGCGGCACAGTGGCATTGCCGCGTCCGCCGAGCATGTCGAGTTGTCTTTGCAGTTCGGCGAACGCGATCTCGAGTTCATAGACCTGATCGTTGCGTGCTTCGTCGACGCGCGGCGCCTGACTCGTCGGACCGATAAAAAGCCCTGAAAACAGCATCGACAGCGATGGATGGTTATGCCAGTACGCGATCAGGCTCGCAAGCAGATCGGGGCGACGAAGGAATGGACTGTCGGCGGGTGTCGCACCGCCAAGCACGAAGTGATTGCCGCCGCCGGTGCCGGTGTGCCGGCCATCGAGCATGAATTTCTCGGGGCTTAAATACGACTCGTGCGCCGCGTTGTACAAGAACTCCGTGTGTTCGACAAGATCGTTCCAGTTCGCAGCCGGATGAATGTTCACCTCGATCACGCCCGGATCCGGCGTCACCTGGAGCATCTTGAGACGCGCATCGCGCGGCGGCGGATAGCCTTCGACAATGACCGGAATCTTCAGATCGGAAGCCGTGGCTTCGATGGCCGCAAGCAGATCGAGATAGTCGTCGAGTTCGGTGAGCGGCGGCATGAAGACATGCATCAGCTTGTTGCCGTTGCCGAGCTTTTCGAGGGCGTCGGCTTCCGCTTTCGGACCGGCCGCGCGCGCGGGGTCACGCGCTTCCACGCACACAGCGGTCCGCGCGATCCAGCCAGCCGACTCGCCGCGTTGCGGGACGCGCTCCCGCGACGGACCCGTTGCCATTGCATGCCGCGTTCCGACCGCATCGGCATTTTGCATGCGCGATTCATTATCCAAATCCGCATATTGCATGCGTAATTCAGTCGCGGTGCGCAATGGCGTCGACGGCGCGAACGGATCGTGCGCGTGCTGCCACGGATAATCGCCTTCCGAAACCCACGGCAGCGAGTCGAGCGGCAAACGGTAGCCCATCGGCGAATCGCCCGGAATCAGGTACATGCGCTCGTCGCGGAAGAACCACGGACCGCTGGTCCAGCGGCCCGGCTGCATCGTGGGGGCGTCTTCGCGCGAAATCGGCAGCGCGTAGCCCGTAATCGACGGAAGTCCTGCATCGAACACACGCCGCAGCCGGGCGCGCTCGAGTTCGTCGTCCAGACGCGAGTCGAAGGGATCGACGTTCACCGGCAAGCGGCGTTCGCGCCACAGGTAGTACCACGTATCCTCGTAGGCGGGTTGAATGTATTTTGAATCCAAAGACAACTTGCCAGCGAGATGACGAATGAAGCGCGCGGCGTCATCCGATGTGTAAGACGCGGGCTGCCGCTCGTCCGCAAAAAGCGACGGATCGTGCCAGCACGGTTCGCCATCCGCGCGCCAGAAGAGCGACAGCGCCCAGCGCGGCAATTGCTCGCCCGGATACCACTTGCCCTGTCCGATGTGCAGGAAGCCGCCCGCGCCGTACTGCGCGCGCAGCTTGTCCATCAGCGAAACGGCGTAGGCGCGCTTCGTCGGGCCCAGCGCATCGGTGTTCCATTCCGGTTCATCGCGATCGCGAACCGAAACATAAGTCGGCTCGCCACCCATGGTGAGGCGCACATCGGATGCATTCAATCGCGCATCCACCTGCTCGCCCATACGCAGCACCGCGTTCCAGTCTTCCTCGCTATAAGGCTTCGTCACGCGCGGCGTTTCGAGCACGCGCTCTATCGACATCGCATGAACGAATTCGACTTCGCATTTGTCAATCGCGCCAGAGACCGGTGCCGCACTGTCCGGCTCCGGCGTGCACGCGACCGGAATATGTCCTTCGCCGGCGAGCAGGCCGGAAGTAGGATCGAAGCCTATCCAGCCCGCTCCAGGCAGGAACACTTCGCACCACGCATGCAGGTCGGTGAAGTCCACTTCGGTGCCGCTCGGGCCATCGAGCGATTTGGTATCCGGTGCGAGCTGCAACAGATAGCCCGACACGAAACGCGCCGCCAGCCCGAGATGACGCAGCGTTTCCACGAGCAGCCAGCCGGAATCCCGGCACGAACCCGCCGCGCTTTCAAGCGTTTCCTCGGGCGTCTGCACGCCCGGCTCCATGCGGATCAGATAGCGAATCTCGTGGGATAGCCTTTGATTCAATTCGACGAGAAAATCGATCGTCGCGCGCGGGGAGCGATCGATACTTTCGACAAATGCGGCAAAGCGCGGAGTCGGCTCACGCTTGACCATGTAAGGCGCGAGATCATGCAGCAATTCTGGCGCATAGCTGAATGGAAACTTTTCGGCGGCCGGTTCGAGAAAAAAGTCGAACGGGTTATAGACGGCCATTTCCGCAACGAGATCGACCGTTACCTTGAATTCGCGCGTTTTCTCGGGGAAAACCAGTCGCGCCTGATAGTTCGCGAACGCGTCCTGCTGCCAGTTGATGAAATGATCCTCTGGCTCGACACGCAT
This sequence comes from Caballeronia sp. ATUFL_F1_KS39, assembly GCF_023630985.1. Lineage (NCBI taxonomy): Bacteria > Pseudomonadati > Pseudomonadota > Betaproteobacteria > Burkholderiales > Burkholderiaceae > Caballeronia > Caballeronia sp. ATUFL_F1_KS39. The sequence continues at coordinate 48,217 of NZ_JALQDZ010000040.1, read as the reverse complement.
CGAATACGACACGATCGGCGTCCGGCAATGGGGCGCAGGCCGCAAGCGCACGACTTGCGGCGAAAGACCGACGAGCCGGTCATAGCGATAGTGCGTGACATGGTTCAACGCGACACGAATGGACACACCGGACTCCTTTGCTCAATTGACGCCGCGCACACAAGCGCGCTGCAACGCGTTTTTCTGCTTGTCATGGAAAAAACGTTCTGACTACGGCACGATGTTTGCGACTGCTTCGCCGATAGCGCGCACACCGAACCTCGCGCAATAACACTTCCGCCGACCACACGATGAAGACCTTTCACTGCAATCGCTGCAACCAGCTCGTGTTCTTCGAGAACACGCATTGCGAAAACTGCGGCGCGCGGCTCGGCTATGTGCCCGAGATCAGTCAGATCAGCGCCTTCGAAGAAAACGGGGACGGTCGCTGGCGCAGCCTGCATCCGCTCGCCAAAGATCTCCTCTATCGGCCGTGCCATAACTACGTGGTCGAAAATGTCTGCAACTGGGTCGTTCCTGCGCCCGACGTCGATCCGACCGACCCGCTGTGCTGCTCGTGCCAATTGACGAGCACCATTCCCAACCTCTCGAATCCGGAAAACCGCGTCTACTGGTATCGCATCGAAGCCGCGAAGCGCCGCCTGCTGTACACGTTTTCCGAGTTGGGCCTGCCCGTGAAGTCGCGTCAGGAAGATCCCGAGCGCGGCCTCGAATTCCAGTTTCTCGAAGCCGATGCGCAAGGCCATGGCGTAATGACGGGCCATAACAACGGCATCATCACGCTCAACATCGCTGAAGCTGACGATGCTCATCGCGAGAAAACGCGCTCTGCGCTTCACGAGCCGTATCGCACCTTGCTCGGTCATTTCCGTCATGAATCCGGGCACTACTTCTTTGATCGCCTGATCGCGGACACCGCTCGCATCGCACCGTTTCGCACTGCATTCGGCGACGAACAAGCCGACTACGCCGCCGCACTCGACCGCCATTACCAGGAAGGTCCGCCCGCTCAATGGGAAGACAACTTCATCAGTGCCTACGCCACGATGCATCCGTGGGAAGACTGGGCGGAGACCTGGGCGCATTATCTGCATATCGTCGACACGCTCGATACCGCCGTATCGTGCGGCCTCGTGCTCGTGCCCGATAGTCCGCACGAGCCGACGCTTACCGATCAGACGCCCGTCGACGAAACCACGTTTGATAACCTCATGAAACGCTGGTTTCCACTCACTTATGTCCTGAATAGCCTGAATCGCAGTCTCGGCATGCCCGACGGCTATCCGTTCACGCTCGCGCCGCCTGTCATCGACAAGCTCCGCTTCGTGCATCGTGTCGTCGCGGCGGCGGCCAAGCGCTGAACGCACGCGCTCAGCCTTTGCTTTGCGACTGCGACTGCGACTGCGTTTGCGATTGCATCGGCGGTTCCGGCGCGATCGGCAACAGAAAGTCGCGGCTCACACGGCCTGCGAGATCGTTCACGCGCGCGAGGAAATCCACGAGATAAGCGTGCAATCCGCCTTTCAGGATGTCGACGATGCGCCCGTTCTTCAGTTCCGAACTCAATTGCGCGGCGAGCCTCGCCGCTTCCGTATCCCGCCCTTTCGTCACGTGGCCGATCAACTGCTCCACTTCTGCGATGCTCGCTGCAAGGGAACGCGGCCAGTCGCCATAAAGAATCAGCAGCCCCGCCACGCGTTCGGGCGTAATGACATCGCGATAAACGCGGCGATACACCTCAAAACCCGATACCGAACCGAGCACCGCCACCCAATGGTGATAATCGAACGGCTGTGCGGAAGTATCCGCGCGCTGTTCCATCATTTCAAACTTGACGTCGAGAATGCGCGCTGTATTGTCCGCCCGTTCGATGAAAGTGCCGAGACGCATGAAATAGAACGCATCGTCCTTTACGAGCGTGCCGAGCTGCACGCCGCGCGAAAGATGCGAGCGGAACTTCACCCATTCGAAGAACGTATAGGGTTCGCGCTCGAGAATGCCGTCGGCAAGCATGCGCTGACAGTCGAGCCACGTCGTGTTGAGCGATTCCCATAACTCGCTGTTGGTCGAACTGCGCACGGCCCGCGCATTTTCGCGTGCAGCACGCAAACAACTGACGATGGACGAAGGATTCGACAGATCGCGGGCCATGAAGTCGATCACGTCGCGGCTTTTCATGCCGTGATGCGCGGCTGAATAAATTCCGCTCAATTCCGATATCGACAACATCGCGCGCCATCCCAGTTCCGCATACTCATCGGACTGCGGCAAAAGCGAGAGCTGATAGTTCGCATCGAGCATCCGGGCGGTGTTTTCGGCGCGTTCGGTATAGCGCGCCATCCAGAAGAGATGATCCGCGGTACGGCTCAGCATGGGTGATCCCGGTTGTTTGTCGTTGTCTTTGGTGACGCAGCGCTTTATTTATGACTGACCTCAGCGCTCGAGTACCCACGTATCTTTTGTGCCACCGCCTTGCGATGAATTCACGACGAGCGAACCTTCCCGCAATGCAACCCGCGTCAGGCCTCCCGGCACCATTCGCACTTCAGTGCCCGATAGCACGAACGGACGCAGATCGATGTGACGCGGCGCGATTCCTGTCTCCACATATGTCGGACAGGTGGAAAGTGCGAGCGTCGGCTGCGCGATGTACTTCTCCGGATGCGCTTCGAGCACAGCACGAAACTCGGCAATCTGCGCCGCGGTCGAAGCCGGGCCGACCAGCATGCCGTAACCGCCCGCGCCATGCGTCTCCTTTACGACGAGTTCGGGAAGATGGTCGAGCACATACTTCAGATCATCTGGCTTGCGGCACATCCACGTCGGCACATTGTTGAGAATCGGCTCTTCGCCGAGATAAAAGCGCACCATGTCCGGCACATACGGATAGATCGATTTATCGTCCGCGATGCCCGTCCCCACCGCGTTGCATAACGAGACGTTACCCGCGCGGTATGCACCGATCAAACCGGGCACGCCGAGCGCGGAATCCGGCCGGAACACGAGCGGGTCGAGAAAGTCATCGTCGATGCGGCGATAGATCACGTCGACGCGCTGCGGCCCTTGTGTCGTACGCATATACAGATAATCGTTCCCGACAAAGAGATCCTGCCCTTCGACGAGTTCGACACCCATCTGCTGCGCCAGAAACGCGTGCTCGAAATAAGCCGAGTTATACATCCCCGGTGTCATCACGACGATGGTCGGATTTTCGACTGCCGCGGGCGCGGCCGCGCGCAAGGTATCGAGCAGCAAGTCCGGATAGTGCGCCACCGGCGCCACGCGATTGCGCGCGAATAGATCGGGAAATAGCCGCATCATCATCTTGCGGTTTTCGAGCATGTACGAAACGCCCGATGGCACGCGCAAGTTATCTTCGAGCACATAAAACTCACCCTGCCCGGCTCGCACGATATCGATGCCCGCGATGTGCGCGTAAATATCGCGCGCAACATCGACGCCACGCATCTCGGGACGATATTGAGCGTTGCCGAGTATCTGCGCCTCGGGAATGATGCCCGCGCGAATGATGTCCTGCTGATGATAGATATCGTGGATGAAGCGGTTGAGCGCGTTCACGCGCTGCCGCAGGCCGCGCTCCAACGCGCGCCATTCATCGGCGGGGAAGATGCGCGGAATGACATCGAATGGAATCGTGCGCTCCGGAATGATGCCGGGCAGATCGCTCGTTCCGTAGACCGCGAAGGTTATGCCGACACGCCTGAAGTTGAGATCCGCTTCGGCGCGTTTGAGATCGATCTGCTGCTCGCTTTGAGCGGAAAGCCAGGCCATGAAATCGCGGTAATGCGAGCGTGGATCACCCACGCCGCGAAATGCCACCGCCGGCAACCCGCGCGCCTCCAGATCGCTGCGCTCGAACATCTCGTTGAAGAATGCTTGCGTCATAGCCGGTCTTCCAAATGAAGTGCATGCCGGGGCGTCGATTCCCCTTCGCTCGTATTCCTGGTTGCACTCGCAAACGCTTGAAGAGCCCGAAAGACGCGACGTACCCGGCCGCATGGTACGTCGATAGGCGACCTCGAAGCGCGATGCTCACTTATCCGTCACACCATTGCTGTGTGAAGCATCGATTGCGCGGGCAGCCCAGTGCCGATGCAGAAAAAGCAACTTCGATGCCAATGATTAATGCGGTTCGCCTCCTTATATAAAGCACGCTTCGAATACGCCGTCGTCGCGATCTTTTGCACCAAAACAGCGCATCGCTGCCGGACAATGCACGTGCGTTGGATAAACTTCATGCTGCATCGAGGTGCGCGAATGACAGAAGCTTCCTACGGCGCCGGTATGATAGGCGTCTTACTGCACGTCAATCACGCTTATGAACACGCCCTCTGAAGCAACACCCCGTCCCGCACTGCGCGAACTCACGCCGCTTGAAGCCCGCGTGCTCGGCGTGCTCGTCGAGAAACAGCATACCGTGCCTGACACCTATCCTCTTTCGTTGAATTCCCTAACCGCGGGATGCAATCAGAAGACCGCACGCGCCCCGGTGATGAGCGTAAGCGAGGACGAAGTGCTGACGACGATCGATGGCCTTAAACGCCTGAGTCTCGTCATCGAAGGCAGCAGCAGCCGTGTGCCGCGCTTCGAACATAACGTGAACCGCGTGCTCGGCGTGCCGAGTCAGTCAGTCGCGCTACTTGCCACGCTATTCCTGCGGGGCCCGCAAACCGCGGCGGAGTTGCGCGCGAACAGTGCGCGGCTGCATTCGTTCGCGGATATATCATCGGTCGAGAGCTTTCTGGATGAACTCGCCGCGAATGATCCGCCGCGTGTTGTGAAGCTGCCGCGCACACCGGGCGAGCGCGAAAGCCGCTGGATGCATCTGCTTTGCGGCGAAGTAAGCTTGAGCGATTTGCCTTCGCGCGAAACTCAAGGCGGCGAATCTTATTCCCTTTCCGAATTCGAAGCGTTGAAGTCCGAGCAAAAGCGCCTTGCTCATGAAGTCACGCAATTGCGCGCAATGGTTCAGCAAATGGCAAGCGAACTGGGCATCACGCTCGATCAATCGTCGCCCGATGCCTGAACGATGGAAGCGCCGCTGATTCCGGCATCGCTCGTGTTCCGTCACGGAACCCCGTATTCGCCGCGTCACGACGACATCTATCACAGCGCGGCGGGCGCGCTGGCTCAGGCGCGCCATGTCTTTCTCGATGGCAATGACTTGCCCGCGCGCTGGCGCGGCAAGCATCGCTTCACGGTGCTCGAGACCGGCTTTGGCATGGGCATCAATTTCCTTGCGACGTGGGCCGCGTGGCTCGGCGATGCACATCGGCCGCCGACGCTCGAATACGTATCGATAGAAAAGCATCCATTCCGCGCAGACGATCTACGCGCGGCGCACGCGGCGATCATCGACGATGCCGCTATCGCGCCACTGGCCGACGCGCTCATTCGCGCATTGCCTCTGCTCGAAGGCGGCGTGCATCGGCGAACGTTCGTTGCCGGCGCGGTCAGGTTGACGCTTGGCTATGGCGACGCCGCCGACTTCTTGCCACGCCTGGCCGATCATGGCGTTGCAGCGGACGCCATCTATCTCGATGGCTTTGCGCCAGCCAAGAATCCGGACATGTGGACGCCCGCCGTATTCGCTTCGCTGGCGCGCATGGCAAAAGACGACGCAACCTTCGCCACGTTCACCAGCGCGGGCATTGTCAAACGCGCACTCATCGAAAGCGGATTCGAATATCGCAAGCTTGCAGGCTTCGGCGGCAAGCGCGCGATGCTCGCCGGCATGCGAGCGAGTTCTCCGCGCGTCATAACTTCGTAAGCATGGATCGCGCTTTTTGAAGGCATGAAATGACCAAAGCTATCGGCGATTCGTCGAATTCGGCGGACGCGGAAAGCCTTGCGTAAGCATCGATTGGCACAAGCCCTTTCCGTCTCTTAGGCATCCGGCAATAAAAGCGAATTAGTTGGATAATGCGCAGCCGTTCGCGGCGCGGCGCTCACTCGCATCGGCAGAACATTCGCGGAGGCCGCGCGCCGGCAAGTTCTTATCAGCGCCGATTCACGAGGAGAATAGCTTTGGAATCCGATAACGATGCGCCCCGTGGCCCATTGCTTGGGGTTGCGCTTTTGATACCCTACGTCGCACTGCTTTGGCTGCCGTTCTATAACGACACACGGCCTTCCTTCGCGGGCTTTCCGTTTTTCTATTGGTATCAGTTCTTGTGGGTGCCGCTCACTTCGCTCCTGCTTTACATCGTGCACAGGGGCCTGAAATGAACGATCTCACGCCAGTCGATCCGGTCGCGATGACCATCTTCATCGCGTTCTTCGTGCTCGTGACCGTCGTCGGCTTCTTCGCCGCGCGCTGGAAGCGAGGCGATCTCACACAGCTTCACGAATGGGGCCTCGGCGGCCGCCAGTTCGGCGTATTGATTTCATGGTTTCTCGTCGGCGGCGATTTCTATACGGCCTATACCGTGATTGCCGTCCCGGCACTTGTGTATTCGGTCGGCGCGTATGGCTTCTTTGCACTGCCCTATACGATCATCGTCTATCCGTTCGTGTTTGCGGTGATGCCCAAGCTGTGGAAGATCGCCCATGCGAAAAATCACATCACGGGCGCAGATTACGTGCAGGGCGAATACGGCGGCAAATGGTTTCCTGCTGCGGTGGCGATCACGGGCATCGTCGCAACGATGCCCTATATCGCGCTTCAGCTCGTCGGCATGCAAGTTGTCATCAAGGGCCTCGGCGTGACGGGCGAACTGCCGCTCATCATCGCATTCGTGATTCTTGCGCTTTATACCTATACGAGCGGCCTGCGCGCCCCCGCGATGATCGCCTTCGTGAAGGACATCATGATCTATATCGTCGTGATCGCGGCGGTATGGCTGATTCCTTTGAAGCTGGGCGGTTACGCGCATGTATTCGATTCGGCCGATCAATACTTCAAGGCGAAAGGTGGCCCGACGGGCATCATTCTCAAGCCGGGACAATTCACGGCTTATGCATCGCTCGCGCTCGGCTCCGCGCTCGCCGCATTCATGTATCCACATACGATGACGGCGGTGCTCTCGTCTTCATCCGCGATGACGGTGCGCAAGAACGCCATCTTCCTGCCAGCCTATACGCTGCTTCTGGGCTTGATCGCGCTGCTGGGCTACATGGCGATCGCGGCGGGCGTGCATGTGAAGTCGGCATCGGATGTCGTGCCGGCGTTGTTCGGCACGCTGTTTCCCTCGTGGTTCGTGGGCTTCGCGGCTGCGGCTATCGCGATCAGCGCACTCGTGCCGGCGGCGATCATGTCGATCGGCGCAGCGAATCTGTTCACCCGTAACTTGTGGCGTCCACTCGTATCGCCTGACATGTCATCCACGGCTGAAGCATCGACGGCGAAGCTCGTATCGCTCGTCGTGAAATTCGGCGCGTTGCTATTCATCGTGTTCCTGCCGACACAGTATGCGATCGACCTGCAGTTGCTCGGCGGCGTATGGATTCTGCAGATATTCCCGGCCATCGTGTTCACGCTCTATACGCGCCGATTGACCACGCCCGGCCTATCTCTGGGTTGGCTGTTCGGTATCGTGCTGGGCACCGGTCTCGCGATCTCGCAAGGCCTCAAGCCGGTTTATGTCGTCCATCTCGGTGATGCTTCGTGGCCGGTCTATATCGGCCTGATTGCACTCGTCGTGAATGTCATCGTCACGTATCTCGTATCGCTCGTCACTCGGCGCAGCCTAGTGCCCGCTGCTTAAAAACTCGCGCTTTAACGATGCCTGGTGCTTTATCGCGCCGGGCATCGTTTATCAAGGCAGTGATACCATCAGCGTCGGACCCTTTCTCGACGCAACGCGTGTCATGAACGCTAGCGAAAACACTCCAATGTCGTCTTCGATCGCGAACTCGGTTTTCGCGCAAGACAAGCTCTCTATCGGCATCACGCTGCCGATCACGCGCGATAACGAGAGCGTCGTCGACTACAGCGAACAGCTATCGCTGGCGCGGCTGGCCGACCGGCTCGGCTTTCGTGCGCTCTGGGTCCGCGACGTGCCGCTCAATAGTATCGAGTATCCCGATCCGGTCGGACATCTCGACCCTTGGGTGCTGCTCGGCGCGCTGGCATCGAACACGGAACGCATTGCGCTCATCAGCGGCGCAATCGTGCTGACGCTCAGACATCCCCTTCATGTCGCCAAAGGCGCAATCTCCGTCGACGCCCTGTCTCGGCAACGCTTCATACTGGGCGTCGGTTCAGGCGATCGTCCACCGGAATACGCCGCGTTCGGCCGCGATCCGGATACACGGCGCGATCTGTACAGGCAACATTGGGAAACGCTCGCCGCTGCCGTCACCGTGCCCTCGCGCGTGATCCCCGATCATGCACCTGGAGGCGCGCCCGACTTCTATCTTTTGCCTCGCCATAACACTTCCATTCCAATGCTCGCCGTCGGTTCGGGCGGCCAGAGCGTCGACTGGATTGCGCGTCATTCGCTTGGCTGGATGACTTATCATCGCGAGCCGCAAGCTCAGCGCGGGCGATATAGCATGTGGCGTGCTGCGGTCGATCGCGCGACGTCCGGCGCTTTTCGTGCATTCGGCGTCGCAATGCGGCTCGATCTCAGCGAAGATGCGAACGAACCCGCTGTCGACATATCGCTCGGCTATCGCACGGGACGTCGCGCGCTCGTTACGCTCTTGCGCGAGATGCGCGAGAACGGAACGCATCATGTGACGCTCAACATCACATCGGAACGACGAGCCGCGCGCGATATCATCGAAGAAGTCGCCGCACATGTTCTTCCCGAGTTTCATTGCTGAATCCGTCTGCCATTCACGACATAGCCATGACCGCACTCGACGCAAAGTCCGTCTCAACGCCCGATAAGGATATTGTTTCGCTCGAAGCTATCGCGCTGACTCGAGCAATTCATGCGCGCGACGTCTCGTGCGTCGAAGTGATGAACGCCTATCTAGCGCAAATCGATCGCTTCAATCCTGTCGTGAATGCGATCGTTGCGATGCAAGATCGCGATGCACTACGCTCTCTCGCCGCCGAGCGCGATGCACAGCTATCCCGCGGAGAGAGCCTTGGACCTCTGCATGGCTTTCCACAAGCGCCCAAAGATATCCTTCCCGTCGCGGGAATGGTCACGACGAAAGGCTCTCCTCTCTATGCAGGCGAACTTTCGAAGATGGATGCCGTCATCTTCGAGCGCATGCGCAACGCGGGCGCGATATTCATTGGCCGCACTAATTCGCCGGAATTCGGCTTGGGCGGACATACCTATAACCCGGTGTACGGGACCACGCGCAACGCCTTCGACCAATCGCGTTCGGGCGGCGGAAGCAGCGGCGGCGCGGCGGTTTCCGTCGCGTTGCACATGCTGCCCTTCGCGGACGGCACCGACATGATGGGCTCACTGCGCACGCCCGCTGCATTCAATAACGTCTTCGGCTTTCGCACGACGCCAGGATGCGTGCCGTATGCGCCAAGCGACGACGTCTTCTTCCAGCAATTCAGCGTCGCCGGGCCGATCGCGCGAACCATTCCCGATCTGGGACTATTGTTGTCGGTACAGGCCGGCTTCGACGTCCGCGCGCCTCTTTCACGCAGAAACGACAAGCCCGCTGACTTCGCGAACGCGCTCGAGCGCGATGTGCGCGGCACGCGTATTGGCTGGCTCGGCGACCTGAACGGACATCTGCCGATGGAAGCGGGTTTGATGGAGACGTATCTATCGGCGCTGCGTCACTTCGAAACGGCGGGCTGCATCGTGGAGGCTGCCGATATCGACTTTGATCTCGACTGTCTATGGAAAGCCTGGATCGATTTGCGCAGCCTTACCTTCTCCGGCACCAATGCGCCGCTTTATCGCGACGCCGCCAAGAGAAAGTTGCTCAAACCGGAAGCGGTATGGGAGATTGAACGAGGTCTGAAGTTATCGGGAGAAGATGCGTCCCGTGCAATTCGCGATCGGACGGCCTGGTATCAGGCAATCAATGCGCTATTCGATCGTTTCGACTATCTCGTGTTGCCTTCGGCGCAGGTCTTTCCGTTTGATGCGGACTTGGACTGGCCGCATGTTATCGACGGCCGCGAGATGGATACCTACCATCGCTGGATGGAGAACGTCGTTCCGGCGACGATGGCATCGCTGCCCGCGCTAAGCGCGCCAGCCGGATTGGGTGCCGGCGGCTTGCCGGCCGGATTGCAAATCATTGGACCGACGCAAGGCGATCTTGGCGTATTGCAGATCGGGCTTGCTTATGATCGGGCAAGCGGTTTTTCCCGCGTGCGCAGTCCCTTGCTCGCCTAAGCCTTCCCTTACCTTTAGGCAGCGGCGTTCCGTGCACTCTTTCTTTTGCGCGCGCCGTTCTTGCTTGCAGCACCATTGATCAGATACACGCTGCGGTCAGGCGCATCCTTGATCCAAGCGGGCGGACGAGCATGTCCGCTCCAGGTGGCGCCCGATTCCGGGTCGCGATATTTCGGCGGCAACTTGGACTTGGTCGCTCCTTTTCTGGAAACGGCCGATTGACCAGAACCCGCAGGACGGCCGCGTGTTTTTCGCGTGCCTGAACCGGCCTTGGCGAGATCGGCAATGGTCAAGCCGAACTCGTCCATCATTGCCCGAATTTTGGCGATGACCTCGATCGACTTTCTTTCCCGCAATACATCCGCGCGACGCTGCAATTTCTGAATCCAACTGTGCCAATGTGGCCATAACTCCTCCCATGGATTTCTGCAAGCGGCGAATGGAATGAGCAATGTAATGCGTCCGCGCGACGCACGATTGCCATCCTTTGCAGATCTTATATTGATAACGCCCAAGCCAAGCGCTCTTGCAAGAAAAACGCAGATGTCGTTAGCGCGCTCGCAGATACACCTGAACTTGAACGAGCTTGGTCATCGTCCGCTCATCAGACGATACGCGATATCGCATCCGTTCGAATCATCAAGGCAGTTCGCGCATGGCCACAGACGCGTGCTTCGCGCACGCGTCTCGCGGACGAAAGCCGATCACTCGGAAACGAGGCTCGCTTCCTGTTCAGCCGGAGTGAGCGCAAGCGCCAGAATCATTGCGCCGCTATTGAGCGGGACCGAACTGCCGACACGCCTCGGCCTATAAACAGGCTGTCCGCGCCTGATCGCCTGACCGCTCAAGGCACACGTTCCGCGCTTGCGGGCAGTGCAAAGGGCCCAGACCTGCTCCGAGTAATTGAACGACGTGGGATCGTGCCAGGAAAGCGAGAGCGTCGATTCGCTCAAGCGCTCCAGCACGCGAATATTGACGCAATGCCCGTCGGTGGATCCGATGCATGCGGTCTTGCCTTGGACATTCCGTACGAGCGGTCGTGTCATCAGTGAGAGCTTCTCGTTCGCTTCCGAAGGGCGGTTCGGAAGGCTGTCGAGCATTGCCAGGGTACGGCTCCAGGGATCCATCAACGATGGATGCTTCATGTTCCGCTCCTGCTGGCGACAACGCCCGCCGCAACAGAAGCCGCGTGAACGTTGCCGGTGAAGTTCCGGGAATGCGCCGCACGACCCGCTTGCTGATGCGGTGTGCCGCGCCGCTTCGGATGATCGTTCCTAGAGTAGTACACCTGAGCATGCTTTTCTTTTCATTTTTCATGGACATTCATGGACAACCGCGCCAGTCCTGCCGGTATGGGATCTCGCGCGGCGTCGAATCCCGCAGGTTGCACCTCAGACTACTCCGCAAATCTTTAACGTCGGTGAACGCCGAATACGAACGTTCGATTCATTCATATGAAGTTTGTCCCCCGCGTTGGAACCGCCTTGAAGCGAAAAACGCCTGCTTCTGGCCGTTTGCGCACGTTTCGCGCTCATTCGAGGATTCGCGAGTTCACCAAATTCTGACACAATAAAATTCAGCGAAACGTATCTCTCCTGCCGAACCATGACGAGCAAGCTCCTGATCCATGCCACTATTTCGGCGGACCGCGCCTCCGTCAGCTTCGTCGCGTTCTCTCGCGAGCAGGCCATTCAATGCAACATCACGCGCAAGGCGTTGGAACAGTGCTTTTGGGCACCGACAGGAGCAAGCGACGAGCGCTTGCTAAAAGCCCTGAGCGATGGTTATGAGCGCATCAGTGCACGTGTGCATCGCAAATTCCTCGCGCATCCATCCAGTTCGATTCACCTGGATGTCATCGATTTTTCTTCCTGACCCATACACTCACTGCGTCGCCTTGCGCATCTTCGTCACGTCCGATGCCTGCACAGCCGGCGTGCCGTTGTTCCACGCGCCCCGGATGAAAGTGAGTACGTCCGCGATCTGCTGATCGTTCAGCACGGGTGCATAGCGCGGCATCGGGTAAGGCGCGGGCACGCCGCCGATAACCAGATCGCCGGTGCCGTTCAGCGTCACGTTGATCAGCGACGATGCATCCTTTTCCAGAACGTTTGGATTGCCCGCGAGCGGCGCAAGCATGGGTGCGAAGCCACGACCGTCCGCACCATGACAGTGCAAGCAATAGGCGGTATAGACCCGCGCTCCCGAATCCGATGCGGCCGGACGCGACAAGGACACTTTCGTCGCTTTGGGATCATATGAATAGCGCGGTCCACCATTGCCCCCCGACGCGGGCAACGACTTCAAATAACGCGCCATCGCGGCAAGATCGTCGTCACTCAACATCTGCGTGCTGTTGTTGACGACGCTCGTCATCGAGCCGAATGCAGACGCGTGCGCGTTCGCGCCCGTCTTGAGAAAGCTGGCAATGTCCTGCTCCGACCAGCGCCCGAGGCCGGTATTGTGCTCGCCCGTCAGGTTGGAAGCGAACCAGTTATCGAGCAAGCCGCCCGTCAAATAGGCGCTATTGCTTTCGTCGAGTCCTTTTTCCTGAAATGCGATGCCCCGCGGCGTGTGGCATGAGCCGCAATGTCCGAGTCCCTGAATGAGATAAGCGCCACGATTCCACGCGACATCCTTTCCGGATTTGTTCTGATAAACGCCCTTTTCCAGAAAGACCGCGTTCCATAGCTTAAGCGGCCAGCGCATATTGAGCGGCCATTTCATGTCCGGCTCACGATTGGCCTGCTTGACGGGTGTGACGCCATGCATGAAATACGCGTAAAGCGCATGCATGTCCTCGTCGTTTATCTTTGCATAAGAAGGGTAAGGCATCGCCGGATAAAGGTTATGCCCATCCTTCGCAACGCCTTCGCGCAAGGCGCGCGCGAAGTCCTCTTCCGTGTAGCGGCCGATTCCCGTGTCCGGATCGGGCGTGATATTGGTCGTATAGATCGCGCCCAACGGCGTCATCATCGGCAAACCGCCTGCGAGCGGCTTGCCTTTTTGAGTCGAGTGACAAGCGACGCAATCGCCTGCTCGCGCGAGATAGGCGCCACGCGTGACGAGTGCATCGTCGGCTGCATGAGCCGAGGACGCCAATGCAAACAGCATCGCAAAGAGAGGCTTGAATGCGTTTTTCATGACGGGCTCCTCACGCGCTACGCAATTGATCGCCTACGGGCAAGCGCCTCAATCGCTTGCCCGTTGCGGCATGGATCGCATTCGTGATAGCCGGCGCAAGCGCCGCTGTGCCTGGTTCGCCGATGCCGCCAGGAGCTTCCGTGCTTTTGACGATATGCACCTCCACCGGCGGCGTTTCGTGAATGCGCAGCATTCGATAGTCGGTGAAATTGCTTTGTTCGACGCGTCCGTCCTTGATCGTGATTTCGCTATAGAGCGCGGCGGTAATGCCGAATATGATGCCGCCTTGCACTTGCGCTTCGACCGTATTGGGATTGACGACCATGCCGCAATCGACGGCGCACACGATGCGATTCACCTTCACCTCGCCGTCTTTGTCGACAGCGACATCCGCGACGATGGCGAAGAAACTGCCGAATGCGTGCATCACCGAAACGCCGCGCCCTTGTCCCTGCGGCACGGATTGCTGTCCCCAGCCCGCCGCCTGCGTCGCGACATCGAGCACGTTGCGTGCGCGCGGCGACTTGCCAAGCAGATCTCGCCGATACTTGACGGGGTCGACTTTCGCCTGCACGGCCAATTCGTCGATAAAGCTTTCCACGACGAACGTGCCACGCGTCGGTCCCACGCCGCGCCAGAATGCGGTGGGCACGTCATGCGGTTCGAGCCGCACATAGTCGACGAGCTGATTGGGCAAGTCGTACGGAAGATCGGATGCCACTTCGACGGCATCGGGATCGACACCATCCTTTACTGCCGGCGGCGCAAAACGCGCAAGCACAGACGACCCGACGATGCGATGCGTCCATGCAACCGGCTTGCCGTTGGCATCGAGTCCCGCAGATAACTTGTCGTAATAGCACGGCCGATACATGTCGTGCTGAATGTCTTCCTCGCGCGACCACGTTACTTTGACCGGAACGCCGAGCGCCTTGCCGATCTTGAGCGCCTGCGTGGCCATGTCGAATTCGAGCCGCCTGCCGAAGCCGCCGCCGAGCAAATGGTTATGCACATGAATCTTTTCCGCAGGCAATCCAGTCGCTTTCATTCCGGCATCGCGGATACGCGTGGGCACTTGCGTGCCAAGCCAAATATCGCAACCATCCGGGCGCACGTGCACCGTGCAGTTGATCGGCTCCATCGTCGCATGGGCGAGAAACGGCTGAACGTACACCGCATCGACGCGCGTCTTCGCATTGGCAAACGCATTGTCGACATTCCCTTCCTTACGCGCCACCGCGCCCGTGCGCTGCGATGCATTGGCCATGTCGTCGACGATCTGCTTCGTCGATACGTTGGCGCTCGCGCCTTCGTTCCATTGGATCTGCAAGGCAGCTGCGCCGCGTTTGGCGGCCCACGTATGATCGCCGATCACCGCGACGCCATTGTCGAACTTTACGATCTGACGCACGCCGGGAATCTTTTTCGCATTGCTGTCGTCGACGGATGCGAGCGTTCCGCCGAACACGGGGCAATTCACGATCGCTGCATACACCATGTCGGGTAAGCGCACATCGAGACCGAACATTGCAGTGCCATCGACCTTCTCTGGCGAATCGAGCCTTTTCGCCGGCGTGCCGACGATCTTGAAGTTATTCGGATCCTTTAATTTGATGTCTTGCGGAACGGGCAATTTCGCGGCCGCTTCGGCGAGCTCGCCATAACTCGCGCTACGTTCTCCCGATGCATGCATAACCTTGCCGCCTTGCGCCTGGCAAGACGATGGATCGCATTTCCATTCCTGCGCCGCCGCCGCGACGAGCATCATGCGTGCGGCCGCGCCCGCTTTGCGTAACGGCTCCCACGCATAGCGCACGGACGTCGAACCGCCTGTCAATTGACCGCCCAACAGCGGGTCCGTGAAAAGTTTTTCGTTCGGCGGCGCATGATCGATCGTGACGCTATCGAGCGGCACTTCGAGCTCCTCGGCTATCAACATGGGCAACGCGGTATAGACGCCTTGTCCCATTTCGACCTTCGGCATGATGAGCACGACCTTGCCGCTCTTGTCGATCTGCACGAACGCATTCGGTGCGAATACGCCTTCTTGCGCGGACTCGACGCCATCGCCTCCGATAACCGACTTGCCTTTGCCCTGATCCTGGCTCGCGGCCGGCAAGCTGAAGCCGATCAGCAATCCGCCGCTTGCAGCGACGCCGGCGGTCACGCCGAACTTCAGAAACCTGCGGCGCGACAATCCCGCGCGAGCCGCATGACGCCCCGCCTCGATCAATCCTTGCGACATGTCACGCCTCCTTTGCGGCCTGCTTGATGGCGGCGCGAATGCGGTGATAAGTGCCGCAGCGGCAGATGTTGCCCGCCATCGCGGCATCGATATCGGAGTCGTTGGGATCGGAGACTGTCGCGAGCAATGCCGCGGCGGACATGACTTGTCCAGACTGACAGTACCCGCATTGCACGACATCGAGCGAACGCCAGGCCGCTTGCACTTTCTTGCCGGCGGGTGTTTCGCCGATGCCTTCGATCGTCGTCACCTTGCGATCGCCAACGGCGGCAATCGGTAAAACGCATGAACGAACCGCGACGCCATCGAGGTGAACGGTACACGCACCGCATTGCGCAATGCCGCAGCCGAATTTGGTTCCTGTGAGTCCTACGATGTCGCGCAATACCCAGAGAAGCGGCATGTCGGGTGGCGCATCGACCGAATGATTCTGGCCGTTAATGGAAAGCGTGGTCATGAGCGCTCCGGCTTTTTGAGTGGTTTCAGCGGATATCGCAAATAGCCGACTGTGTGGGGCGCCAGTCGGTTTTAGGCATCGGGATTGTAGCGCCGCTTTAAAAATCGAGCTTGGATCGTGTAGCGCCTGCGGATAGCTTCGCTAATACGCATCGATTTGGTGCGCGGCCTTGAAGTAGTTCTTTGATTGCCTAAAACTCCGACTGCTCGCTCATTTGATTCTTTTGCTGGCCTGGGCTCGGATTCGAAGTGGATAAGCGCAAAGGACAGTTAGTTGCATCGCTAATCGATTGATACCGATTGATACGTTCGCCTAGCGTCGGCATCGTTTCGTTCAATAAAGCTCGCAAGCGCGCGACTCGCCTGAGATCGCGGTGATAACCAACCATACGTCTCTTCCGGCTGGCGCTACACCAACATCGAAGCGCTTGAGGCGCGCATCGGCATCGCCTAACGGACACGGCAATACCGCATAGCCGGCACCCGATGCGCACATCGTTGCCTGCGCATCGCGATTGTTGCTGCCGAAAACGATCTTCGCTTTAGGCGAAACACGCTCCTCGCCGCCGCGCCGAACGTACCGCTTCGCGCAGTCGCGAGAAAGATTCGCACGTCGCTCCATTCGAGATTCAATCAAGCCCCATCTAAACAATGACGACGATGAGACGCGATTCAATTCTCACTCAGCGCGCATCGTAGGGCTATTAGCAACGCGACATGTCGTTCGTCTTTACTCTTGAATCAACGAGACGAACGAAAAAGGTGACGTCATGGCGTCCCAGACAGAACTCAAGCGCTTTACCTCCAATCTCGCGGACGAACTCGACAGCGCCGCGCTCTACGACACGCTCGCACGAGCGGAAAAGCAGGACGACAAGCGGCGCGTCTATGCCGAGCTGGCCGAAGCGGAGCGCCGTCATGCGGACATATGGGCCGCGAAATTGCGCGCGAATGGCGTGTCCGTTCGAACGCATCGCATCAGCGCAAAAACGCGGATCATGCGTACGCTCGCACGCGCGTTCGGACCGGACTTCGTGTTGCGCTCGGTCGCCGCAAACGAAATGGCCGATCGCGATAAATATGCCGGCCAACCCGATGCCGCGCAGATGTCGGCGGAAGAGCGGCATCACGCGGATATCGTGCAGGAAGTCGCGAGTCGCAGCAAAGGGCTGAGTAAAGGCGGTGCGATCGCAGCGGCCGAGTCGTGGCATCGCGGCGTCGCATCGGGCAACGATTTACGTGCCGCAGTGCTCGGCGCGAACGATGGCCTCGTGTCGAACTTTTGCCTCATCATGGGCGTCGCGGGTGCAGGCAGCGATAGCAAAACGGTCCTGCTCACGGCGTTCGCGGGACTCATCGCGGGCGCGGCATCGATGGCGCTCGGCGAATGGCTCTCTGTCACGAATGCGCGCGAACTCGCGCGCACGCAAATCGCGCGGGAGAAGGACGAGCTCGATCATATGCCCGACGCGGAGCGGCATGAGCTCGCGCTCATCTATCAGGCAAAGGGCATCGATGCAGCCGAAGCGAAACGCGTCGCCGCGCAAATCATGCGCGACAAGGACAAGGCGCTCGACACGCTGACGCGCGAAGAACTCGGCCTCGATCCGCGCGAGTTGGGCGGCAATCCCTGGACGGCCGCGCTCGCATCGTTCACGTTGTTCGCCGTGGGCGCGATCATTCCGGCCATCGCCTTTCTTTGGGCAAGCGGTACGGAAGGCATCGTGCAATGCATCGTTTTGAGCGGACTCGGGCTTGCGGGCATCGGCGTGTTCACGTCGCTGTTCAATGGACGCGGCGCGCTGTTTTCCGCCGTGCGACAAGCGTTGATCGGAATGATCGCGGCCGCTTGCACATATGGAATCGGCAAGTTGCTGGGCGTGTCGCTTTCGTGAACGATGCGCCATGCAATGCAACGCATGGCGCATGGTTTTCACATCATCAGATCCTGAACGACTCGAACGTCTCCGGCGCGAACGCATGCATCGGAATCGCGACGCGCACGCCGGCAGTCGTTACGGCTTGAGCAGCACCTTGATCGAATCGAGCGAATTCGCGATCCTGATGGCTTCGTCCCACTCGTCGAGCGTGAAGCCATGCGTGACGATGCCCTTCGACGTGACGAGTCCGCGCGCGAGCAGATCGATCGCGATCGGATAGCAATACGGTCCGAGATGCGCGCCGCGCACGTCGAGCTCCTTGCGATCCCCGATGATCGACCAGTCGACGGTTGTATCCGCGCCGAACACGGAGAACTCGACGAAGCGGCCGAGCTTGCGAATCAGCTCCAGTCCTTGCGTAACGCCCGCAGGAACGCCGGTCGTTTCGATATATACGTCGCAGCCATAGCGATCGGTGATCGAGCGAATCGTTTCGAGCGCATCGTCGGTCTTCGGGTTGATCGTGATGTCCGCGCCGTACTCGCGCGCCAACGCGAGCCGCTCTTCGACGAGATCGATCACGACGAGCTTCTTCGGCGTCTTCAGATGCGCGACTTGCGTCATCATCAGACCGAGTGGCCCCGCGCCCGCGATCACAACGACATCGCTCAACTGGATATCGCCGCGATTTACCGTATGGATCGCGCACGCAAGCGGCTCGATGATCGCCGCATCTTCCAGTGAAATGCCGTCCGGAATCTTATGCACGATCGCCGTCGGCGGAAAGCGCATGTATTCGGCCATGCCGCCATCGGCGACTTCGCGCTGGAAGCCGAAGATGTTATGCACTTCGCACATCCAGTACTCGCCCGACTTGCAATAGCGGCATTTCGCACAAGGCACGATTTGCTCGGCAATCACGCGATCGCCCTTCTTCACGCCAAAATGTTCTTCCGCGCCCTCGCCCAGTTCTTCGACATAACCGAAGAACTCGTGTCCCGGAATGACCGGCGCCTTGACCCACGGATTCGGGCCGCCCCAGAACATCTTCGCGCCCGACCAGCATTTGCAATCGCTCGCGCAAATGCCGCATGCCGCAATGCGGATCACGAGTTCGTTTCTCGCCGCGCTCGGGCGTTGCACGCGTTCGACGCGATAGTCTTTCGGCGCGCGGCATACGATCGCGGTCATCTGTGAATCGGCCATTACAAGTCTCCGGTGTCGTTGATTGAATCGCGAAGCTAATCTCAGCGCGCCTGAAATCCGCCATCGACCAACAGGCTCACGCCGCTGACCATGCTCGAATCGTCGGAAAGCAGATAGGCAATCGTGCGCGCGACTTCCACCGGCTCCACGAAGCGGTTCATCGGAATGCGCGCAAGCATCGGTTCGGATTTTGCGGGATCGCTCCACGCTCTTTCACCCATCGGGGTCATCGTGACGGTCGGGAGCACCGCGTTCACGCGTATGCCGTGCGGGCCGAGCTCGTTGGCCATGACGCGCGTCATCGCGTCGAGTCCGCCTTTCGATGCGCAATACGACGCGTGCAGCGCGAAGCCCACATTCGCCGACAGGCTCGATACGTTCACGATCGAACCGCCCGCGCCACGCGCGATCATGTTCTTCGCGCACTCTTGCGCGACGATCATCGCTGCGCGCACGTTGACGTTCATCGTCAGATCGAAGGCTTCGACGGTCGTATCGAGAAACGGCTCCAACACCGCGATGCCCGCGTTGTTCACGAGCAGATCGACGGGCTGAACGGCGCGCGCCGCTTCGCGTGCGGCGTCGGCATCGGCGAGATCGGCGGCAATGATCTCGCAACCCGTCTCCTTCTTCAGCAGATCGAGATCGGCTGCGCTGCGGCTCAATGCAATGACACGCGCGCCACGCTCGATCAGCAGATGAACCGTTGCATGACCGATGCCCTTGCCCGCCCCCGTGACGAGCACGGTCTTGCCCGCGAATTCGCGATTTCTGTCGATGGTCGTCATGGTGTCCTCTTCAGGGCTCGTCGCACAGGCGTCTTGCGGTGTCCTCGTCGGTCACGAGCACGGATGGATAACGCCCGCGCAATGCCGCGCGCGTGACATGAAATTTCTTCTTGCCGCCGCTCACGAGAATCACGCGTTTGATCTTGCGCAGGTCGTCCAGCGTGATCGCCACGGTGCGTCGATTCAACGGATGATCGATCAGCTCCCCGTCTTCATCCATGAAGTGGCCGAGCATGTCGCCGACCGCGCCCGCCTTCTGCAACGTGCGCAATTGCTCCGGATTGTCAATGCCGTATGTCACGACGAGCGATTCCGTCAGATCGCCGCACGTCAGCAAGGCGAGATCGGCACTGCGCGCGAGTTCATAGGTCTCGCGCACGGTTTCTTCCTGCAGGATCACGTCGCGCGCTTTCTGGCTGCTCACGTAGATCGGCGCGGCGAACAGATAACTGTCGGCGCGGCAGATGTTCGCGAAGTCCGACACGATATCGAACGTATTGATACTCGGGCAATGCGACAGCCCGCCCTGCAGCGACACCGCCGACACCGCGCCGTACGTGCGCTGCGGCAGCGCGCGCAACACGGCGCGGATCGTGCGGCCCCAGCCGAGGCCGATAGTTTGCCCTGCAACTATCTGCCTCGCGAAGTACGACGCCGCGCCGATGCCGAGCGCCGCATTGTTCGCCTCGTTGTTCGCGCCGCTCGGCACGACCACCGCGCATTCGAGGCCGAAGCGTTTCGCGAGCGCTTCTTCCAGCGCGACGCATGGCACGATCTTGCTATTGATCGTGATCTGCACGAGGCCGGACTCGCGGCTCGCCGCAAGCAGCCGGTTCACGCGCACGCGATTGCTGCCGATGCGCTGCGCGATTTCCTGCTGCGTCAGATTGCCGACGTAGTAATGCCACGCGACGCGCGCCTGCAGTTCTTCTTCCGAATCGATGGAATCGTCCGCTTCCGCGATGGCGATGGGCGGTGCGCTCTTGCTCATGTTGTCCTGTTGTTCAATGAAAGGCCGCGCGATTTTATTTCACCGCGCCCATCGTGAGCCCTTGCACCAATCGCCCGGACACGGCCAGCGCGAACACGACCATGGGCAGCACGATCAGCGTGCCCGTCGCCATGATCTCGCCCCAGGGCAATTCATAACCGCTCATGTAGCTCGTTGCCGCAACCGGCGAGGTAATCGCGTCGCTGCGCGTGAGCACGAGCGCATAGAGCAGATCGTTCCACGAGAAGATGAACGCGAAGATCGCCGATACGACGATGCCCGGCATCGCGAGCGGCAGATTGATGCGCCAGAACACGCGCCACGGCGATGCGCCATCGAGACGCGCGGCTTCGTCGAGCTCGACGGGAATGTTGCGGAACTGGTCCGTGCAGATCCATACGACGATGGGCAGCGAGAACGTCAGATACAGCAGGATCAGCACGATATGCGTATCGACGAGATCGAGCTTCGTCGCGATCAGAAAGAACGGCACCGCGAGCACGACGGGGCTCACCATGCGGTTCGAGATGAACCAGAACCAGAGGTCTTCCTTGCCGCGAAATTCGTAGCGCGCGAGCGCATAAGCGGCTGGCGTGCCAAGCAGGATAGCGAGGACGGTCGTGCTGCTCGCGATGATGAGCGAGTTCAGCAGACTACTCGCGACGTCATGTTCGAACAGTGCCGCCGAGTAGTGATGAAACGTCGGCGAGAACAGCCATTTCGGCGGATACGCGAGCGCATCGGCCTGACTCTTGAGGCTCGTCGTGACCATCCAGTAGAACGGAAACACCGACGACATGAACACTACGACGAGGCCCAGAAAGTGCCATACAGTAGCGCGTTTTCTTGCCGCGCGCGCGCGCTTTGCGCGTTGCGTGCCTTGCATGCCTATCGAACTCACGCGGCCTCCCGATACACGAAGCGAATATAGAGACGCGACAGCACGATCGTCAGAATGAGCAGGATGATCGCCTGTGCGGAAGCCATGCCCTGATCGAAGAGACGAAAGCCGACGCGCTGGATATAGACGCTGATGAATTCCGTCGCGGCGCCGGGCCCGCCGCGCGTCATCGTGAAGACGGCGTCGAACATCTTCAGCATATCGGCGGAACGAAGAATAAGAATCGCAGTGAGACCCGGAAGAAGATACGGACGCTGCAGGTGCCACAAAATCATGCTCCACTTCGGCGTTTCGAGGCGCGCTGCTTCTTCGGCTTCCTTCGGCACCATCGAAAGCCCGGCGAGCAGGATCAGCGCGCAGAAGGGCGTCCATTGCCAGATATCCATGATCATCACGGAGACGAACGCGAGCGTCGGGTCCGCAAGCCAGTCCTGCGGCGGAATGCCGATGAGACCTGTCAGATAGTTCGCCACGCCGAACTGCCGATTGAATATCAGGCGGCCGATGAGCCCGACCACCGCATACGTCGTCGCCATCGGAATGACGAGACTCACGCGCGCCGCCGCCCGCATCCACGGCAGCTCCGTGCGATGCAACAGCAGCGCTGCAAAGAGTCCGAGCGCGACTTCGATCGGCAAGGTCACGCACAGGAACAATGCCGTGCGTCCGAGCGCTTCCCAGAAGGTCGGATCGGTCAGCGTCGCGATGTAGTTATCGACGCCGACGAACGGCGTGCCCGAGGCCAGGTCCGCGAGCTTGTATTGATGAAACGAGTTATAGAGCGCAAGCAGCAGCGGATAGATGCCGATGATCGCGAGCGCCGCGATCGCGGGTATCAGGAACCAGAAGGCGGGCGAACGCGGCAGGACGCCGAAGTAGCGCGCGGGCTTGCGCGGTCCGCGCGCATGCATTACAGGTGATGCCATTCGATCGCCTCCGGTCCCGTGAACAGAATTACTTCAGCAAAGGCTTCTTGCCGTCGTAATAGCCCGCTTTCTTCAGGATGTCCTCGGTCTTCTGACCGATGGTCTGCGCGCCCTCCTTCACCGTCACCTGGCCGAGCATCATCTTGCTGCCCCATTCGCCGATAACTTCTGAAATCGCCGGCCACTCCGGGAAGCGCGGACGATAATCCGGCACGCCGCCCTGCCACGATTCGACCATCGGCTTCACGAACGGATACTTGTCCTGCACGGCCTTGTCCTCATAGATCGCCATGCGCGCCGGCACGCCGCCCGCTTCGAGATAAGGCTTCGCCATTGCTTCGGACGTGATCCATTGAATGAAGAGCCACGACGCGGCCTGCTTCTTCGCATTCGACTTCGCGTTCACTGCAAGCGAGAAGCCGCCGAGCGCGGGCTTAAGTCCGGCCGGTCCCTTCGGTTCGGTCGTGATCGCGAGACAGTTGCCGATCTTCGACTTGCTCGGATCGGTGAGCGTCGGATAGAACGCGGACCATTCGGTAATCATCGCGACCTGTCCTTGCGCAAGCGCGTTGACCGCTTCGGCGTGATCGAAGTCGACGATGCCCGGCGGCATGTACTTCATCAGCTTCTGCCGATATTCGAGGCCCGCCTGCGATTGCGGCGACATCAGATTCGACTTGAACTTCGCATCGAGAAGCGACCCGCCGTTCGGCCATAGCACGCGCATGAAGCTATCGGCCGACTGCGTTTCGCCTCGCCGCGATTGCAGCGCGAACGCGAACTTGTCGCCCTTCGTGAGCTTCGGCGCGTAGGTGTTGAGCAAGTCGTCCCAGGTCTTCGGCGGCTCGTCGAAGCCCGCGTCCTTCAACATGCACTTGTTGTAGAACATCAGGCCCGAGTAGTTATCGAACGGCAGGCCGTAGGTGACCTTGTCCCAGGAGCCGAACGAATCGAGCAGGATCGGAAAGAAGCCCTTCAGGTTGAGATTCGGATCCGCGAGCTTCGGATCGTCGGTGAACTTCTTGATCGGCACGAGCCACTTGTTGCTCGCGAATTCGCCGATCCACACGACGTCCACGAGCACGATGTCCTGGTCGCCGCCGCCGACGAAGTTGAGCACTTCCTTTTCGCGCGTATTCTCATAGGGAATCACTTCCCAGCGCACCTTGATGCCCGTTTCCTTTTCGAACTGCGGAATGAGTTGCTGCGCGGCCTTGTAGCCGGGACGATCGAGAAAGATGGCCTTGATCGTGGTGCCCGAATACGGCTGCGCCGCTTCCTTCAGAGTCCAGGCCTGCGCGTTCGATGTTGCGAACGCCGCGCTCGCCGTGAGGAGCGCGACTGCCGCGGCGTGTTTGATCGGACCGGCTTGCATGGCCGGAATGAAGCGCTTCTTCATGCCTGTCTCCTTGGTATTTTTCGAGCGGATACGGCTTCTCTGGTGCGTTCGTTCGTGATCCCTGGTGCGCGTCGTTTCACTTGTAATTTCGGTTTTACAATTGTATATTTTGGCGCGAACAGCTTGTCAAGAACAAATTCGACGACGCATCGGATGCTGCGCTGCCGCAGCAGCAAACGGGAGACAACGCATGAGCGCAGTTCATTTGCAGCAGATCCGCAAGGCATTCGCTGGCGTCGACGTGCTGAAGGGCGTCGACATAGAAGTGACCGATCGCGAGTTCATGGTTTTCGTCGGTCCTTCGGGATGCGGAAAGTCGACCTTGCTTCGCACCATCGCCGGACTCGAACGCTGCGACTCAGGGCAAGTACTGATTGGCGGCGAGGACGTCACCGAACTCGAGCCTTCGCAACGCGGCGTCGCGATGGTGTTTCAGTCGTATGCGCTTTATCCGCACATGTCGGTGTACGAGAACATCGCGTTCGGTTTGCGCATGCTCAAGTTGCCCGAAGCGCAGATCAAGGAACGCGTGCATCGCGCGGCCGAGATTTTGCAGATCGGCCAGTTGCTCGAACGGCGTCCGCGCGCGCTGTCGGGCGGCCAACGTCAGCGCGTGGCGATCGGCCGGTCCATCGTACGCGAGCCGAAAGTCTTTCTCTTCGACGAGCCGCTCTCCAATCTCGACGCCGCATTGCGCGTGCAGATGCGCCTCGAACTCATCAAGCTGCACAAGCAGCTCAACGCGACGATGATCTACGTCACGCACGATCAGACCGAAGCGATGACGATGGCCGATCGCATCGTCGTGCTGAATCATGGACGCGTCGAACAGATCGGCTCGCCGCTGGAGCTGTATCGCACGCCGCACAATCGCTTCGTCGCGGGTTTCATCGGCTCGCCGAAAATGAACTTCATGGATGTGCGCGTGCTGCGCGTGGATGCTATGGGCGTCACCATCGAATTGCCGGGCGGCGAGTCGTTGACGCTGCCGTTCGCGGCTTCGTCCGTGCACGCGGGCGAGACGCTTACGCTTGGCATCCGGCCCGAGCATTTCGTCGAATCGGGCGGCGGCGATATCGACAGCGGCCTTGCAGGCGAAGTCATGGTGATCGAGCATCTCGGCGGCGAGACGCTGCTGCATGTCCGTTTGCCGAACGAACTCGTGATTCAGGTGAAAGGCTCGGGCGAATCGACGGCCGTCGAAGGACAGCGCCTGAACGCGGGCTTCAGCATTCGCCATGTGCATCTGTTCCGCGAGGATGGCAGCGCGCTGGAACGCATGCGCCCTGTCGCCGAAACCGCGACCGCCTGACGATCGACGTGGAAAGACTGTCGTAAGCGAAGACAGCGGCATACCCATGCTCATCGACCGGCGGTCGCCTGTGCGGAAGCGCCGCGTGTCCCATTTTTGGTGCGCGCCCGCCGTTCGCAGCGATCATTTTCCCGGCGCCGGCACTAGTCGGGATTACAAATGTTCCGGAATCGCTATATACAAAACTGCAAAACGCCATGCAGATGCAGCGCAATATGTGCTTGCGTTATGTGCGCCAGCCCACACAGACCATCACGCGTTACGGTTGCGTTACGTGACTCGGGATGGCTGAACGATGCGTCCACACGCAAGCGCAAACGCTCCCTTTAAGGAGGCAAACGTTGTCTCCAAGGGGCTCACCGAATTTACTTGGATTGGACGACGCGCGATCATAGTTTCTGGCACGACTCGTGCAACCGCTTCCACGACCAACTGGGAGGGATGGCTAGAGCATGAAAAGAACGACACACGGCTCGCCTGTCGCGAAAGCCGCGCCGGAGTCAGATCATGCATTCAGGCATCGCATACTCGAAGGCCTCAAGGCCGGAGAATTCTGCATCGCCTATCAGGGAATCTACCGAGTCCACGGCGGCGAACTCGCGCAAATGGAAGCGCTTATTCGCTGGCGTCATCCGGAATACGGCGTATTGCTGCCAGGCGCATTCAGCGAGGCGTTCAAGGACGCCGACATCATGCGCGAACTGACATGGTTCGTGCTGGACGCGGTCGCGTCCGAAATTGGCGAGTGGCGCGAAAGTGGCGGCGCACACTATTCGGTCGCCGTGAACGTCCCGCCATCGGTCGCGGCGTTGCCGGGCTTCGCCGAGCGGATGGAATCGATTTGCCGCGCGCACGACATCACGCCCGATTGCATCGAACTCGAACTGCTGGAAAGCGAGGATCTCGCGCGCATGCCGGCGATGCGCAAGGTCGTGCGGCGTCTCAAGAACAAGGGCGTGAGCGTCGCGATGGACGATTTCGGCACCGGCTATTCATGTCTCGCCGCGCTCGGACCGATCGACTTCGGCACCGTCAAGATCGCGAAGGAACTGCTCGCCGAAGCGCCGCGCTGCCCGAACGCGTGTCTGGTCTTTTCGTCGGTGCTCACGCTTCTTACGCGGCTGAAGGTGGCGATCGTCGTCGAAGGTGTGGAAACGGCCGCGCAGGCGCAATGGATTGCGCAGTGGCCGCACGTGCTCGCGCAGGGTTTCTTTCTCGCGCGACCCGCGTTCGGCATCGGTAATGTGCCGGGCGCGCTCATCGGCCGGCCGGGGACGCGGCGCAAAGAACAGCAGACCATTCGGCTCGCGGATGCAGCATGAGGAACTGAAGCGTTTCTGGCAGCCCTCGTAAAAGCCAGGACTTCGCCGACGCGTGCATGCGTCGGCGTTTTTTTGCCTTAAATACGCGTGCGCGTCAAATCGGTCTTCGGCGCGCTCAGCTTCAGCCCGGCAATCGCCGCACGCGTGCCAGCATCGACCGGCAGTCCCCATCGCTCGAAGAAATCCGTCAGATCGAGATTGGCCGCCATGCACGCACGCAGCACGAAGCGTTGCACTTCGTTCTGGTCGCCGCCTTCATCCTCCGTCAGCGGATGCCGCCGATACAGCTTGTGCAGCCGCGCATAGAAGCCGTTGCCGAGTGCGCGGCGCAACTGCTCGTACATGACGAGCCTGATCCAGAGCGCTTCCGATGGCATCGGAAACGACGCATCGTCGAGAAAATTGCGTGACGGCTGCGCGAAATACTGCGCCGCGAGATCGATGCGATTCTTCTTGCCGCGCGCGTCGACGACTTGCAGCAGCGGCGAAGGCATCGGCGTGCCGAGGCGTTCCAGCGCATGCAGCGAATAGACGTTCACCGTCGTCTCCGTCACGCCCGGCCATGTCCAGTCCCATTGCTGATACATGTGTCCCATCTCGTGCCATACGCCCCATTCGTCGGCTTTCGCGGGCTTGAGCAAGGTCTCGGCCGCGCTATTGAGCGGCAGGCCGATCATGTAGTACGTCGCGTAGAGATACGTGTTCTGCAACTCGGCGTGGGTCGAAATCGCGTCCTGCACGAAATGCACGCGCAACGGCGGCGGCGCATCGAGTGCTTCCGTGCCATCGAGTCCGGACAGTTCGTCGTGATAGCCCATGATGCGCTCGACATAATCGAGCAATGCGGCCGGATCCGCTGCGCCCGACTTGTCGTACATGGCGCGCGCGACGGTGAACATCGTGCGCTTGCCGACCATCTCGACGAGCGGCGCATCCGCATGACGCTGCAGCATCGCGCGCCATTCGACGGGCGTCGTCGCACCTTCGACATAGAACGGCACCGGCTTGCCGCCTTCGCGCACGATGACATCGATCGACGTACGTGGCCGCTCGTTGTATCCGCTGTCGATGTATTCGAAGTAGAGCAAGCCATCGCGCGATGCGACGAACGCGTTGCGTCCTTCGGTCGCGAGGATCGTTTGCGGATCGCCCGCGGCTTGCCGCCGATAGAAGCCGTTCTTGTTGCCGACCATGACGATGAGGCCATCGGGACCATCGTCGGCGAGACCGTTCACATCGATCACGACGGTTTCGCCCTTCGACACATACAGCCCCGACGGATGATAGTCAGTCCAGCGAAAACCGCCGAGCCGTTCGGCCTCGATCGCATCGGGTGCATACGCGCTCAAGTGATAGCGCCTGCCGATGTTGTCGTAAGTCGAGCGCGCCGAAGCATCGAGCGTGCGATACGCATGATCGCCGCCATCGCTTCCGGTCTTGTACAGACGCCACTGTCCGGCCTGCGCATTGACTTCGACGGACGCACCGTCGCGCAACGCATGATGCCCGACGACGAGTCCCGTCTTCGTGCCGGTGGCCGCGATGGTCACGACGTTCGCATCGGCTTCGATGCTCCAGTTCTGCCGCGCATCGCCCGATGGCGCTTCGAGCTCGACACGCGCGCCGAGCGTCACGTAACGTCCATATAGCTTCGAGTAAAGACGAAAGCCGCTGCCTTCCTTGTCGATGGTCCAGATCTGGCTCGCGGCGCGTTCGGGCGTCCACTCGGACTGCACGAGCGCGATCGTGCCATCGCGTTGCACTTGCGCGGTCAGCGCCTTGAAAGTTGCATTCGAAACGATATAGAAGTCGCCTTCCTCGACTTTCGCGCCTGCGCCGTAAGGCACCTGCATCGCCCCGGTCTTCGATGCGAAACGCGATACCCGCACCGCGTCGTGCGGATAAAACGTCACGGGCGCGTAGTAGCGCGATGCCGCGTGTGCGTCGCACAGGGCGAAGATCAACAGCCATGACCGCCATCGCATGCGTGGCCTCCCCGATACATCGGCCGTATTCCGGCTCTTCGTCGCATATCTGGAACTTGCGCCTGATGCCGAGATACTGCCGTATCCCGCCGTCGGCGTCGAGCGCGGACATCACGCGATTGCCGCATCATGCGTCGCGCGCTTTGCGATCAACGCGATCTCGTCGTATCGACTGCCTTAATGAAGCGGATGGCGTTTTCCGCGTCGTCCCGGAACAAGCGTCCGATTACGGCGTCGATGCCGGCGCCGGCTTGCCCGCCTTCTGCGCATTGATCTTCGACTGCGCGTTTTGCAGATTCTGCGGATAGTTGGTCTGCTCGCCAGCGGGGTTGTAGCCGTTCTGCTCGAGTTGCTTCAGCTCGGCGTTCTTCTTCGCGCGCGCTTCCTTTCGCTGGGCTTTCTTGATCTGCTTCGGCGTGGATGCGGCCGTGTCTTGCGCCTGCGCGATGGGCATCGAGACGAAAGCGGCGACGGACAGCGCGAGGACGGCCAACGGTGCGGTGCGTTTGTTCATGATCGATCTTCTCCGGATGGATGGCGGCGCTTGACAACGACGCTTGCGGACAACGCTGAAGCAATCGGCGATCCAAGCGCGGATGAATCACCGATCGACGATACGGCTCAGATTGCCGCGCACGC
Source organism: Caballeronia sp. ATUFL_F1_KS39 (assembly GCF_023630985.1). NCBI lineage: Bacteria > Pseudomonadati > Pseudomonadota > Betaproteobacteria > Burkholderiales > Burkholderiaceae > Caballeronia > Caballeronia sp. ATUFL_F1_KS39. Next base: position 18,734 of record NZ_JALQDZ010000040.1, on the reverse strand, counting down.
GTTGCAGAAGCGCGATCAATTGCTCGCTTTCCTGCCGGCTGAAGCCCGCGAGCGCTTCTGCTGCGATCTCGTCGCCGACGCGCCGCGCGCGGTCGAGCGCCTTCTCCGCCTTCGCGGTCATGCGAACCTGACGCTCGCGACGATCGTCGGGATTCGGGCGGCGCTCGATCCAGCCGCCCTCTTCCATGCGATCGAGCAGACGGCCGGCGGAAATCGGCGCGACTTCCAACAGCCCGGCGAGCCGCGCCTGATTGACCTCGCCGTAATGCGAGAGATACGCGAGCACGCGGCATTGCGCGCGCGTCAGATTGAGCGATGACTTCGCCAGCACGTCGAAGCGGTTGCCGCACAGGCGGTCCACGTCCGCGACCAGAAAGCCGAAGCGTTTGTCGAGTTGGGTTTCCATCGCGCGATTATATGTAACGCCTTTCGATGCGCGCATCTCGTGTACACCCGGTAATTGACCGCATTGCGCGAGATCGCGGCCGTTCTATAATAAGCCTGCTTATCATCATCGTACTTACAAAAGCCGCCGCCTTGCGGCCACGTCCATGTCCCTCGAAGTCCCCACGGAACGCGCCGCAGCGCCATTGAACCGCGGCATGCTGACTGTCTCGATCATGCTCGCCACGCTGATCCAGACGCTCGACAGCACCATCGCGAACGTCGCGCTGCCGCATATGCAGGGCACGCTGTCGGCGTCCCAGGACGAAATCACCTGGGTGCTGACCTCGTATATCGTCGCCGCCGCGATCGCTACGCCGCTCACTGGCTGGCTCTCGGACCAGTTGAGCGTGAAGAAGCTGCTGTGTATTTCGATTGCGGGTTTCACCGTCGCGTCGGCGTTTTGCGGGCTGTCGGAGACGCTCACGCAGATCGTCGCGTCGCGGCTGTTGCAGGGCGTGTTCGGGGCGTCGCTCGTGCCGCTGTCGCAATCGATCCTGCTCGACATCAATCCGCGCGAGAAACAGGGCCAGGCGATGGCCGTCTGGGGCATGGGAGTGATGGTCGGTCCGATTCTCGGTCCGACGCTCGGTGGCTGGCTCACGGACAGCTACAACTGGCGCTGGGTCTTTTTCATCAACGTGCCGATCGGTGCGTTCGCGCTCTTCGGCGTAGTGACGTTTCTGCCCGCGCAGATCGCGCGCCGCGCGGTGAAGTTCGACGCGTTCGGCTTCGCGACGCTCGGCCTTGCGATCGGCGCGTTCCAGGCGATGCTCGATCGCGGCGAACAACTCGACTGGTTCGGATCGATGGAAATCCGCATCGAGGCGATTCTCGCGGCGCTGAGTTTCGTGTTCTTCATCGCGCATACGGCGACGGCCGGGTCGCGCTCGTTCTTCAAATATCAGTTGCTGAAGGACCGCAACTTCGCGACCGGAACGTGCTTCATCTTCGTGATCGGCGCGGTGATGTACGCGACGCGCGCGCTGTTGCCGCCGATGTTGCAGAACCTGATGAACTATCCGGTCGCGACGACAGGCCTCGTCACGGCGCCGAGCGGCGCGGGCACGATGATCGCGATGCTCGTCGCCGGACGCCTGCTGAAGCACATCGATGCGCGTGTGCTGCTGCTGTCGGGATTTCTGATTTCGGCGTTCGCGCTCTGGCAGATGATGCATTACACGATCGTGCTGTCGGCATCGGATATCGTTTGGCCGGGCGTGATTCAGGGCTTCGGGCTGGGACTCGTGTTCGTGCCGCTGTCGGCGCTGACGTTTTCGACGCTCACGCCCGAGTTGCGCGCGGATGGCACCGCGACTTACAGCCTGATGCGCAATATCGGCAGCAGTATCGGTATTTCGATCGTGCAGACGCTGATGACGCGCAACACGCAGGTCGCCCACGCGGACCTCGCCGCGCAAGTGACGCCGTTCAATCCGGCGATGCAGCCGATGCTGTCCGGCGGCTCGATGACGGACATGGCGATGCTCAATCAAACGATCACGCAGCAGGCTTCGATGATTGCTTATCTCAACGACTTCAAGCTGATGTTTGTCGCGACGTTGTTGGTGGTGCCGTTGCTGCTGCTGATCCGGCCGGCGAAGAAGACCGCGGCGGAGGAGTCGGTGTCGCAAGCGGCGATGGATTGAGGTTCGTGTTTGCGTCTTTTGTGTGGCTTTCCCTCGGGCTCGTTTGGTGAAATCCTGATTTCACAGGATTCCACGACCAAAAATCAAACACCGACAGCAGCCTTCTCCAGCATCCCCCCAAACGCATCCGCCGACAAAGGCATCGCCAGCAAGAACCCCTGCATCTCATCGCACATCATGTCCTGCAAGCGATCGAGCTGCGACCCGGTCTCGACGCCTTCCGCCACGACATCCATATCGAGCGAATGCGCGAGCGCAATAATCGCCGATACGATCGCGCGCCCCTCCTGCCCGTTCTCATCCAGCCCGTTCGTAAAGAACCGATCGATCTTCAACTGCTTCGCGCGAAACCGCTGCAAATACGCGAGGCTCGAATATCCGGTGCCGAAATCGTCGATTGCGATCTCGAAACCGTTCTCCTGAAACGCGCGAATCATCTCGATGGTGCGCGGCGCGTCCTGCATCGCCACCGACTCGGTGATCTCGAACATGATCTGCTCGCTCTCGACGCCTTCCTCGCGCACGATCGTCATGATGTTCGCGACAAGATCCGCCTCGTGCATCTGCCGCGGCGACAGGTTGATCGCCACCTTCACCGGCGGACGCCCTTCCGCGCGCCAACGCGACATGTGCCGGCACGTTTCGCGCACGACCCAGTATCCGATCTGCACGATCTGTCCGGAACGCTCCGCGATCGGGATGAACTCGAGCGGCGTCAACGTGCCGATCTCCGGATGATCCAGCCGGATCAACGCTTCCGCGCCCGCCAGCTCGCCGCTTTTGCCTCGGAACTTCGGCTGAAACAGAAGATAGAAATGGCCGCCATTCAGCGCCTCGTGCAACGCCTGCTGAATCTGCAACGTCCGCACCGCCGCCTCGTTCATGCTCGCCTCGAAGAAGCGATAGGTGCTGCGCCCGCCGCGCTTCGCTTCGTACATCGCGACGTCCGCGTGCTTGAGCAGCGATTCGACGCTGTCGCCATCCTGCGAAAAGAGCGCAATGCCGATGCTCGGCATCACCTGCAACGGATGACTCCCGACGACGAGTCCCTTTTTCATCGTATCGAGGATGCGTTCGGCCATCTTCTCGGCATCCGTCGGCGCGTGCAGGTGTTCGAGCATCACGACGAACTCGTCGCCGCCCAGACGCGCCACCGTGTCGCCGCCGCGCACGCATTCCTGCAGACGTCGCGCGAATGCCTTCAGCACTTCGTCGCCGACCGTATGGCCCAACGAGTCGTTGATCGTCTTGAAGCCATCCAGGTCCATGAAGAGAATCGCGAAACGGCTGTCGCTGTGCCGCGCGTTTCGAATCGCGCGATCGATGCGCTCGTTCATCGTGCGGCGGTTCGGCAGGTCCGTGAGCGTATCGAAGGTCGCCATGCGTACGATCTGCCCGTTCAGCCGCGACACCGAACCTGCAAGCAGCGCCGTGCGCGCATCGAAGCGCGACAGCACGAGCGTGATGATCAGAATGGTCAGCGTGAATAGCACGACAGTCGTCGCGAGCCAGCGCGAGTCGATGTCGTTGGCGGCGCCGCAGATCGACCCCGGCAGAAACTCCGCCGCCGCGTTGCCCGTGTAGTGCATGCCGGTGATCGCGAGGCCCATCACCAGCGCCGACCCGAGTCGCTTGGCGAGCACGTTGGTCTGGTTCGCATCCGAGAGCGTATGGGCGATCCACAACGCCGCCCCCGATGCGACCACCGCAATCACGATCGACGCCGCGAACAGCAGCGGATCGTACGTGATCGCGGGCTGCATCCGCATCGCGGCATCGCCCGTGTAGTGCATCGCCGCGATGCCCGCGCCCATCAAGAGACTGCTCGCGACGAGGCGCTTCATCGTCAGACGCCTGCTCGTGATGACGAGCAGCGCGAAGAACGACACGAGCACCGCGATGCCGAGCGACCCGGCGGTGATCTTCAGGTCATAGCCGAGCGGGATAGGCAATTCGAACGCGAGTACGCCGATGAAATGCATCGACCAGATGCCGATGCCCATCGACGCCGCACCGCCCGCGAGCCAGACGTGCCGCGTGCGCGACTGCGCAAGCGATGCGATGCGGCCCGAGATATCGAGCGCAGTAAAGGAAGCGAGCGTGGCGACTACGAGCGATGCCGCGACCAGCCAAAAGTTATAGGTGCCGTGCATGATTGCCGTAGACCGAGAGACCCGTTTGCGTGAGCGTCTTATCGGCTTTCGTCAGGCGATCTTTAGGCCAAGATGAGAAATATTCGCAACACGGAATGCGCGAAAGTCAAAGCTGCGGATCGAGCAGCGCGGCCACGCGCTCCAGCAGCTTCTCGGTGAGCGAACGGCGGCGCCAGTCTTCGAACGTGATGCGTTTCGCGCGGGCGACGTCGTCATCGAAAATCGCCGTTTGCTGGCGCGCGAAGTCGCGGTCGTAGATGTTCAGATTGGCTTCGTCGTTCAGCTTGAAGGAGCGGCTGTCGAAATTCGTCGAGCCGACCGACACCAGATACTCATCGACGACGATCAGCTTGCAGTGGAACATCGTCGGCTGATATTCGAACATTTCGACGCCCGCCGCGAGCAGGTCGCCCCAGCACGCGCGCGATGCCTCGCGCACCGTATGCGTGTCGATGCGCTTGCCCGGCGTGATGATGCGAACCCGCACGCCGCGCCGCGCCGCCTCGACGATCGCGTTGATCGTCAGCTTGTCCGGCACGAAGTACGCGCTCGACAAGTGGATGGAACGCGTCGCCGCGGTGATCGCCATGAGGTACATCAGCTGCATGTCGTCGCTGCCGCCGGACGGCGAGCTGCTGAACATGTGCGCGAAGCCGCCGCCCGCATCGTCGATGTCCGGGAAATAGCGCGGGCCGTGCAGCACGTTGCCCGTCGTCTTGATCCAGTTGTCCATGAACACGGCCTGCATCTGCCCGACGGCCGGGCCTTCGACGCGAAAATGCGTGTCGCGCCAGTGCTTCTCGTCCTGCGCGTGTCCGGTCCATTCCTCGGCAATGCCCACGCCGCCCGTGAAGCCGATGCGCCCGTCGATTACGAGCAGCTTGCGGTGCGTGCGGTCGTTCATGCGGCCGAGCCCGGTCCAGTGCGGCTTGTGATACTGGATCACTTCCGCGCCCGCGTCGCGCAGCATGCGCAGATAGCGCTTGTCCATCTTCGACGTGCCGACCCAGTCGAGCAGCACATGCACCGATACGCCCGCGCGAGCCTTGTCGGAGAGCGCCTGCGCGATTTGCTCGCCGATTGCGCCCGACCAGTAGATGAAGGTCTCGAAGGTGATCGTCTCTCGCGCCGCGCGAATGCCTTCGAGCATCGACGGGAAAATCTCGTCGCCGTTCACGAGCACCTCGAAGCGGTTGCCGCCGACCACGGGCGGACCGAGCAGCAAGCCCATCGAACGGAGAAACTGCGGGTCGTCGCTCGCGTACAGCCGTTCGATCCTGTGCTCGATCTTCTTTTCGCCGCTCGTCAGATTCGCGATCACCAGCACGACGACGAGCGTCACGACAACGGTCAGGACAATCAGGGCAATCGTCGGCATGCGCGGCCTCGCGAAGCGAACATTCGTCCGGATTCTAGTGCAAGCACGTTCCGGACCGCGCAACGGCCGCCGCTTCCCTTAGCTCTTCGCCGGCATCCAGCCCTGCTCCTGGCCGAGCTTGGCGATCTGCTTGGCGATGGTGTCGCCGAGGCGCTTTTCATCGGACGACACATCCGCGTGCTTCGTCTCCGACACCGCGTGCAGCCCGCCCGACACCGCGAGCGATGTCGCGACGTGCCCCGCCGCCGCGCCGACGCCCGCCATTTCCGCGACGCCCGGCGCGTGGCCGCTGTCGGCTTTCGCGTCGAATTGTTCGAGCAGTTGCGGCACGCCGTTCGCGGGCTTGAGGACGACCTGCACCGTCGCGCCGACCTTGCTTTCGCCCGCGCCGAGGCCGATCACCATGCGGCGGCGGCGATTGCCCGCATCGATCGTATTGATGCTTCCTTCGACGACGAGCACGCTCCGATCTTGCGGCGGCGGCACGTCGGCGCGGATCGCGGGGAGACCCATCGATTGCAGTTTGGCGACGATTTCGTTCGCGACTTCCTCGCGCGCCGCGATGGCGTCTTGCGTCTGCTTCCGCGCTTGCGAATCGCCGGACATCGCCGAGCCGAGCTTCGAAATCAGGCCGTGATTGTCGAGCTTGACGTCGTTCGCGTCGCTGGCGAATGCGTAGACGTAGATCGCGTCGGGGCGCACGGCGGGCGCAGCCGCGACGGTCTGCACGTACTGCCCGTACTGATTCGATGCCTGCGCCGGATTGCTCGCGCATCCCGCAAGCAGCGCCGTGCCGACGACGAAACCGGCGAGCGCCGCGCCGCGCACTTTCTTGAACAAGTTGATCGAGCTGGACATGTTGCACCTCCTGTGTGGATTCGTGGATGCGTGACACGGCTCGGTTCTCGCTGCTGCATCTGCTTCGTTTCACGCTGGACGCAACTATGGACGATGACCGCGGCGGAAGCCATCGAGCATTTATGTCGCGGGGTTTCACGGGCGGCGAACGCTTGCCGGACGCGGCTTCAGCAACGTACTGCGCTTATGGCTAACATCCCGGAACGCGTCGTGGCGAAATCGCCGGCGCATTCCGCCAACCCAATCGAAGGAGCAGACATGGATCTCAAGATCGGCAACAAGCTCGCGCTGGTATCCGGATCGACGAAGGGCATCGGACATGCCATTGCCGTGGCGCTCGCGCGTGAAGGCGCGCGCGTGATCATCAACGGCCGTTCGCAGGCGTCTGTCGATGCGGCGCTGGCTAAACTGCGCGAACTCGTGCCCAACGCGCAGGGCGAAGGCTTCGCCGGCGACGTCTCCGACGCAGCGCAAGTCGACGCGCTCGTGAAGCGCTTTCCGCACGTCGATATTCTCGTGAACAACATGGGCATCTTCGATCCGAAGCCGTTCGAAGAGATTCCCGACGACGAATGGCTGCGCTTTTTCAACACCAACGTGATGTCGGGCGTGCGCCTGTCGCGCGCGTATCTGCCGAAGATGAAGGAGAAGAACTGGGGCCGCGTCGTGTTCATCAGCAGCGAGAGCGGCATTCAGATTCCCGTCGAGATGATTCATTACGGCGTGACCAAATCGGCGCAGATTTCGCTCGCGCGCGGCCTCGCGGAAACCTGCGCGGGCACCGGCGTGACCGTCAATTCGGTGCTGCCGGGGCCGACGAGTTCCGAAGGCGTCACCGAGTTCGTCGAGAAACTGTCGGGCGGCAAGAGCTTCGGCGAATTCGAGAAGCAGTTCTTCGAAGAAGCGCGGCCCACGTCGATTCTCAAGCGCTTCATCACGCCCGAGGAAATCGGCAGCATGGTGGCGTACGTGTGCTCGGAGCTTTCATCGGCGACGAACGGCGCGGCGTTGCGCGCGGATGGCGGCGTCGTGCGCGCGGCGTTCTGAGCGCGCTAGGCCTTCAACGACGACGCCAGCTCCAGCGCCGCAACGATAGCCGCGACGGTTTTTTCGCGCGCGGCTTCGTCGTTCTGGCGCAGCGCGTAGGACGGGTGATACGTCGCGACGACCAGCTTGTCCCGATACGGCACGACGCGCCCGACATGCGCCGAAAGCGTCGCGCGCCGTCCGAAAAGCGCGGCCAACGCGGTCGCGCCGAGCGTGACGATCACCTTCGCGCCGACGTCATGCAGTTCCTGTTCGAGCCAGTACGAACAGGCTTCGACCTCCTGCTGCGCGGGCGTCTTGTGCAGACGGCGCTTGCCGCGCGGCTCCCATTTGAAGTGCTTCACCGCGTTGGTCAGATAGACGTGCTCGCGCACGACGCCGGCACGCTGCATCGCGTCCTGAAGCAGCTGCCCGGCCGGTCCGACGAACGGCTCGCCCTTCAGATCCTCCTGATCGCCGGGCTGTTCGCCGAGCAGCATGATGCGCGCATCGGACGGACCGGCGCCGTGCACTGCCTGCGTCGCGTTGCGCCACAGATCGCAGCGGCGGCAAGTATCGAGCGATGTGGGCGCGTCCCGCTCCGGCTGCGCTGCGAGCGCATCGACCTGAACCGCCTTGCCGCCGAGCGCGCCGACGTTTTGCGCCTGCGCGACGCGTCGCGCGCCGCCGCGCGCATCGCTGACGAGCTTCGGGATCAGTGCGCCTTCCGGCAGCCCTTTCCAGAAACGCACCGGCATATGCTGTTCGAGCGCGGATTCGTTCAGTCGCGCCGGATTGAAGATGCTGCGGTAGTAGGTCATCCAGAGCGCTTCGGCGGCATCCGGCAAGACCGCCGCATGATCCGACGCCAGCGCGCGGCCGCGCTCCAGTTGCAGGCGCTCGCCGTCGAACATCGCGGCGCCGTCGGGCGTTGCGATGAGCCACGTCGAGCGTCCCATGCGCGCGGCGAAATGCTCCGCGCCCCACGCGAGCACGTCGTGATCCGGCTCGTACCACGCGACGAATTCCGGCGCGCCGAGCGACGCGTCGCGCTGCCGGAAGCGCACATACGCGATCATGTCGTGCTGCGCGCGGCGCACCGCCTTCGCCATCTTGTAGAGGCGCGCGCCGTCTTCATCGGCGGGCGATGCCACCGAGCGGTCGCCCTGCGCCCAGCGCCACAGCACGCGATATAAAAAGCTCCAGCGGCGCGCGTCGCGAAAATGCGCGGCGTCTTTCAGCAGCGATGCGAGTTCGCGCGACACGCGGATAGGCGGCGCATCCGCTGCCTTCGCCGCTTTCGCCGATCGCGCCGACTCGTTGAACAACGCCGGCTCCGCCTGAGCCGTACGCCAGTCGATCGATTCGGGCGGGAGCTTTTGCGCGAGCGCATCGAGCGCGGCGACGCGCCAGGCGTCGAATTCGTCGTCGATGGCGATGACGTGCATCAGATCAGCGAGAGCTGCACCGGGCCGGTCGCGAGCGCGCGCCGCAGACTGTCCGAAGGCGCTTCGTCGAGCGGCGGCCGGTAATCCGCCGTGACGACGAACGGCTTCACCTTGTCCATGCCGCAGCGCAGCCGCACGAGATCGTGATAGCGCACGCGCCGCTCGCGCCGCAACTCCACGATGCGCTTCGCGTTGCGCATGCCGATGCCCGGCACGCGCGCGATCATGCGCGCGGGCGCGGCGTTCAGATCGACGGGAAAGCGCTCGCGATGCGCAAGCGCCCACGCGAGTTTCGGATCGACATCGAGCGGAAGGTTGCCGGCATCGCCGAGCAGTTCGGCGGCGGCGAAACCGTAGCCGCGCATCAGAAAATCCGCCTGATACAGCCGATGCTCGCGCAAGAGCGGCGGCGCTTTCGACGGCACGCCCGAGGGGCTGTCAGGAATCGGGCTGAACGCCGAGTAATACACGCGCTTTAGCTGATAAGAGCCGTACAGCGTTTCGGCGGTGCCGAGGATCGTGCGGTCGTCGGTTTCATCGGCGCCGACGATCATCTGCGTGCTCTGCCCCGCCGGCGCGAACTTCGGCGCGCGCGGCTCCGCTTCCGATTCCTCGCGCGCGACGCGGATGTTGCCCATCGCCAGCTTGATCGTGCGGCCGCTCTTTTCCGGCGCGAGCCGCTCGAGGCTGATTTCCGTCGGCAATTCGATGTTCACGCTCAGACGGTCGGCATAGCGTCCCGCTTGCGCGATGAGTTCGGGATCGGCATCGGGAATCGTCTTCAGATGGATGTAGCCGCGAAATCCGTGCTTCTCACGCAGCAATTTCGCGACGAGGACGAGCTGCTCCATCGTGTAGTTCGACGAACGAATCACTCCGGAACTGAGAAACAACCCGTCGATGTAATTGCGACGGTAGAAATCCAGCGTGAGCGTAACGACTTCTTCCGGCGTGAAGCGCGCACGCGGCACGTTACTGGACCGGCGATTGATGCAGTACCGGCAGTCGTACAGACAAAAGTTCGTCAGCAAAATCTTGAGCAGCGAGACGCAGCGCCCGTCGGGCGTGAAGCTGTGGCAGATGCCGGAGCCGGTGCTCGCGCCGAGGCCATCGATGCCGCGCGACTCGCGTTTGGGCGCGCCGCCGCTCGCACACGACGCGTCGTATTTGGCGGCGTCGGCGAGAATTTCGAGCTTTTCGGAGAGATCCATCTTGATTATGATACTGTATGTTTATACAGTACCTCACGAGAGGCGCGGAGTCAAAGGTAATCACGGCATCGCACGCTTCGCGCCTGCCCTCGCAATCCCTTTCGGAGCCTTTCATGCGATTCGACTACAAGACGTTTCACATCGACTGCACCGCCCATCACGACGAAGACGGCAGCTACTACGCGCACGCACGCATCACGCGTCCGGCGGACGAGCGCACCGCGCATGCGGAAGTATTCGAATCCGGCGAGCTGGATGCGTTCGCGAGCGAGTCGGATGCCGTCCATTGCGCGCGGGCGTGGGCCGTCGAGTGGTGTGACGAGGCGACTGCATGACAATTCGATTTCTTCCCGCGGCACGGTGATTGCGCAATGTAATCTGCGACGCCGCAGCTTTGCGCAAGGCGGCGCGCATCGAGATCATTGATCAACGGGAGGAAACCATGAAGAACGCCAAGAGAAGTTTGATTGTGTCGGCCATGATTCTGGGCTTGTCGGGCGCGGCATTCGCGCAAGGCGCGGGCGGCGGTGCCGGCGGCGGCGGCGCGGGTGGCGCGGGTGGCGGCACGGCGGGCGGCAACGGGGCCGGTCAGGGCGGCACCGGAATGGGCACGCCGAACAGCAACGGTGTAACCGGCTCGACGTCGGGCGCATCGGGCTCGAACACGATGGATTCGTCCAAGGGCAGCAGCAAGATGCACAAGAAGGGCAGCTCGGGATCGAACATGTCGAGCGGCACCTCCGGCAAGTCGGAATAAACGTATTGAGTTTCCACATTTCGGCGCGCCCGGACTTTCGCAAGTCCGGGCGCGTTTTTCGTGCTTCTTCTTTAAACCCGCACGCCTATCCCCACCAAGGTATCCCTGCCAGATAGGGATTTCTCGCGCCTTCCCATCGCCGTAAGGTAATCCCCGAGCGCCATTCGTCGCGCCCGGTGCGTCGTCATTTGTCGCGTCGGACGAAGCGAGCCCGCGCTCGATCCATTCATCCGTCCATCGGCAAAGCGGCAAGGAGTCCGAGACTCGCGTTCCCGGCTGCTTGTGCATTCGTTTCAAGGAGCTGGAACATGAAGGCAAAGATCAACCCGAAATTTCTCGCGATGATGGCAGCATGCGCGGTCGTGTCAGGAATCGGTGTCGCGCACGCGCAAGGCATGCCCGCCGATGCGCAGCAACTCGTCCAGACGATGCGCCCGATGTACATGTCGCAGGCCATGCCCGATGAATCTCAGACGCAAACCGCCGCGACGCCGCAACAAGCCTCCGGCGGCGACTCCGCGTACGGCGGCATGAAGCCCGCCTCCGCGAGCGGACATCGCGATAGCGACTGCAGCCCGGCGAACTGCAACGTTTTCTTCGGTCAGTAGGCGCGACGCCTTATTCCGTGTGAGTCGTCCAGGCGAATGTCGCGCTGACCGACTCGCCCGGTTCCAGCACCGCGCCGCCCTTCGCGGCGCGGTCGACATCGAGATTGACCCAGTCCGCCACGTTGCTCACCGGCTCAACGCAGAGCAAATCGGGATGCGACTTCGGTGCATACACCACCAGGGCATCGAACGGCTCTTGCGCGCTGAGCGCGACCGCGCGGCGTTCGTCGGGCCACGCGATCGTCGTCGTGCGCGACCAACCGGCGAAGTTGTTGTCGAGATCGAAGGCATCGGCGGACATGCCTTCTTGCGACGCCATCGCATCGACGCACGGATGCGCGCCCGCATGCGTGGGCAGCAGATCGGGCGTGCTGTGCCACATCGACGCGACGCGTGCGTGAACGCGCGTATTGCGCGTGCGCGGATAGTACGGGTGATGTCCCATGCCGAACGGCATCGGCCGATCGGACAGGTTGCGCGCGGAGAGCGTCACGCTTAGCGTGTGGTCATCGAGCGCGATGTCCTGCGTCGCCTCGTATGCGAACGGCCAGTGACGCGCGGCATCGCGCGAGGGTTCGTGCAAAAAATGCAGACGCGCGCGGGCGTCCGACACATCGCCGACACGCCACGGCAAGCGCCACGCGTTGCCGTGCAGCGCGTGCGCAAAGGCGTTGCCGTCGCCGGAAAGATCGATGAGCGCACCGTCGAACACGAAGCGCGCATCGCGGATGCGATTGCAGTACGGCAGGAGCGGAAAGCTCGCCATGCCGAGCGGATCGCGTGCGGCCAGCGCGGCGGGCGTCGCAGGACGCAACCAGTCGATCGTACGTCCGTCGCGCGTTTCGTCGAAGGCCGCGATCGATCCGCCCACGTGCGGCGCAAGCAGCACGCGCCGCGCGCCATGACGCAGTTCGACGAGCGGATCGGACGGCGCGGCGCTCAATATGCAAACTGCCGATAGCTTTCGTCGAAGGTGCGCGCCGTCGTTTCCACCTGAGGATTGAAGCGCAGCAGCCGCCGCGCGCGCGGAGGCAACGCGGCGAAGACGTCGCGCGGCACGTCGATATGCACCTCGGGCCGGAAATACCACGCGCGGCTGTAGCCGATCACGACCATCGGACGCGGCTCGCCGATGAGATTCGGCGTACCGCGATGCAGGCCGCGCACATCGCGAATCATCACGTCGCCGACTTTCATCGGCACGCGCTCGGCGGGGAAGCGCCCTGCTTCGAGACCGGCCAGCGCCTCATCGCGCGACATGCGATGCGTGCCACGCGTCGTTTCGAGCGGACCGTTGCGGTCATCGACATCGACGAGCGGGAAATTCACCGCTAGCTGAAACGAAGGCGTTTCCGGCGCATCGTCGAAGAGCGGCGGCGTATCGCGATGCCAGTCCTGGAACTCGGAGCCGAGCACCGGGGTGTCGGTGGCGAGCTGGCACATCACCGGATCGCGCCCGGCCACGCGTTCGACGATCCCGACGATGTCTTCATCGCAAAAGACCGACGGGTCCGCGAACTCGCCTTCGAACGGCAGCGTGACGTAATAGCGGCCCGGTCCGCGATTGCCGCTCGCCGACGCCTCGCGCGCTGCATCGACGTGCGGTTGCAGAAGCGGCGCGAACGCATCGCGCCATGCGTCGATCGTCGCGCGCGGGAAATGATCGCGCAGCAGGACGAAGCCGTCTCGTTCGAACGCTTCGGCGAGCGCGTCTCGCGCGCTCTCATCGTACTTGCCCATGCACTTTCTCCTCGTTGCGAGTGCGAAAACAGAATCGCATGCGTGTAATCCGCTCGTCAATATTATTAGTAATAACCAGTGAAAACCCTGAGCAGAAATGACCAATAAAAACGTGCTTTCCGCGTCGTTCATCACTAATATTAGTGGCAAGTTTCTCCGGCCCGCGAGACAGGTTTCGCGCAGAGTTCAGCCGCCCGGCGCGGCACGCACAATGAAAAAATCCACGCAACGCCGCCCGACGATGACCGACATCGCGAAGCTCACCGGAGTCTCGCAATCGACGGTCTCGCTCGTGCTGAACAACGCAAGCGGCGCGAAGTTCTCCGACACCACGCGCGACAAGGTGCTGCGCGCCGCGCAAGATCTCGGCTATCGCATGACGCAGCGCGAACCGGTCGCCGCGCTCGATAGCCAGCGCGAGCGCAATCTGATCGTCTATCTCGCCGACGAGATTTCGACGAGCCCGCATCCGGTCGTGAGCATCGACGGCGCGCGGGACGCGGCCTTCGCCAACGGGCGCATGCTCGCCGTCTATTCGACGCACGGCAATGCGGAGATCGAGGCGCGCGTGCTCGACGCGACGCTCGGCAATCCGAACGTGCTCGGCGTGATCTACGCGACGGTCTATACCCGCCGCGTCACGCTGCCGGCCGTGCTCGCCAAGGTGCCGACCGTGCTGCTCAACTGCTACACGAGCGATGCGAGCGTGTCCTCTGTGGTGCCGGCGGAAGTCGCGGGCGGGCACACCGCGACGGATCATCTGCTGGCCGCGGGGCACAAGCGCATTGGCTATATCAACGGCGAGCCGTGGCAGGACGCGGCGCGCGATCGTCTGAAGGGCTATCGGACCGCGCTCGCCACAGCCGATCTGCCGTTCGCGCCGGAACTGGTGCGCGAAGGCGACTGGAGTCCCGACACCGGCTTCGAACAGACGCTCTCGCTAATGCGCGAGCCGAATCCGCCGACCGCGATCTTTTGCGCGAACGACCTGATGGCGCTCGGCGCGATCGAGGCGTTGAAGCAACTCGGACTGCGCGTGCCCGACGATGTATCCGTGCTCGGCTACGACGATCAGGAAATCGCGCGGCATACGCATCCGCCGCTTTCGACCGTCGTGCTGCCGAACTATGAGCTAGGGCGCTGGGCAGTCGAGACGCTGCTGCAGGAAGAAGAGAACCGGGCCGCGGGCGCACCCGTTCGGCGTCGCACCGTGAAGCTGGACGGACCGCTGATCGAGCGCGGCTCCGTCGCGGAAAACACCGAGGCGAAACAGTTGGCCATTAATAATATTAGCGATTGATCGTTAATGAAATGCGCTGAAGCAATCGCCGCATTCGCACGGAACGCGGTACGCAGTTTGACTCTCGCAGCAGGCAGACCGGGCAACACCAAGCATCGGCGTCATTAGAAAAAGCCTAACCATTCAATGGAGGAAGACATGCTGTCATTAGATAAGAAATCGCGCCTGGGCCTGCGCCCGCTCGCTGCCGCACTGACCGCCCTGACCGCACTCACGCTCGCGGCCGGCTTCACCGCCGCCCACGCCGCCGACGACGGCCTGCCGAAGATCCCGAACAAGAAGCCGTTGAAGGTCGGCTTTGCGCAGACCGAGAGCAATAATCCGTGGCGTCTCGCGGAGACGAAGAGCTTCAAGGACATCGCGGCGAAATGCGGCTGGCAGATGGTCATGACCGACGCCAACAGTTCCGCGGCGAAGCAGGTCTCGGACATCCAGAGCATGATCGCGCAGCACGTCGATCTGCTCGTCTTCCCGCCGCGCGAGGAAAAGCCGCTCGTGCCGGTCGTGATGCAGGCGAAGAAAGCCGGCATTCCCGTGATTCTGGTCGACCGCAACATCGATCAGTCGATGGCGAAGGCGGGCAAGGACTACATCACGTTCATCGGCTCGGACTTCATCGATCAGGGTCAGCGCGCCGCCGACTGGCTCGTGAAGGCGACCAACGGCAAGGCGACCATCATCGAGCTGGAAGGCTCGACGGGCGCGTCCGCCGCGAACGATCGCAAGAAAGGCTTCGACGATGTCATCGCGAAGAATCCCGGCATGAAGATCGTTGCGTCGCAAAGCGGCGACTTCGCGCGCGACAAGGGCCGTCAGGTGATGGAGACGCTCTTGCAGGCGCATCCCGACGTGACCGCGGTCTACGCGCACAACGACGAAATGGCGCTCGGCGCGATCGCGGCGATCAAGGCGGCGGGCAAGCAGCCGGGCAAGGATATCGTTCTCGTGACGATCGACGGCACCAAGGGCGGCCTCGAAGCGATCAAGGCGGGCGAGCTCGGCGCGAGCGTGCAATCCAGCCCGTTCTTCGGACCGCTCGCATGCGACGTCGCGCAGAAGTACGCGAAGGGCGAAACGGTGCCGCCGTGGGTGAAGGTCTCGGATCGCTTCTACGACAAGAGCAACGTCGACGCAAGCATGCAGTACGGGTACTGAGCGAAGTGTGTGTGTGACTTGCGGGCGTCTGATCGAAGGCGCTCGCTTTTTCATTTCGACGGATATCACGCATGGCTCAGACTCCCCTTCTCGACATGCAGGACATCGATATCGCGTTCGGAGGCGTCGCTGCGTTGAAGCGCGCGCGCCTGACCGTCGCAGCGGGCGAAGTGCACGCGCTCATCGGCCAGAACGGCGCGGGCAAGTCCACGCTCATCAAGATTCTCACGGGCGCGTATCGCAAGAGCGCGGGCACGATTCGCTTCGATGGCCGCGAAGTCGATTTCCGCACGCCGAAGGAAGCGCGCGAAGCGGGCATCAGCACGATCTATCAGGAGATCAA
Organism: Caballeronia sp. ATUFL_F1_KS39; assembly: GCF_023630985.1. Classification (NCBI taxonomy): domain Bacteria; kingdom Pseudomonadati; phylum Pseudomonadota; class Betaproteobacteria; order Burkholderiales; family Burkholderiaceae; genus Caballeronia; species Caballeronia sp. ATUFL_F1_KS39. The sequence continues at coordinate 2,664 of NZ_JALQDZ010000040.1, read as the reverse complement.
TCTCGTGCCTTTCCGCTCCGTCGCGGAAAACATCTTTCTCGGGCGCGAGCCGCGCCGTTTCGGTCTCATCGACTGGAACACCGTGCAACGGCGTGCGAGCGAATTGCTCGAATCATTCGGATTGCGTATCGATGTAAAGAAGCCCGTGCGCGACTATTCCACCGCGATTCAGCAGATGGTCGCGCTCGCGCGCGCGGTGTCGTCGGATGCGAAGATGGTCATCATGGATGAATCGACGTCCTCGCTCGACGAGCGCGAAGTCGAGCTGCTCTTCACCGTCGTGCGCCGCTTGCGCGACGACGGGCGCGCGGTCATCTTCGTCTCGCATCGGCTCGATGAACTCTATGCGCTGTGCGATCGCGTCACCGTGATGCGCGACGGCCAGACCGTCGCCGAAAACACGATGCAGGAAATGGACAAGCTGAAGCTCGTCACGACGATGCTCGGCCGCACGCTCGCCGCCGTCGTGCATGAAGACAGCGCGGTGAAGGAAGCGAATCTCGCGAAGCGCGGTCCGGTCGCGCTCGCGGCGCAAGGGCTCGCGGCGGGCGCGAAGGTCACGGACGTATCGCTCGATGTTCACGCGGGCGAAGCGGTCGGCCTCGCGGGCCTGCTCGGCTCGGGCCGCACGGAAACGATGCGCCTGCTCTTCGGCGCGGATCGCCCGGCGAAAGGAACGCTCGATATAAACGGCGAGCCAGCATCGTTCAAATCGCCGAAAGATGCGATCGCGCGCGGCGTCGCGTATCTGACGGAAGATCGCAAGGCCGAAGGCATCGTGCCGGAGCTTTCCGTGCGCGACAACCTCACGCTCGTCTGCCTGCCTGCGCTGACGAAACGCGGCGTCGTCGATGTCGCGAAGCAGCGCGAGATCGTCGATGGCTTCATCGAATCGCTCGGCATCAAGCTACGCTCGCCCGATCAGCCGATACGCGAACTTTCCGGCGGCAATCAGCAGAAGGTTCTGCTCGCGCGCTGGCTCGCGACGCACCCTCGCCTCTTGCTGCTCGACGAGCCCACGCGCGGCATCGACGTGGGCGCGAAAGCCGACGTCGCGAAAATCGTGCGCGAATTGCGCGATGCCGGCATGGCGGTGCTGCTGTCCGCATCGGAACTGGAAGAACTCACGGCAGTGGCGGATCGCGCAGTCGTGATCCGCGACGGCGAAACGGTCGCGCAACTAGACGGCGCGCAGATGAACGAGGCGTCGATCATGGATGCGATCGCGTATGGCGCGGGCGCGGAGTCGACGCTCGCCGAGGCGGTAGAGGAAGCGAAACATGATCGATGATACGCAACGGGCCGCGCCGATCGTGCAGGCATCGGCAAAGAAGAAGCGTGGCGTGGCGATTCAGCGCGAAGTCGCCGTGCTGCTCGCGATGATCGTCTTCAATCTGATCTTCACGCAGCACTTCGTTTCGCTGCAGACGTTCAACGTGAATCTCACGCAAGTGGTGACGATCGTGATCGTCGGCATCGGCATGACGCTCGTCGTCGCGACGGGCGGCATCGACCTGTCCGTGGGCGCGTCGATGGCGATAGCCGGTGCGCTCGCGCCGATGCTCTTCATGAACGTCGACGGGCCGCTCGGCATCGTGCTTGCGTTCACGCTGCCGATCGTCGCCGCCGCGTTATGCGGCGTCTTCAACGGCTTTCTCGTGACGCGACTGAACGTGCAGCCGATCGTCGCGACGCTCGTGCTCTTCATCGCGGGCCGCGGCATCGCGCAAGTCGTCACCGATGGGAGCCTTCAGGCGTTCACGAATCCCGCGTTTCAATGGATCGCGCTCGGCAAGATCGCGGGCGTGCCGTTCCAGATTCTCCTGATGCTCGTGCTCGTCGCACTCTTTACGTGGATCGTGCGCAAGACGCTGTTCGGCAAGTTCCTGCTCGTGACGGGCGGCAATGAGGACGCCGCGTATCTCTCGGGCATTCCGACCGCGCGCGTGAAGATGATCGCGTACACCGTATGCGCGGCGCTCGCCGGGCTAGCCGGGCTGATTTCGATCTCGGTGAATTCGTCGTCGGATGCGAATGTCGTCGGTCTCGGCGTGGAGCTCGATGCGATCGCGGCGGTCGCGGTCGGCGGCACCGCGTTGACGGGCGGCAAGGCGTATATCACGGGCACGCTGATCGGCGCGCTCATCATCCAGTTGCTGCGTTATACGCTGCTCGCGCACGGCATTCCGGATGCCGCCGCGCTGGTGCTGAAGGCCGCGATCATCATCGTCGCGGTGTACGTGCAACGCAAGCGAGGTTGAACGTCGACATGAAAAAGAACTTGCCGATTCTCATCGCGCTCGCGGCGCTGCTCGTGCTCGGCGTCATGCGTTACGAACATTTCGCGGACGCGTACAACATCACGTCGTTCTGGCGATACAACTCGATGTTCCTGCTGATCTCGATCGGCATGGCGTTCGTCATCATCACGGGCGGCATCGATCTGTCCGTCGGCGCGGTGGCCGCGCTCGCGAGCGTGGTGTCGGCGCTGGCGGGGGGCGCGCGGGGGGGGGGGGGGGGGGGGGGGGGGGGGGGGGGGGGGGGGGGGGGGGGGGGGGGGGGGGGGGGGGGGCGCCCGCCCCCCCCCCCGCCGCCGTCGGCGTTCTGCTTACGACACGGTTAGGGCTTGAGCAACTGCGTGAGCGATTCGATCTGCTCGGCGCA
>NZ_JALQDZ010000039.1:0-142396 GCF_023630985.1 Caballeronia sp. ATUFL_F1_KS39 | reverse complement strand
CGGGTTTTGCGGTTTTGTGGAACGGGGGACGTATGGGCCACGCCCGTACGCGGCCATGCCGACCCGGGGCCGCGGGGCGGCGCGACCCGCCGCCGCAGACGGGGGGGCCCCGCGAATCTGACAGCGGGAATCAGTGCGCCGAGGAAGTGGCGCGATGGTGCGCGTGACGCGTGTGCTTTTTCGGCGCGGGATCGGGCGTCGCGGCGCTGATCGGCCGAACCGGTGATGCGTCCGTCAGGTCGGGAGGACGGCGCACGCTGATATTGGCGGAATCGGTATCGAAGAGCGACGCGAGCGTCGCCTGCTGGTTGAGCATCAGTTGCTCGGTGCGGTCCTGCTGCAGCTTGCTATCGTGGTTCATGCGCAGCAGTACGGCCGTTTGCGCGATGCCCGTCGCCACCGTGACGAGCATCACGCAGACGATGATCGTCAGCATCGTCTTCATGCGGCGCGCGTGGGCGGCCGTCGAAGTGCGCTGCTCCGCGATCACCGCATAGAGCGCGTCGATGGTGTCCGCGAACGCCGTGGCGCGGGCGCGGTCGAGTTCGGGCGCGGCGGCATCGCGGATGCCGGGCTGCGCGAACGGCGCCGCTTCGTTGCGGTCGCCGCGAGCCCCGCAATCGCGGGCGATGAGCGCTGAAGCGAGCGCGGCGAGCGATGGCGCCGCATTCTCCGGCGCAACCGACGTGCTGATGCTCGCCGATCGCGTCGTCACCGCGGCCATCGCGCCGGTTTTCGCGGCTGGTTGGCTCGCGTCCGGCGGCGGCGCATCGATTTGAGGCAAATCGTCCCCGAAAAGGCCCTGCTCCGGCGCAACCGATGTCACGCCGCCACGCGCCGCCCGTTTCCCGACGACGGATTCCGGCGCGTTCCCGCCATTCGATTGCACGGCCGCGAGAAACACTTCTGGCAGTTCGAAACCTTCGAACGTGCCTTGGCGGATATCGGTGTTCATCGCCTGAAGTTGCGCGCGCTCGGCGTCTTCGGCGAACAGATCGAGCGTTTCGCCCGCACGCGCGCCTTCGCTCAGTTGTGCGAGACGCTGCGCGGAACGTGCGGCGCGAGCGAGTTTCTTTTCCGTGTCGGCGCTGGTCTGCGGCGCCCGCATCTCATGCTTTTGCGTTGCGCGCCGGCGGCGGGACGAGGCGTCGGCGTCTCTCTTTACTGCGGAATCTGACATAGGTTCGAAAGGCGGCTGCCCGAACCGGCGTGCAAGGCGCACCGGCGCATCGGCGATTATTTCGAGAGGCCGCATTGTCGCATGGCTGCGCGTGCAAACCCGCATCCCGAAGGCGATTTCAGGCGGCATCGTCCTCACGAAACTCGCGCACGACGTCGAGTTGACGCAAACGATCGCAAATCGCGCGATATTCCACCGCAGATGCACGCGACAGTTCGACTCGCACCTCGTCGAGATCGGGCGAATCATCGCTTTGCTGCACGACGAACTGCTTCACGCGCACGCTGCCGGGCCCGAGCGCCTCGTGCAGCGCATGAAAACTGAGCGCGCCGCGATCGACGAGCATCGTCAGTTGACGGCGCTGCTTCACGCTGATGAAGCGGCGTTCGAGCGGCTTGATCCCCGCCAGAATGATGAGGATGATCGCCGTCGCCGCGATCGACGCCGTATAGAGCCCGCCGCCGACCGCGAGGCCAATGGCCGCGACCGACCAGAGGCTCGCCGCGGTCGTCAGGCCGCGCACGATCTCGCCGCGCAGCAGAATCGAGCCCGCGCCGAGAAAGCCGATGCCCGACACGACCTGCGCCGCGACCCGCGACGGATCGAGCACGACGTGGTCGTACTTCAGCGCATCCTCGAAACCGTAAGCCGACACGATCATGATGAGCGCCGAGCCGACGCACACGAGCATGTGCGTGCGCAGTCCCGCCGCCCACGAAAGCCGCTCGCGCTCGAAGCCGATCACGCTGCCGAGCGCCGCGGCCATCATGAGCCGCGACACGAGTTCGATATTTCCTATCATGTTCTCGTCCTCCTCTCGGTGAGTCGCCCGCGAATGCGTCGCGCTGCGGGCCGGTTTTGCTATCCTTTCCCGTTGCGTAGGCGCCTCACGGCCGCGCATCCCCCGAAACAATAAGAGTCGTCCTATGCAGGATCAGCAACCAAACGCATCGCCGGCGATGCAATCGGCGAACCCGGAATCCGCCGCGCCATTGCGCGCGCATTACGCGAACATCGTGCTGCCCATCTGGCGCGGTCCGGGCTTCAACGCGGCGCTCGGCCTCGCCTATGAAGCCGTCGCGCCGGGGGATCACGCGCCGCTGGCGCCGAAGCGCTATCGGGCGATGGCCTGCGCGCGCCAGCTCTTCGTGTTCTCGGAAGCCGGCGATCTCGCGCACGCCGCGACGCTGTTCGAATCGCTACGTCACTATTTTCAGGACAAACGCAACGGCGGATGGTTCTACAGCGTGGACGCGAGCGGCGCGCCGCTGGAGCGTCAAAAGGATCTCTACACGCATGCGTTCGTCGTTTTCGCGTGCGCGCATTACGCGAAGAAAAGCGGTTCCGCCGATGCTTTCACGCTGCTCGATGAAACGTCGCGGCTCGTCGAGGCGCGCTTTTCGAGCGGCGGCGATCTGCTGAACGCGGTGCTTGCCGAGGATTTCGGCGCGACCATCGAGACGCCGCTGCAAAATCCGCTGATGCATCTCGCCGAAGCGTGGCTCGCGGCGCGCGAAGCGACCGGCGAGCCCGCCTACGACAAGCGTCTCGCGCAGCTCGCGAAATCCGTCGCGGATGCGTTCGTGCACGAGCCGAGCGGCTCGATCGCCGAATTGCCGATGGGCACGGCGGGCAACCGGCTGGAGCCGGGCCATCAGTTCGAGTGGTATTTTCTGGCGCTGGGCAGCGGTCACGCCGCATTCGAAGCGGCGGGGCTGAACGAACGGCTCGCGCGCGCGTTCGACTTCGCGCAGCGGCACGGCGTGGACGAGCAGACGGGCGGCGTTCATGCCGCCATCGACGAAACCGGGCGCGTGATCGACGGGACGCAGCGCATCTGGGCGCAGACGGAATATCTGCGCGCGCTGGCGACGCGCGGCGACGCCGTCGGTCCGCAAACCGAGCGGTTTCGCGCGCGCTTCCTGCACGAAACCGGCTGGGTGGAATGCCGCTCGGCGACGGGCGAGATCAGCCGCGCCGAGATGCCGTCGACGACGCCGTATCACCTCGCGACGTCGTACGCGGCCTTGCCTCTTTAAGCGAACTCAGACGAGCTGAAACACCGAAACCGCAGCCTTCAGTTGCCGCGTCTGCTCATGCAGCGACGACGCGGCAGCCGCAGCCTGCTCGACGAGCGCCGCGTTCTGCTGCGTCATCTCGTCCATCTGCGTGACCGCCTGATTCACTTGCTCGATGCCCACGCTCTGCTCGAGCGACGACGCACTGATCTCCGCCATCATCTGCGTGACGCGTGAAATCGACGCCGACACTTCGCGCATCGCCGTGCCCGCGCGCTCGACGAGCACCGAGCCGTCGCTCACTTGCGCGACCGACTCGCCAATCAGTTCCTTGATTTCCTTCGCCGATTGCGCCGAACGCTGCGCGAGACCGCGCACTTCGCCCGCGACGACCGCAAATCCACGGCCCTGCTCGCCCGCGCGCGCCGCTTCGACAGCCGCGTTCAACGCGAGGATGTTGGTCTGGAACGCGATGCCGTCGATGACCGAGATGATTTCCGCGATCTTGTCCGAGCTCGACGCAATGCCACGCATCTTCTCGACGACATCGTCGACCACGCTCGCGCCGCGCGACGTCGCGTTGAGCGCTTCGCCCGCGAGCGTGTTGGCCTCGCGCGCGTGCTCGGCGTTCTGGCGCACCGTCGCGGTCAGCTCTTCCATGCTCGATGCGGTTTCTTCGAGCGACGCCGCCTGATTCTCCGTGCGCGCGGACAAATCCGCGTTGCCACTCGCGATTTCATCGGCGCCGAGGTTGATCGAATCCGACGTTGCGCGCACCGTTTTCACCGTGTTCGCGACGCTTGCCTGCATCGTCGCGAGGCCCGCGAACAGACGGCCGATTTCGTTCGTGCCGCGATCTTCGATACGCTCGTCGAGACGGCCGTTCGCGATGCGCTCGAAATGGCGGCCCGCTTGTTCCAGCGGCTCGATCACGGCACGGCGCAGCGCGACGTGCACGAGCGCGATGCCCGCGACCAGCGTCACCAGAATCGCGATGCCGACCGCGCGGAACCACGCGTAGCGCGTGTCGATCGACGACAGATAGCCGCGGCCCGCTTCATCGCCGAAATCGACGAACTTCTGCTGTTCCGCGAGATAGCGATCCTGGAAGCCTTGCGTCGGCTGGTCGAGGAACGCCTGGAGATTGCCCGCGTCGAGATACTGCACGAGCTCGCTCAGCGCCTTCGAATACTCCGCGTATTTGGCCTGCAGCGCGCTCATGCGCGCCGTGTTTTCATCGCCGGTCTTCGGCGCGTTCAGGAACGCCGTGAACGACTTGTCCGCCGCCGCGATCTGCTCGCGCGCGTGCTGGACGATTTCCGTCGGCTCGCTTCCGCCGCGCACCATGCGCGTGCCCGCGCGCGACAGGTTGATGCGCGCATCCATCAGATGCTGGGTGGTCTTGTTGACCGCGTTGACCTGCTTGAGCGCGATGTTGGACAGACTGCCGACATCGTCATGCGTGCGCGACAGGGACCAGAAACCGAGCCCTTCGGTCACCAGTTGAAAGAGACAGAACACCACCAGAACGGCGAGCAAACCCGATGAAACCTTGATCTTTCCGAACATCACTAGCACCCACACTTTCCGAATTAAGGCCCGCCGATGCGGGGACACTGCGGGTTTACGGCAGTCGGGCGACAAAGCTTGAATCGTTTGCCGCAGCGGCTTGTCTATGCGAATGCAGGGAACGCGCCGCTTCGGCGAATCGTCATCGGAGAGCGCGCGTGCCGCCCGAAACGCACCATTGCACAATTTTTGCGTGACTTCCTTGCAGTGCGCGCGATCGCTTCCTATTGTCTTTGCAGGACGGCACCGAACCCACCCAAGGAGTGTCCGAATGGCCGAAATTGTCGATATCGCGCGCGGTGCGCTGAATGCGCAACCGTTCAGCGCCTTGCTCGGAACAAAACTGATGCAGGTCGATTCAGCGAGTCTCACGCTGTGTCTGACGATCAGGGACGAGCTAAGGCAACAACACGGCTTCGTACACGGCGGGGTGGTGAGCTATCTCGTGGACAACGCCCTGACCTTCGCGGGCGCGCTGCGGCTCGGGCCGAAGGTCGTCACCGGCGAATACAAGATCAACTATCTGCGCCCGGCCGTCTCCGGAACGCTGATGGCGCGTGCTCGCGTCGTCCATGCCGGCATGACGCAGGCAACCTGCCAGTGCGACGTGTTCGTCACCGATGGCGGCGCCGAGCGGCTCGTCGCGGTCGCGCAGGGCACGATCACGCGCATCTCCGAAGGCGTTGCGGCGGAACCCGTCTATCACGCCTGAACTTTTCCAATCCCGTCGTCCGAAACGAAAAACCTCGCCGCGGCGAGGTTTTTTGTCGTTGCTGCGGGCCGATTACTGCGCCGCGACGGTCTTCTGCGTCTGCTCGCCGAGACCCTGAATGCCGAGCTTCATCGTCTGGCCGGCCTTCAGGAAGACCGGGTTCGGCTTCACGCCCATGCCGACGCCCGGCGGCGTGCCCGTCGAGATGACATCGCCCGGCTGCAGGCTCATCACCTTCGACAGATACGCGACCAGTTGCGCGACCGTGAAGACCATGGTCTTCGTGTTGCCGTTCTGATAGCGTTTGCCGTCGACTTCGAGCCACAGATCGAGCTTCTGCGGATCGGCGACTTCGTCCTTCGTGACGAGCCACGGACCGATCGGGCCGAACGTGTCGAAGCCCTTGCCCTTGTCCCATTGCGTGCCGTGTTCGAGCTGCCATTCGCGCTCGGAAACGTCGTTGATCACGCAATAGCCCGCGACGTAATCGAGCGCGTTGGCTTCATCGACATACTTCGCTTCCTTGCCGATGACCACGCCGAGCTCGACTTCCCAATCGGTCTTCACCGAGTTGCGCGGGATTTCGACGTCGTCGTTCGGGCCGCAGATCGCGCTCGTCCATTTGTTGAAGATGACCGGCTCGGTCGGCACCGGCAGATTCGATTCGGCGGCGTGATCCGCGTAGTTCAGGCCGATGCACACGAACTTGCCGACGCGCCCCACGCACGGTCCGATGCGCGGATTGCCGTCGACGACCGGCAGCGTCGCCGGATCGGTCGCGCGCAATTTGGCCAGGCCCGCTTCGGTCAGCGTCGCGCCGGCGATGTCATCGACGACCTTCGACAAGTCGCGAATCTGGCCTTCGGCGTCCAAGAGACCCGGTTTTTCCTGACCCTTGGGGCCGTAACGAAGCAGCTTCATCTGATGTGATCCTCCTGGTTCCAAATAACGTGAGCGGTCGGTCAGTTCGACCAGCCGCCGTCGATGATGTGAATCTGTCCCGTCGTGAACGACGATTCGTCCGAGCCGAGATACAGCGCGAGCGCCGCGATTTCTTCGGCGCGGCCGACGCGTCCCATCGGCTGGCGCGCGACGAACGCGGCCTGCACCTGATCGACGCTCGCGCCCTGCGCCTTCGCCTGCTCCGCGATGCGGTCCTTGAGCGACGGCGATTCCACCGTGCCCGGACAGATCGCGTTGCAGCGAATGCCGCGCGTGACGAAATCGGCGGCGACGGATTTCGTGAGGCCGATCACCGCCGCCTTCGACGCGCCGTACACGAAGCGGTTCGGCACGCCCTTCACGCTCGATGCCGCCGACGACATGTTGATGATCGAGCCGCCGCCTTTTTCCAGCATCTTCGGCAGGAACGCGCGAATCGTCCGATACATCGCCTTCGCGTTCAGATCGAAGGCGAAGTCCCAGTCTTCCTCGCTCGCCTCCAGAATCGAGCCGGCGTGCACATAGCCCGCGCAGTTGAAGAGCACGTCGATCGCGCCGATCTCGCCGGCCAGCGCGTTGATCGCCTGCGGGTCGCGCACATCGAGCTTGCGCGCTTCGAAGGGCTTGCCTTCGAGCGATTCCGTGCGGATGTCGGTGGCGATCACGCGCGCGCCCTGTGCCGCGAACAGTTCGGCGGTCGCGAGCCCGATGCCTTGCCCCGCCGCCGTGATCAGCGCGGTCTTGCCTGCCAGTCTTTGTACCATCTACTGCTCCAGTCGGAAGTGTTTTTGAGACATGCCGGGTATATCAGCCGTTTCTGAGGCGATAGAAGGCGCGGGCGTTCGCGCCGAAAATCGCGTCCTGCTGCGCCTTTTCGAGATGTGACGTGAGATTGCGCGCCGTGTCGTGCCACGCCGCGTAGCTGCCGTTCATGTCGAGCACGGGCCAGTCGCTACCCCACATCAGCCGTGCATATCCGAAATGTTCGAGCAGATGCGCGACGTAGGGTTTCAGCGTTTCGTCGGTCCAGTTCGGGTTCGCTTCGGTCGCGAGTCCGGACAATTTGCAATGCAGCTTTTGCGGCAGTTTCGCGAGTTGCGCGATGCCATCGGCCCACGGTTGCCAGCCCACGTCGATGCCGTCGCGGATCGGCGGCTTCGCGCCATGATCGACGACGATTCTTAGTTCTGGATATCGCTCGACGAATTTCACGAGCGACGGCACATGCCGCGCGAAGATCAGCGCGTCGAAGGCGAGATCGAGATCGATCAGACGCTCGATCGCGTCCTTGCGCGGCGCGTGCTCGATCCACGTATCGTCGGGCAAGTCCTGAAGCATCGGGCGCACGGCCTTGAACTTCGGCTCGCGCGCGAGTTCGTCGATGATCGCCGCGGCATCGGCCGAATCGAGCGGCACCCAGCCGACGACGCCCGCGATCGAATCGTCGCTGCGCGCGAGATCGAGCAGATAGCGCGTTTCGTCGACCGTCGGCGCGGCCTGCACGACAACCGTTTTCTGAACGCCGGCCGCCTTGCGCAGCGGCGCGAGATCGTCGGGACCGAACACCCGATACAGTGGCTTCATGTCGGGCGTGAGCCAGCCATAGTCGCCGCGCGCGGGATCCCAATAGTGTTGATGCGCGTCGATGTTCACATTCGATGTCATCGCGGCACCGGTGCATTCGCATGAAGCAGACCTTCCGCGCGCAACGCGTCCCACAGCGCGGACGGAACCGGCGTCGCGAACGATGCAGCGTTCTCGCGCACTTCGTCCGGCGTGCGCGCGCCCATCAGAACCGTGGCCACAACTTTATGCGCATAAGGAAACTGGATGGCCGCCGTCGACAGCGCAACGCCATGCGCGCGACATACGCGTTCCAGCTTGCCGACGCGCTCGACGACGTCCTTCGGCGCATCGCCGTAATTGAACTTGAGATCGCCATGCGCGTTGGCATCGAGACCACGCGCGAGAATGCCCGAGTTGAACGCGCCACCCAGCAAAATACTCACGCCGCGCTTCTCGCATTCGGGCAATAAATCATCGAGCGTGTTTTGCTCGAGCAGTGTGTAGCGGCCGGCGAGCAGCGCACAGTCGATGTCGAATTCGGCCATCGCTTCCATCACTGCCGCGCCTTCGTTCACGCCGAGGCCGACCGCTTTCACGCCGCGCGATTGCTTCAATTCTTCGAGCGCGCGGAAGCCGCCTGCATCGGTCAGTTGCTTCCAGTAGTGCGCGTTCTTGTCGCCGTGCGTCACGCGGCCGATATCGTGGATCAGCACGATATCGATATCGGTCATGCCGAGCCGCATCTGACTGTCTTCGAATGAACGAAGAATGCCGTCGTAGGTGTAGTCGTAAATCGCCTGAAACGGCAGCGGCGCGGCCCAGCCTTCGCTGCCGTCGTCGGGCGTCGTGCGCGGCACGAAGCGGCGGCCGACTTTCGTCGACAGCACGAAATCGCCGCGCGGATAACGCCGCAATGCATCGCCGAGCCGATGCTCCGCTTTCGTGTGGCCGTAGTGCGGCGCCGTGTCGAAGAAGCGGATGCCCGTCTGCCACGCGGCATCGACGGTCGCGCGCGCCTCGTCTTCCGTCAGCTCGTGATACAGACCGCCGAGCGGCGCGGTGCCGAGCGACAACGCGGTGACTTCCAGCGACGTGCGGCCAATCCTGCGTCGACGTGAAACTGCCTCTTGCGCTTCTGCGGTCATCTGCAAACCCCGAATGATTTAGAGATGGCGAAACTCAAGCCGCCACAGTAACGCGTCGCGCGGCGCTCGGCAAACACGCGGGGCCGACCGGCTCGAAGGTTTTGTAAGTCAGGATGAACTCCTGATGCCCGAGCGCCTCCGACTTCGACGCCGCGCCCGCCGCCACCGCAACGGTCACGTCGACGATCTCGCGGCCCACCTCGTCGAGCGTCGCGCGGCCCTCGAGGATGCGGCCCGCGTCGACGTCCATGTCGCCGGACAGATTGCGATACGTCGACGGATTCGCGCAGACCTTGATGACGGGCGATATCGCCGAGCCGACGACCGAGCCGCGCCCCGTCGTGAAGAGAATGACGTGACAGCCGCACGCAATCAGCTCGCCGATCTCCGCGTTGTCGCTGATATTCGGAAAGCCGAAGCGCGGCTCGCCATCGGGCACGACATCGAGCAGATAGAGACCGCCGGTCGGCGGAATATCGCCCGGCTTGATGATGCCGACGATCGGCGACGCCCCGCTCTTCGAATATGCGCCGAGCGATTTCTCTTCCTGCGTCGTCAGTCCGCCGTCCGCGTTGCCGACCGAGAACGAGCCGTGGCCCATCGTCGTGTAATAGCGCGCGGCCTTTTGCACGCATTCGACGATGGCATCGCCCAGTTCGGCCCGCGCCGCGCGCCGCTTCATGTGGAATTCGCAGCCGACCAACTCGCCCGTTTCCTCGAAGATGCACGACGCGCCTTGATCGATGAAAGCATCGAACGCGCGCCCCACGGCCGGATTCGCCGTGATGCCGCTGGTGCCGTCCGAGCCGCCGCAGATCGTCCCGACGATCAGTTCGTCGAGCGCCATCGGCACTTTCTGTTGAGCCGCGAGCGTCGCGCGCGCCTCGCGCACCCAGTCGAGACCGTTCTGGATCGTGCTGCGCGTGCCGCCTTTTTCCTGAATCGTGAGCACGGCGGCGGGACGGCCGCTCGCGCGCACGACATCGGCGAGATAGTGCTTGTTCATGCTCTCGCAGCCGAGCGACACGAACAGCACCGCACCGACGTTCGGATGCGTGCAGATGCGCTCCAGCATCTTTTCGGCGTAGCTATTGGGATAGCAGCCCGGAAAGCCGATCAGATGCACGGGCGGTTCGACTTGCGGATCGAAGGAATCGAAATCATCGAACGATGGACGGAAGTGCGCGACGATCTCGCGCGCAACGTGATGCGCGCATTCGACGAGATACGCCACCGCGACGACATTGCGGATGCCTTTGCGGCCATCCGCCCGGAGATAGCCCTGCAGTGCGGAAGTGTCCATGGAAGTGTTCAGTGCTGCACGTAGGCGTGTGCGGCGTCGTGCGTGTAAGTGGGCAGGTAGTCGCTTTCCAGGTTGTGCGTATGCAGATGCTCGCCGCGCGCGACATCGACGCTTACGTGGCCGATGATCGCGCCATAACGCAGTACCTTTTCGTCCTTCGACAACGCGCGCCGCGCGATCTTGTGCGCAAGCTCGATGGTCGTCACGAGCGTGACAGACTCGCCTTCGATCATCAGCGTCTCGCCAGCGGGCAGGCGCGCGGCGGCGATCAGGCAGTTGTCTTCCGGACTGAGAAGAATCAGGCGCGGGTCGGTGGTTTCTTGCATCGTCGATCTCAGAAGGAGGATTGCGCCGAACGTCCAAAGCAAGTCGCCGCGGGAAAACGTGGATGCAACGATTCATCAGTGAACGTAATATTCATAGACGCACCAGTCGAAGTCAACACTGACGCAACCCGGATCGATCAGTGATTTCCCTAGCCGGCGCATGCGAATGGGATCGCGCTCCCTGACGGAAGGCTTAAACTCGCGCGAATTCATGAACCAACTCAGACAGCACATGGACGTGGAAGACAACGACGCCGATCGTTATCGCGCGCCCGCGCTCGATAAAGGGCTCGATATTCTCGAATTGCTTTCGGAACAGAAGTCGGGCCTCACGCGTGCGGAAATCACGAAGATGCTCGGGCGCAACGCGAGTGAGATGTATCGGATGCTGGAGCGGCTGGTCGCGCGGCAGTATGTCGTGCGCTCGCCCGAAGGCGATCGTTATTCGTTGAGCCTGAAGCTGTATGCGCTCGCGCATCGGCATCCGCCGATGAATCGGCTCATCGCCGAGGCGCTCCCGGCGATGCAGCGATTCGCAGATGCAGCCGAGCAATCCGTGCATCTCGTCGTCTACGATCGCGGAAATTTGCTCGTCATCGCGCAAGTGGACGGTCCCGGCACGTGGGGCATTTCAGTGCGGCTCGGCTCGCGCGTCGGGTTGATCGACACGGGCTCCGGCCGCGTCATGCTCGCGTTTCAGACCGACGAACAGCGCGAACACATGCTCGCCGAGCATACGAAGGTCAAAGGCGAACTCGCGGTCGATCGCGCCGTGCTCGACGCCGACTACCGGCAAGTTCGCGAACTCGGCTATTCGCAAAAGGATAGCCAGCAGACTTTCGGCGTGACGGACGTGACGTATCCGCTGCTCGGGCCGTCCGGCCAGGCGATCGCCGCCCTCACCTGCCCGTACCTGCGGCGCATCGACGATTACGTGGCGCCGTCGATCGAAGACGTCACGTCCTTGCTGAAAAATGCAGCCGCGTCGCTTTCGATGACGCACGACTGAATGGCGCACGCTTCGCGCGTTAGAATGGCGGCCCTCTCAAAAAGACGGCGCGCCGCGATGGCGTGCCGCCGTATCCAATCCGACGCATTCCCGATGGCGAAACTCCTTTCCGACTCCGAATTCCTCCGCTTCACCGAACTGCAGCAAAAACAGGCGAACTTCACGATCACATCCGAAGAAGCCGACGAACTGCGCGAGATTGTCGCCCGCGCGCAAAAGAAACGCGACGATCGCGCGGCCGCGATGCAGGCGATCGAAACGTATATCGCGCAGTTCGACATCACGCCCGACGAGCTTTTTTCGGCCGAGCAGATCGGCGATGCGGCACGGACATTCGGCCTGATTCCCGCCGCGAAGAAGGAGCGCACGCTGCCGCCGCAACTGACGTACAACGGCAAGCCGTATCAGTGGACGTCGCGCGCGCTGCCCGACGACATTCGCGTGCCGCTCTTCGATGCGTTCACGTCGGGGCAATCGGTGAAGCCGTTCATCGCGACGTTGAAGGACACGTCGCGCTGCGCGTTGACAATCGCGCGCCTCGAAAAGGAAACGGGCAGTTTGTACGCCGAAGCATTGCTCGACGAGCTTTCGCTGTCGCGCGCCCAGATCGACGACGCGCTCGCCAAATTCGCGGCTTAATCGCCGCGCGGCTGTGACGGCGCATCGCACAGCCGCATCCTGAAACCGACGACGCCCGGGTCGTCGGTCTTCGTCACTTCGAAGCCGGTGTTGCGTGCGAGCGCGATCATGCCGGCGTTCTCGCGCAACGCCTCGCCGACCATCCAGCGGGTGCCGCGCTGTCTCGCGTAGTCGATGATGCGCGACAGCAGCAGCGAGCCCAATCCCCTGCCCTTCATATCCGAGCGCGCGGCGACGGCGAATTCCGCGGTCTCGTTGTCAGGATCGGCGATCGCGCGCGCGACACCGAGCGTCTCGCCCGTGCCGTCACCGTTCGCTCGCGTGACGATCAGCGCCATTTCGCGGTCGTAGTCGATTTGCGTCATGCGCGCGAGTTGCGAATGATCGAAGTTACGGACAGCGCCAAAGAAGCGCAGGCGCAAATCCTCGGCGGTATTGGCCGCGACGAACGCCGCGTGCGCTTCTTCGTCTTCGGGACGAATCGGCCTCACGGTGACGCGCATGCCGCGCCAGTCGAGCGTCTCTTCGAGGCAGCGTGGATACGGCACGATCGCCAGCGGCTTGCGATGCGCGCCGAGCGTGAGTTGCGGTTCGTGAACGGCGACTGAATCGCGCGTCACGCGCAACGTGAGACGCAGCGCAACGATTTCTTCGATATAGCAAACGAGTTGCGATAACGCCGTCAGCGCATTGAGCAGCGACTCGGCGGGCAGTTCGCGCGAACGCGGCGAGCGCATGACGAGATCGCGCGAAAGCACGGGATTGAGCGGCGGCAACGCAAACTCGTGAAGTGCGTCGGCAAGGCCGAGCGCGCCTTCGGCCTTGAATTCGAATACCGGACCGAACACGCGATGGTTGAGCAGGCGCGTCTGAATTTCGACGGCATCGCTCGTAAGCGAGTCGGGCGGCCCCGGTTTCACCGAGATGCCGAAACGAGCGAATACGCGCGCCGCACGTTCGCCATTCAATTCGGCGATGCCGTTTGCGAGCGCCGTGCGAATCTCGTTGTGCGCGGCGTCGATGTCTTCGGGAATATTCGCGGGGAGGCCGTCGGGCGTTTGCATCAAGAGTTCGCGGCCCTGCCGGAAATCGACGAGCCGGGCAAAACCGCGCGCCAGCCGATGCGGCGTCGTGTGCACGGGAATGCCGTTCGCGTGCAACTCGTCGCGCGTGGCGGCATCGACACAGCCGAAAAAGCACGCGAGCAATCCGCGATATGCGTGACGTCGCTCGGCAATCAACGTGCGGGCGACTTCGGCGACGGGCGCGCTATGCGTCGGCGCATGCACGACGAACACTGTGCCGGTCTCGCGATGCGATGCGAGCGCTTCGAGCGCCGCGCCGAAATCCGCGGGCGTGGCGTCGTCGCCGAGAAGAAGAGGATTGCCCGCGCGAGCGCGAGGCAGCGCGGCGGCGACGGCGTCGCGCGCGGCGATCGGCCATTGCGCGAGGTCGTCGCCTGCTGCGCCAAAGGCGTCCTGGGCAAGTGCTGCGACGCCGCGGTCGCTTGTGATGACAGTTGCGACATCGCTTGTCGCGACGCGGCCGATGCCCAAGGTCTCAATCTCATCGAGCAGATCATCGAGCGAATCGACGCGGACGAGTCCGGCACGGCGGAAGGCCGCGCCGTAGAGGCGGTCGAAAGGGTCATCGCGACCCGTGCGCAGCACGAGCACCGGTTTGTTTCGCGCGGCGGCGCGCGCGGCGGACATGAATTTGCGCGCCGACCGAACCGTTTCGATGGCGAGCAGAATCGCACGCGTCGATGCATCGCTTGCAAGGAAATCGAGGATGTCGCCGGAATCGACGTCGGCTTCATCCCCGAGCGCGACGATTCGCGAGAAGCCGAGTCCGCGAGCACGCGCCCATCCCAGTACGCCGTTCGTCAGCGCGTTCGATCCCGACACCCACGCGACGCCGCCCGACTTGACACTGCATGCGGGGGCGCCGAGACATGCGCCGATTGCCGGCGTGACGACGCCGAGACTGGCAGGTCCGATCACGCGCACGAGAAAAGGCCGGGCGGCGGCGAGCGTACGAACGGTCCATTCGTCGGCGTCCGCTGCGGAAGACTCTCCGCGTTGCTTCGCTTCGCCGACGATCACGACGGCTTTCGTTCCGCGTCGGCCGAGGCGCTCGATGAGGTCCGGCCAAGTGTGCGGTCGCGTGCAAATCACGGCAACGTTCGGCGCTTCCGGTAACGCGTCGACGTCGCGGTACACGGTTTCGCCGGTCAGCGAGTCGTATTTTGGATTGACTGGCCAAAGAGAGCCTGTGAAGCCAGCGCATTGCACACGCGCCCAGACCATCTCGCCGATGCTGCCCGCACGCGAGGAAGCGCCCACGACAGCGATCGACTTCGGCGCGAACAGGGTGTCCAGGTTACGAACAGTCATGGAGGCTCCGGCGTAGGCGCAGTTGTGTCAGCGCCTAGGATAGGCGATTTCGTTTTGCAGGTGAGGACTGGCGTACAGGCGACCGAGGGAGTGCGACTTTATGCGCATAAAGGCGAGGCGGCGGTGCTTGTAAGACCCGCCTCGCCTAGGATGGCGGCGGCTTTATGCGCATAAAGTCGGGCACGGCCGACGCCGGCGCCGCCGGCCGGACAAGGGACCTTATGCGCATAAACCTCGGCCGAACGGCTAACGCGAGTCAGTTGTTGCGGAATATCACTGGAAAAACAACAACGACAATGTAGAATTCAACGGACTTCAAAATACGGAGTGGAACGTGGCGGCGGAAATCATAGCGATCACGCAACAAAAGGGCGGCGTCGGCAAAAGCACGATTGCGATGCATCTCGGTGCGGCCTTTCACGAAAAGAAGAAGCGTGTGCTCGTAGTCGACGCCGATGGTCAGAACACGCTGATCCATTGGTCAAGCGCCGCATCGGATGACGCAAGCGGCATCCCGTTTCCAGTCGTCAATCTCTCCGAGGCCGGCGGGCAGATTCATCGGGAAATCAAAAAGTTCGTCAACGACTACGACATCATCGTCGTGGATTGCCCGCCGTCGATCACCGAGAAGGTATCTGGCGTCGTGTTGCTGGCGGCGAGCGTCGCGGTGATTCCGACTTCGTCATCGCCGGCGGACTATTGGTCGAGCGTCGGCCTTGTCAAGCTCGTTCAGCAAGCGCAGGTGATGAACGAAGATCTGCGCGCCGTCTTTCTGCTCAACAAGACCGAAGAAAAGCGCATGCTCACGCGCGAACTCAAGGTTGCGCTCGAAGAGCTCGGCTTTCCCTTATTGAAAACGCAGATCCCAACGCGCGAGTGTTACAAGCAGGCGATGGCGCTTGGACAGACCGTGCTTCAAATGAGCGATCGCGGCTCGCGCCTCGCAGCGGCGGAAATCCGCTCGGTCGCGGACGAGATCCTCGACATGCTCTCCTGACTTTATGCGCATAAAGGACCCTGAATGAAACCGTCCCAATTTGCCAAGGGCTTCAAGGCTCGGCCCGACACGACGAGCAGCGAGAAGCGCACTGCGCTGGATCGTCTGAATGCGATCGATGGCATCGTCGACATTCAACATGTGGGGCAGGCCGCCGCGAACGGCCGATCGAGCGCCTTCGAGGCCGACGAGCCGGGCGACATCAACGCCGGACCTGAGTCCGATGAATATCGTGCGTGGCGCCGTGCAAACCGCTACACGGCCGGACAGATAATCGAGTTGCCGCTCAAGTCGATCAAGCCCAGCCCGTTCAACCCGCGCCATTTCTATCTGAAGACGTCAATCGCGGAATTGGCCGTCAATCTGGCGAAGCAGGGCCAGCAACAGGCGATTCACGTCATTCCCGATTACGAGAATCCGGGAACGTTCTTCGTCAGCGATGGCGGTCGGCGCGTGCGAGCACTGAAAGAGGCAAACAAGGAAACCGTGAAGGCAGTGGTCGTCGATCTGCCGATCGGCATTCAGAGCTACAAGCTCGGTTATGACCTGAACGTTCAGCGCGACTCGCAGACTGTTTTCGACAACGCCGTGGTCTGGCGACGCTTTCTCGACGAACAGCATTTCCAGAGCCAACGCGAACTGGCGGATCACCTCGGGCTGGACGAATCGACGATCGCCGTCGCTTTGTCGATCGCGAAGCTTCCTGAGAACGTCATGCACGAGATGGTTGCGCGGCCGGACCGATTCGGCTCGAACATGGCCTATCAGATCGTGCGCTATCACGCCGCGCGCGGCACCGACGCCACGCTGCGGCTGATCAACAAGATCACGTCGGATGACCTGAGCACGCGGCAGGTCGCCGATATCGTCAAGGGCCGCGCGAACGCTCAGGAAGCGCCGAAGACGCCTGGCCGGCAACGCTATGCGCAGCGCCTCGAAATCAAGCTGGAGGGCGTCGCAGTCGGCGATCTGAAGTCATACGGCGAAGATCGTCTCGAGTTGCGTTTGCGAGGCTTGTCGCGCGAGAAGCGCGATGAGCTACTGCATCAGATCGAACTGATGCTTCAGCCTGTCGAGACCAAGAAGTAAATGCACACGATGGCCGCCGAGATCATGGACCGGCGGCCATTTTCGAATTGGACGTTTTCGGTTGCGCGCGGAGACTTTAGCGCGATTGACTGAGCGTAAATGCCAGCAAGTCGCCATCGGTCGGCTCGCCCCACGTCTTTCGCGCCAGCCAGTCGAAGAAGGATGTTTCCGCCAGCTTCGAATCCAGTCCGCGCTTGCGCCAGTCGTCGCGCATGTGGGCACCGAGCCCCGGCAAAACGTCCTCCTCGAAGGATTGACGCGCGACCTCCCGTTCTTCCTCACCTTGCTCGTCGTACAGCACGCGCGCTTCCTTGCGGCGGTACGCCGAGAATTCGCTCAACAAGCGGGCTTTGAGATCGTCGGCGGCAGCCGGCGTGCGGGAGGCCGTACCGCTCGTTGCCGGAGGCAGCGCTTCTACCGGTGGCGCGTAGCCCTTTTTGAGCGCGTCCTTGAAAAGCGCCGCGCCGCTGCGAACCGGCGGCAAAGTCGTGCTGCGCATGCGCTGTTCGGTCATCTGCAACGCCGCGCGGATGCGGTTTTCCTCGCTGTCGGCATACAGCGTCTGCGCGTCCTTGAGCGGAATGCCAATCTTCACCATCCGATCCACCAACGTGCTGTCGAAGACGTTCGGATGTTCGTCCAGCGCGAGCATCGGCTGCTTTTGTTCGGTCACGCGGAACTGAATCTCAGCCACGCGGCGCCCTTCGCGGTGTTCCACCAGTTCGACGAAGATATTGGTCACCGCATTCACCTCGGCGATTGCGGGCCGCAGATAATCGCGTTTGAAGTATTTGTATTCGCGCTTGGCTTCGTCGCCGGCTTCGGTATCGGGCGTTCCTGAAAGAATAGGCCGCCACCATTCCCACGTCTCGCGCATCGTCAGATGGCTGGGATTCGTGAGATAGCGAACGCAAATTTCATAGAGTGCGAGGCCGGCGCTGCTGCGCAACTGACTCTGGAATTGCAGGCTCAGGCGCGCATACTGCACAGGATCCAGCAGCTTCTTTTTGATTTTCGGCGCGAATGAAAATTCGACCCAGACGCGGCGCGTCGTCGGATCTTCGAGGATTTCGGCATCGGCGATCAGCGTCGAGATGCCCCACTTGCGACCCGGCTTCTGACTCGATGTGCCGGTGCTCCATTCGACCTGCACCGACACCATGCGACGCAAATGCTCCTTCACGAGCGCAGTGTCGTTCGAGTCGAACGCCGAATTTGCGACGATATCCGACAGCAGCGCGCGATACGTGTCACCGGAGTCGTCGGCTTGTTGAGCAACGGCTAGCAGCACATTGAACAACTTTCTGGTGAGCAGCGTGATCTTGCCGCTTTTCGGCTGAATCGCAATGGCCTCGACTGCCTTGCGCAGTTCCGCCGAACTGGGGCTGACGACATCGGTTTTCTTTGCGCGCTTGGTGGCCATGAAATGGTCAAGATCAGTATTGCGAGCAAGGATACCGATTGGGGTGAAGCCCGTCTATAGGAACACCCTCACCACACAGGGGTGATTGCCAGACAGACAGCACGGCTCACTGCGGTGCGCTCCCGAAAACACTCACCGCTCACCGATCGAGGGTATCTTTTAGCTGTAGTGTCCACGCGGGTAAACGGATTGCGACAGTTTTTCGGCGCCTTCCGGGAGCTCAAGCAGTCTCCCGAATAGGCTCACCTTAAAAATTTTTTGGCTCGTTGAACGACGTGTGGCGCGGCAGAGACAGCCGAAAGTCCGTCCTCCTTCGCTTCGGCCGCGCATCGGTGCGGTGCAAAGTTATAACGGCGCGCACTCACTTCAAAAGATCGGCATCGACAGGTCCCGAAAAGTCTCACCTCATCGAGTTTTCTTCAACCCGATCGCCCCCGTTCAGCCCCGTTCTACGGGCTTCGCGCCGCCTATGGCCCCCGAAAACTATCACTTTTGACCTGCTGCACCTCATATCGCCTGTCCCGCAAATGCTCACCCTGCTGCGTCCTGCAAAGCCTCACCTTTTTTCCGTCGTCGCTCAAAAATGGTGCTCTCCCAGGCACTTATCTCGCTTTCGTCACAAAACGTGAAGAAGGTGGCTCCCGTAAATCCTCACCGACGGTTTCTTGGCACTGTCCCGCACCGACGTTCGTAGCTCCCGCATTCCCTCACCATACCGTGTTTCCGCTAAACGCAACGACAGACCATCCTGGTCTATCCACTTGTTTCTAATATGTTTTTTCATGCGCGCGATTTCTCATCTAGTGCAGCGACAGTTCTCGTACAGCGCGCGTGATCCCGGATTTCCTCACCATGCGAGGCGCATGACAGGGAAGATGGACTGAAAAAAGCAGGCGCAGACACTCCTGGAAAGGCTCACCTTAGACGCTCTCACCGGCCCTGCGAGCCCATCCAAGAAGAGACTACGGCTGCACCGAGACGTGCATCTTCCATTTCGCTCCCGGAAAAGCTCACCTCAGGCGTCGGCAGATGAAAATTTCAGCGAAAAGTAGCCTTCGCCCCCGAAAACGCTCACCTTTCTCTCGGGAATTACCCTGAAAACCCTCACCGATCGGTAAGCTTTACCCGAATCGACTCCAAAATAGTGCGATTCGCATGCTCCCGAAAATTCTCACCGAACGAAGCCGACAGACCAGGGGGGCGCCCTCGGAAATCAACGCGTTAGCGTGCGCGTGCCCCCGAATAAACTCACCCATCATTTTGGAGCCTCCCCGAACCCGCTCACGATTCTTCCCGAGAGCCCTCACCGATCATCCCGAAGCCCGTCACCGTTCGCTCCCGCAGAGCTTCACCATAGTTCCCGTACAATCTCACCTGACGTCCGGCAAAGCCTTATCCGATAAGGGTTCTGGCTGGCGTTAACGATGTTAACAAGGTTCAAAGGTGTTAACTTCTAATACTCTCTAGCGGTGCAGTGTTTTGCACGCAGTAATTAGAAAAACGAAAAGCTGCGTGAAACAGACACCCATGGCGCGTATGGGACTAAAATCCGCGACAAATCATCGACTTGCAGGGGTATCTTCAGGATGTTTCACGACGGGGGACATGTGTACCATGCCAAGTTGTCGAAAACGGCCTAAATGCTCTGTTATCGACGTTGGTGTCAATGATCGAACGAAAAACATAACGATCAACACGTAAAACGTTATGATCATCATGTTGAACTGCTAGATTTTCGCCATGGATCAATCTACTCGCGACACGCTGCGCCAAGAAATCGAAGCGATGCGCGCCACCGGCGCACGGCGGCAAGACCTCTCTCAACACGCCTGCAAGCGACTCTTCTTCGACCTGGGCGTTCGGCCCTCGGTTACGACTGTCCGCGAACTGACTCAAACCGGCAGCGCAAGCGACATCCCCAAGGACATCGAGGCGTTCTGGGCCGGTCTGCGTTCGACGTTGCGCGTTCGCATCGACGCTGGGGCGATGCCGGAATCATTGCAGGAACGTGCCGGCGAACTGCTGGCGGCTTTATATGACGAGGCTCAAACGGTCGCGCGTGCCGCCCTTAACGAGGAAAAGGCCCGTCTGGACATGGCCATCCAGGCCGCGCAAGCCCAGGCTCGCGATGCCGATATTCGTCGCGAGGCGATCGAGCGGGCTCAGCAGCGTGCCGAGGCGCGCGCCGAAGCAGGCGCTGCTCAGATCGCGGCGCTGGAAGCCGAATTGAAGACGCTGCGCAGTCAAGGCACAGACGCTCAGGCGGGCTTGCGCGAAGTCATCGCCCGATGGGAGAAGGAGAACGAGACGCTCTCGGCGCGTCTGCAGCACGAGCAGGACGCTGCGGCACGGCTGCGCGACCGCATCGACGAGCTTCAAAACGAGCTGCGCCACAGCACCGAGCACTACGCCCAGCAGATCAAGGACGCGGTCAAGGAGGCCGAACGGCGCGTGCATCCGATGCTCGTCGAACTCGACTCCCTGCGCGGCATGGCCGCCACCTATCAGACCAGCGCACGCGAAGCGAGTCAGAAGGAATTCGATTTTATTCAACAACTTAGCGCAGCCCGAAGCCGCGCCGACCGGCTCGAGTCGCAAGTGCGGGCGCAGTCCGACGAAATCGATGCGCTAGTTCTCGAGCGCGATGCACGGCGGGTTCAATCCGGTGCGAGCGCGGAAGTCGGCGCGTTGATCGCGTCGCTGGCGGCGCAGGGGCGCCTCACTTCCGCCGAGATCGCCCGCCTCGGCACGCAGATTGACGCGCACGTCGCCGCGCCAACTTCCTGTCCGGCGTGCGAGGCTGGCGAACCGGAACTGCAGCGCCACGAAGACGAATACGAGCTTTCCTGCCCGAACTGCGAGCGCACCTCCGGGGCCACGGCATCGAAGCTTGCGGCCGTCGACGAATTTATCCGGTCGGCGCGCGTCAGCACCTTGTAATCGCGCGTCGAGTGAGCGCCGGCGTCAAAGGTGAGGGTTTTCGGGATCGTCTACGGACATGTGCCGTTCCCCGTCGGCGCGCGCGTGAGCAATGTCACGCTCCCGTATTTGCTCACCCATCCATTCTTGCCAGGCACGATGCAGCCGGTGAACCGAGATCGTCTGCTGGAATCCGAGCCACTGGCCGACGCGATCGGGGTCCGTGCCATCCTCGAACAACTCCGCCGCGTACGTGTTGCGCAAGGTCTGCGGACTTGCGCGCGCGACGCGCGATGCCGCTATCCCGGATGCGGCCACGACGGCGTCGATCGCGCGCAGCATCGTCGCCTTGTGCATGGAGCGTCCCGTCGGTGCTGCCGGGAATAGCAATTCGCCTGCAAGGCCAGCCGTCTTGCGCTCGCTGATCCAGTTGTCGAGCAGTTCGACCGCGAACGGAGCGAGCCGCGCCTGCCGGATCAGCAGCGGATTCGACGCGTCGACGGTCACGTAAGGCGCGCCGGCCGCGTAGCAATCGACGGTCAATTGCGCCGCTTCGCCCGTTTTCACGCCTGCGCCGAGAAAGACGGCGACCAACGCCCGGTCGCGCCGCTCGCGCCAGCGCTGCCCGGCCGGCAAGGCGCCGATCGGAGAAAACAGATGCGCGACGAGCAGCGCGCGCTCATCGTGGGTGAGAAAGCCCGTCGGCTCGTTGTCGCGTGCCTTGCGCCATGCCGCGTCGCCGTCCTGAGCGATGAAGCGCGCCGGATTCGTCGCCGCCGATTCCACTTCCCGAACGTGATCCAGCACGCGCTCGATCAGCCGCAGATACCGCATGCGCTGCGGGCGTCGGATGTCCAGTTGCGCGACGAACTGTTCGATGACCGGACGTTGCACCGTATGCAGCGTCGCGCGTTTGGTGGCCAGCCACTCGAGAAAATTTCCCCATTGCGCGCGATACACATCGGCCGATGACGCCCTGAACGATTGCTGGGCGAGCCATGCATCGAACGCGGCGTGCGGGTCCGCCTGCCAGTCGGCGCGCTGTTGGTCGAAGAGATCGGAAGTGTTCGGCATATTGTTCGAAGGCGCGTTGCGCGCTGTATTGCACTGCGCACAGGGTCGGGCTTCGGGCGCGCGACGTCAAGCGCGTGTGTCCGCCAAAGTGTCGATAACTGTCTTGGCGGGCGTGCGTTTCGTCGACTACTGTCGTCTATACGGCTTCCTTCCATCCACGAACACAAGAGCAAAAAGGAGCGAGCGATGCCCCAGCAATCCTGGCAGGAACGTCGCGCGAATGGACGCGCCAGGCGCGAACGCACACCGCGGGCCGCGCAAGAGGCGATCGGCGATGTCGATCGCGATCCCATCGAGCTTTTGCGGACAAGCAGCAAAGGCCGCGTCGATGCGCTGATTCCCTTGCGTTACGGCCGCATGCTCGTTTCGCCGTTCACGTTTTATCGCGGCAGCGCGATCCTTCAGGCGCACGACCTGGCCGGCACACCGGACAGCGGCATCGCCATTCAGATCTGCGGCGACTGTCATCTTTCCAACTTTGGCGGCTTCGCAACGCCGGAGCGCGCGCTCATTTTCGATCTCAACGACTTCGACGAAACCGCGCCCGGTCCGTGGGAATGGGATTTGAAACGGTTGGTCGCGAGCTTCACGATCGCCGGCCGGCATCTCGGCCACGGCGATCTGGCTGCGGACGAGTTCGCGTTTGTCGCCGCGCGCAGCTATCAGACGCATCTGCGCGAGTACGCTGAAATGAGCGTGCTCGATCTCTGGTACGAGCGCATCACCTTCGATCGCATGTACCAGGCCGTGCAGAGCGAAGACGCGCGGCGGCGCATCAAGCGCGGCATCGAACGGGCTTCGCGCCGCACGCACGAAACGATGCTGCCGAAACTCGCCGACCGAACCGGCGACACGTGGCGCATTCGCGATGTGCCGCCTGCCGTGTTTCACATCCACGGCAAGAGCACGCTGATCGATAAGAACGACGGCTGGATGACGCTCAAAGCCAGTCGTGAAGATGCGCTCGCGACGCTCGTGCGCGATTATGTCGCGACGCTTACGCCGGAGCGCGCGAGATTGCTGTCGCAATTCAGCCTGCAGGATGTCGCGTTCAAGGTGGTCGGCGTGGGCAGCGTCGGCACGCGCTGCCTCGTTTTGCTGCTCACGGATCATCACGACAAGCCGCTTTTCCTGCAGATGAAGGAAGCATCGACGTCGGTCGTCGCGAGATTCACGAAACATGCGAAGCACGCCGACGATATCAAACACGACGGGCACCGCGTCGTTCACGGACAACGTCTGATGCAGGCCGCCACGGACCCGTTTCTCGGCTGGGCGACCGGACCGCTCGGGCGCACGCTCTACATCCGCCAGTTACGCGACATGAAAATTTCCGCAGAACTCGATACTTTCAGCGACGACGTCTTTCGCGAATACGCCGTGCTTTGCGGCTGGGCGCTTGCCCGCGCGCACGCGAAGTCCGGCGGATGCGCGCCGGAAATCTCGGGCTACCTGGGCAACAGCGATCGAATGGCCGAAGTTCTAGTGCGCTACGGTCGCGCCTACGCGGATCAGGTGGAAAAGGACTACGAGGTGTTTCGCGTTGCGTGCCGGGACGGCAAGCTCGAATCGCGTTCGGATGCGGACATCGCGGCGGAGTTCGCGCCGTGAAACGATCCGCTGCGCGATGACATGAACCGGGGCACGCGGGTTCAGTCGCGTGCCGCGGGGATGCGTCAATGCGCGGCGCTGACTGCTCGCGGCCGATTCTGTCGCGATGCGCGCTCGTAGGCGTCTACGGCGAAGGCGAAAACGGCGGGCAAGGCATCCGAGGATGCAACGTCGACGACGTCATCGGTTTCGGGGAAATGAAAGTGATCGGGACGCGCGAAAAGCTCGCGCAAGGCGGCTTCGTGTCGTCCCGCGAATCCGAGGTCCGCGACGGCCTCCGCCTCGATGGCATGCAACAGCCGCCAAGTCAGCGGCACTCCTTTATCGATGTAACGCCCCGCGATCTGACGCGTGATGCGCTCGAGGTCATGCACCGCGCGGGCGAACTGCCTTCTGCTCAGGTTTTCACCATTCGACTCCATGATCCACCCCTTCCGGCCGGTCTTATTGTACTGTACAAATATACAGTACTTGTTGCAATGAAAATAGCGTCGCGCTAGTCGAACCGGGTGTATGTGCGATTCCGCCTACGTGCGTTTCAGACATGCGCGGCTATGCGCGCCTGCCGACAAAGCGCATCGTTTAACCGTGCTTGGGAAACTCCTGAGCGGAACGCGCAGGCAGTTTCTGCGTTCGTTCGACGGCACCGCGCGGCCAACAGCGCTGCAAACCACGGGAGAACTGACATGAACAAGGATCAAGCCGAAGGCGTTGGCAAGCAGGTCAAGGGAAAGATCAACGAGGGCGTCGGCAAAATGACGGGGGACACGGCTCAGGAAGCCAAGGGCGACATGCAGCAAGCAGCCGGCAAGGTCCAGAAAGGCGTGGGCGATGCACGCGAGGATCTGAAGGACAGCGTGAAAAAGAACCCGTAAGACGGGCAACCGGCGCCGCGACTCCGGCGCCGCTTTGAGCGGGACGTGCTCGATGCGCGTCCCGTTTTTATTGGCGGGCGCACGGCGGCGCGCCGACTTTATGCGCAAAAAGTTCCGGACGCTCAGCGCATCAGCCGTGGATGACGACGAGCAACGCCTTGGCCTCCGCGCGCCCGACATTCCGGATCGCGTGCGCCTCGTCCGCGGCATACCGCGCGGTTTCCCCCGCCTTCAGACGACGCGTCGCACCCGACGCATCGACCTCAATGGAGCCGTTCAGCACCGTGAGATGCTCGCGCGTTAACGGTTCGTGTGCATTCGACGTGAGCGCGGCGCCCGATTGCAGCGTAAGTTCGTACCACTCGAACTTGCCGGCGAGTTCAATCGGTCCCCACACGCGCAACTGATAGCCGCCGTTGTCCCCACTCAGGGTCGGTATTTCATGCAGCCCCGAAACGCGGATCGCTTCGGCGGGCCTTTGCTGCGCGAACAATTGGTCGAGGCTGATGCCGAGCGCATTGGTCAGTCGCCACGCGACGGCGATCGTCGGATTGGCCTTGTCGCGCTCGATCTCCGACAGCATCGACTTCGACACGCCGGCCGCGCGCGACAGATCGTCGAGGGTCAGCTTCCGTTCGCTGCGCAAGCGTTGAATGATCTCTCCGACGCGCGGCGGTGTTGCGCCTGCGCCCGTCAGATCGGCTGCTTTTCCCTCTGAACCCGTGCTTGCCATGAATCGACCAATCCCGTAAAGTGTTCGGCATATCGGAAATGCGTTCGAAATATCGAACATGTCCGATGCGATGGATGCACTATAACAGGGCTAAGGACGGCGCGCGCGAGTCACGAGGCGCGGATTGCATTGGCAGGCCCAGAACAAGGATTGCGATGAAAGACCGATATCTCTCCCATTTGCGTTCGACGCTCGACGAAATTCGCGCTGCGGGGTTCTACAAGACGGAGCGCGTCATCGCGAGTCCGCAGTCGTCGGACATTCGGCTCGCGAACGGCGCGGCGGTGCTTAACTTCTGCGCGAACAACTACCTGGGTCTCGCGGACGATCGCCGGCTCATCGAGGCCGCGAAGGACGGACTGGACGCCGATGGTTTCGGCATGGCGTCCGTGCGTTTCATCTGCGGCACGCAGACCGTGCACAAGGAACTCGAACAGGCGATCGCGCGTTTTCTCGAAACGGACGACGCCATTCTTTATTCGAGTTGCTTCGATGCAAATGGCGGTCTCTTCGAAACGCTGCTGACCGAAGAAGACGCGATCATCAGCGACGAACTGAATCACGCCAGCATCATCGACGGCGTGCGGCTCTCGAAGGCCCGGCGTCTGCGCTATAAGAACAACGACCTCGCCGATCTGGAAGCGCGTCTTCAGGAAGCCGATGCAGCCGGCGCACGCTTCAAGCTGATCGCGACCGACGGGGTTTTTTCGATGGACGGCATCATCGCCAACCTTTCCGGCATCTGCGATCTCGCTGACCGTTACGGTGCGCTCGTCATGGTCGACGATTCGCACGCCGTCGGCTTCATCGGCGAGAACGGGCGCGGAACCCCGGAGCACTGCGGCGTGCTGGATCGCGTCGACATCATTACCGGCACGCTCGGCAAGGCGCTTGGCGGCGCGTCAGGCGGCTATGTCGCCGCGCATAAGGAAGTCATCGATTTGCTGCGTCAGCGCAGCCGGCCGTATCTTTTCTCGAACACGTTGGCACCGAACATCGCCGCGGCATCGCTGAAAGTGCTTGAACTGCTCGCGAGCGACGAAGGCGCGACGTTGCGCCGGCGCGTCCGCGAGAACGGGGCGCACTTCCGCAAGGCGATGTCCGCGCTCGGCTTCGATCTTGTCCCCGGTGAACATCCGATCATTCCGGTCATGCTGGGCGACGCTCAACTCGCGTCGAAGATGGCTGATGCGCTGCTCGACGAAGGCGTCTATGTGATTGGCTTCTCCTACCCTGTGGTGCCGAAAGGACGCGCGCGCATCCGGACGCAGATGAGCGCGGCACACACGCCGGAGCAGATCGATCGCGCAGTCGATGCGTTCGCTCGCGTCGGCCGATCCCTCGGCGTCATTGGCTGACTTTATGCGCATAAAGGCCCGCGACCTTCGAAGCAGCATCATCAAGACCAAACGCCAGGATCAAACGCAATGAAAGCCCTCGCCAAACTCGAACGCGCACCCGGCCTCACCCTGACGCGCGTGAAGCGACCCGAAGTCGGTCACAACGACGTCCTCATCCGCATCCGCAAGACGGCGATCTGCGGCACCGACATCCACATCTGGAAATGGGACGAATGGGCGCAGAAGACGATTCCGGTGCCGATGCATGTCGGTCACGAGTACGTCGGCGAGATCGTGGAGATGGGACAGGAAGTACGCGGCTTCGCCATCGGCGACCGCGTGTCGGGCGAAGGCCATATCACATGCGGTTTTTGTCGTAACTGCCGCGCGGGCCGTCGTCACCTGTGCCGCAACACGGTCGGCGTGGGCGTGAATCGTGAAGGCGCATTTGCGGAGTTTCTCGTGATCCCGGCGTTCAACGCGTTCAAGATTCCGCCTGACATTTCCGACGATCTCGCTGCGATCTTCGATCCGTTCGGCAACGCGACGCACACTGCCCTCTCGTTCAATCTCGTCGGCGAGGATGTGCTGATTACCGGCGCCGGGCCGATCGGCGTGATGGCTGCGGCGATCGCGCGGCACGTCGGCGCGCGCAACGTCGTCATCACCGACGTGAACGACTATCGGCTCGAACTTGCCCGCAAGATGGGCGCGACGCGCGCGGTCAACGTGGCGAACGAAAACCTGCGCGACGTGATGAGCGAACTCGGCATGACCGAAGGATTCGACGTGGGCCTTGAAATGTCCGGCGTGCCGAGCGCATTCACGGCGATGCTCGAATCGATGAATCACGGCGGCAAGGTCGCACTGCTCGGCATTCCGCCGGCGCAGACCGCCATCGACTGGAATCAGGTGATTTTCAAGGGACTCGAAATCAAGGGCATCTACGGACGCGAGATGTTCGAGACCTGGTACAAGATGGTCGCGATGCTGCAAAGCGGCCTCGATCTCTCCCCGATCCTCACGCACACGTTTCCCGTCGACGACTATCAGCGCGCATTCGACACGATGCTTTCCGGCAACAGCGGCAAGGTCGTGCTCGACTGGACCGCCGTCGCGGCCTGAGCGGCACGCATCACGGCGCGTTGTCCGCAGACGCCTTCGAAAATTCGGCCTGAATGGCGACGTGCACATCGTCGCCGACGGCCGGATACCACGTCGTCAGTCCGAACTGAGCGCGGCTGAAATGTCCGTCGGCGGAGAAGCCCAGCGTTTCCTGCTTCGTGAGCGGATTGACCGCGTGTCCGTTGAACGTCACGTTGAGCGTGACCGGCTTCGTCGTGCCGCGTATCGTCAGATCGCCCGTCAATATGCCCTTGTCTTCGCCGGTGCGTTGAAACGCCGTGCTGACGAAAACGATGTCCGGATAACGCGCGCCATCGAACATGTCCGGCCCTTTCAGCATGCGATCGAGCAGCGGCACATTGGTGTTGACGCTGGACGCGTCGATTCGCGCGCGTACCGAGCTTCCGGACATTCCGTCCGCGTTCCAGTCGAGTTGCGCCGTGGTCTTATCGAATCGGATGACGAAGCGCGAGTAGTGGAAATGATCGACGTCGAAACTCACGTTCCAGTGATGCGGATCGAGCTGATAACGTCCTGCCGGCACGCTCGATTCACTCGACGAAACGTGATGCGTCACGACCTGAAGCGGCGTGCACGCCGTCAATGCGATCGCCGCGAGAAAAAGAACGAGACGCTTATAAGCCTTCATCGCGCATTGCCTCGAAAACAAAAATAGAACGTCGACAAGTTTCGCCGAGATCATCCGAACGCGCGCAAGCCGTCACGGACTTTTCGTCAGCACACACGAAAATGTCGCGATCGGGTAGAGTTCGCCTCGACCTACATCTCAAAAAAGCGGCGCCACCGTACGCGCGTTGGCGGATAAAACATGTGCACATGGCTGTCCCGATTCCGAACGTTTCGCGCGCACTTGTCGGCGGTTGCCGCGCTCGTCGCGCTGGGCTGGACGCCCGCCGCGCACGCAAGCTGGTGCGGCGACGGTCTCTGGCTCGACGCGATGGTCGCTTCGCATCACTTTCACCCGGACAAGGACTTCGAGCAATTCAATCCGGGCATCGGCGTGGAATGCTGGGTCGCGCCGCAATGGGCGGTGACAGGCGGCTACTTTCGCAATTCGCTGTCGAAGCCGTCGTTCTACGGCGGCGGCGTGTGGGGACCGGACTTCCTTCACTGGAATTACATCAGGCTCGCAGTCATGGGCGGGCTCATCTCCGGCTACGACTACGGCAGCTACGGCCTCGGCCATAACCATACGGTCGGTCCGGTTGCCGCGCCGCTCATCATGCTGGAATACAAGCGCGTCGGCGCGAACATCATCCTGATTCCGCCGATCCCTTCGAGCGATCTTCCGTTCACGCTTGGGTTCATGCTCAGAATGCGATTCTGAACATCGTGCGGGCTTTGTGGTTTGTGACGTACTCCCGAGCTCCAGACGACTGAACGAGAATCCAGCTAACGCCTTCGCGGCCGAGGCAAACCGGCGACGCTGTCAGGCGCGCCGCGCATGCGTTCATTACACCAGCGTTGGCGGCCCAACGATTGCTGAGGGGTGCGATGTGACGCATCGTGCACAGCAGACAAGAGAAAAGAATCAGCACGTAGACGAAAGAAAACGCCGCACGCATGGCTCATCGTCATAGGCCCGGCTTTGGCTCGCTACGCGATGCCGGCGTCACTCCGTGCCCGAGTCTCTCTGCGACCCTATCCATGAGCAAGCCAACCCAGATTCGCATGAAGCTCGACGAATATCGGCTGCAATGGCGCGTGCTGACCTTCTACGAGCGCTTCGAGCAGATCATCGCCCACATCCTGAGCGTCGTGATCTCGGTGATCATCGTCGTATCGCTGTGGCAGTTGATTCGGGCGGTCATAGCGCTGACGCTGTCGGGGGCGCTCGATCCGCTGGATCATGCGATCTTTCAGGCGGTTTTCGGCATGGTGATGACGTTGTTGATCGCGATGGAATTCAAGCATTCGATCACTCGCGTCATGTTAAGACGCGATCACATCGTGCAGGTCAAGACAGTGCTTCTCGTGGCGATGCTCGCGATAGCGCGCAAGTTCATCATCCTTGATCCAGCCACGGACCCGGGCCGCATTGCCGCACTGGCGGCCGCGCTGATCGCGCTCGGCAGCGTCTACTGGCTAATGCGGCAACGCGACGATCCCGTCGATGCGGCGATTGCAGAGCGCGCCGCGCGGGATCGCGAAAAGCGCGATTGATATTCTGTTGGCGTGCTGCCGATGCTTTCAGCGTCAATCTGGCAGCACGAACTCGGTACGCATGTCTTCGATCACCTTCTCGACGTGATGTACATAGTCCGCACCGAGGTCGTTGAGCGGCACGATGTTCCAGTTGCGGCCGGATGCGTCGGGCGGATGCCGCTCTGGCAGCGGTATGCGCACGCGCAAGGCTCCCGGCGCGTCAGCGGAGATTTTGGCCATGCGGCTTTGCAGTTCGTCGCGAATCTGCTCAGGGGTTCGAACGGTTTTCGGCATGGGTCTGCCTCCTTCGCTTGCACGTCTGGATCGTGACTGGTTGGGCGCAGACGTTGGACGCATGCACCGACGCCTCTTTGAAGTTTAGTCGCTAATTCGGATAGGCATCGACTGATGCAATGATCGTCCAGAAAAAGTGAGTGCATTCCTCCTCACAGCCCCGATTCTCGCTGTCTATTCCACGAATCCGGAATCTCCTTGAAGCGCACCAGCCTCACTGTCCCCGCGCCGCGTGCCGCAAGCACTCCAGCATCAACGTCGCAGCGGGCGTCAGCGGACTGTCCCTGCGCGTCACGATTCGCACCGACACGGCAGGCAACGGATCAACGATAGGAAAGATCGCGAGCCCTTCGCCGACCCATGGATGTTCCAGCAACGCGGCGGGCATCGCGGCGAGCGCATCCGAGCCACGCAACAACCCGTGCGCGATGATGAAGCTCGGACATTCGATCACGCGTTTGGGCACCATCAGACCGCGCTCGGCGTACGAATCGAGCAGCGCCTGCGTCGAACTTTCCGGCGACGGATTCAGCAGCCACTCCGCATCCGACAACTCCGCGAGCGACGTGCAGTGCCGCAACGGATGATCCGCGCGCCCGACGATCGCCGAGCGGCTCTCGTACAGCTCGATGTGATCGAACTCCGGCGCGAGATGTTCGGGCACGACGACCGCCACGACGAAGTCCAGCGAACCATCGCGCAGACGCGGCATCGCGACGCCCGGAAAGCCTTCGATGAAACTCACGCGCGCGTCCGGCATCTGCTTGCGAAACGCCCGATACGCCTGCGGCAATATCGATAGCGCGGCAGTCGGCGTGACGGCCGCGCTCACGCTGCCCGCGCCGGCGCCTTTCATCTGCGCGATGTCGTCTTCCGCGCGGCGCATTTCGCTGACGATCAGATGCGCCCGCACGCGCAACTGCTGCCCGAACGCCGTCAGTTGCACGCCGCGCGCGGTGCGCAACACGAGCGGTACGCCCAGATCCTGTTCCAGTTCCTTGATCGCTTTAGTCAGCGCCGCTTGCGACAAATGAAGGCTGCGCGCGGCCGCGCGAATGCTGCCTTGCTCGGCGGTCGTCAGGAAAGCGCGCAACTGGTGATATTTCATGCTCATGGCCGACATCCTAGGGTTATCGCCGACAACCAATAGTCATCACGCAATAAATTTACCGTCTTTTGGTTTGCTTATCGGTTTATATGCTTGGCACACATCGAATCGCATCGAGCAAGGAGCGTCATATGTTGTCAGTCGAGCCCGTCATCCCCGGCATTGCCGCCATCGCATCGGAATTCGTCGATGTGCGCCGGCGCATTCACGCGCATCCGGAACTTGCGTATGAGGAAACGCAAACCAGCGATCTCGTCGCGGGATTGCTCGCGCAATGGGGCTACGAAGTGCATCGCGGGCTGGGCAAGACGGGCGTCGTCGGCGTGTTGACGGAAGGCGAGGGCGGCAAGCGCATCGCACTGCGCGCCGACATGGACGCGTTGCCGATCGAGGAAGCCACCGGCCTGCCGTATTCCAGCAAACACGCGCGCACGATGCACGCATGCGGCCACGACGGCCACACCGCGATGCTTCTGTGCGCCGCGCGCCATCTCGCCGAAAGCCGCCAGTTCTCGGGCACGCTGATCGTGATTTTCCAGCCCGCCGAGGAAGGCGAGGCGGGCGCGCGCGCGATGATCGAAGACGGTCTCTTCGAAAAATTCCCGTGCGACGCCGTGTTCGGCCTGCACAACATGCCCGGCCTGCCCGCGGGCGACATGTTCTTCACGCCGGGTCCGGGCATGGCGTCGTCGGATCGCGTGAACATCACCGTGCGCGGCGTCGGCGGACATGGCGCGATGCCGCACGTCGCATGCGATCCGATGCCCGCGGTCGCATCGATCATGCTCGGTCTCAACAGCATCGTCGCGCGCGAAGTGGATGCGCAGAAATCCGCGGTCGTCACCGTCGGCAGCGTGCAGGCGGGCGAGGCGTGCAACGTGATCCCCGAGACCGCGCTGATGAAGCTCTCCGTGCGCGCGCTCGACGCGGGCGTGCGCAAGCAGCTTCAGGAGCGCATCACCGCGCTCGTGAACGCGCAGGCATTGGCGTTCGGCTGCACGGCCGACATCGACTACGAACTCGGCTATCCGGTGCTCGTGAATCACGCGGAACCGACCGCCTTCGCCACCGATGTCGCGACGAAAATGCTCGGCGCGCAACGCGTCGATCCGGCCGCGCGTCCGCTGATGGGCAGCGAAGACTTCGCCTTCATGCTCGAAGCGTGCCCCGGCACGTATGCGTGGATCGGCAACGGCACCGGCTCGAAGGGCGGCTGCATGGTGCACAACCCCGGCTACGATTTCAACGACGACATCCTCGCGATCGGCGCGAGCTACTGGGTGCGCCTGGCCGAAGCCTGGCTCGCCGACTGATCCTTCGGAATCCATCATGAACGCACCTACCTTTGCCAGCGCGCCGGCGAATCCTTCGATGCAAACCAGCCGCGCGGCGCGCACGCGGCTCGTCCTGGCGGCGGCGGTCGGCAACGCGCTCGAGTTCTACGACTTCATCGTCTATGCGTTCTTCGCGCTGACCATCGGCAAGCTGTTCTTTCCGGTGGACGATCCGGTCGGCCAGTTGCTGCTTGCGGTGGCGAGCTTCGGCGTCGGGTTCTTCACGCGGCCGATCGGCGGCTTGCTGATCGGCATGTACGCCGATCGCGCCGGCCGCAAGAAGGCGATGCTCCTCACGCTCGGGCTGATGGCGCTCGGCACCGCGATGATCGCCGTCGCGCCGACTTACGCGCAAGCGGGCATCGCCGCGCCGATCATTCTCGTGATCGCACGGCTGATTCAAGGCTTCTCGGCGGGCGGCGAAGTCGGCGCATCGACGACGCTGTTGCTCGAACAGGCGCCCGCGAACCGGCGCGGCTTCTATGCATCGTGGCAGTTCTCGAGCCAGGGACTCTCGGCGCTCGCCGGCGCGTTGACCGGCGTCGCGCTCACGGCGACGCTCACGACCGCGCAACTCGAAAGCTGGGGCTGGCGCGTGCCGTTCTTCATCGGCACGGCGATCGTGCCCGTCGGCTGGTGGCTGCGTCGCACGATGGAAGAAGCGCCGCCGCAGCACGTCGCCGCCGCGCCCAAGGCACCGAAGATTCCGCTTGTCACCGTGCTGCGCGAACATGGCCGCGCGGTGCTCAACGGACTCGGCCTGACGATCGGCGGCACGTCGGCGCACTTCATCATCGTGTTCTATCTGTCGATCTACGGCGTGAAGACGCTCGGCCTGCCGAGCTGGACGTCGATGCTTTCGGGCTGCGTGTCGGGCGCGATTCTCTTTATCGTCGCGCCGATAGGTGGCTATCTGTCGGACCGCATCGGCCGCAACAAGCTCGCGCAGACGACGCGCATCCTGCTGATGCTCGCGATCTGGCCGGCCTTCGCGCTGCTGAACAAATCGCCGAACGCGACGACGCTGCTCGCGGTCGTCACCGTGCTCTCGATCGTGCATTCGCTCAACGTCGGTCCGACCGGCGCGATGCTCGGCGAGCTGTTCCCGCGTTCGGTGCGCGCGACGGGCGCGGCCATCGTCTACAGCATCGGCGTGGCGATCTTCGGCGGCTTCGCGCAGTTCTTCGTGACGTCGCTCATCGTCATTACGAAGAGCGTGATGGCGCCCGCGTGGTACGTGATCGGTTGCGGCGTGCTCTCCGTGATCGCGGTGGCGTGCATGCGCGAAAGGTCGCAGGAAATGCTCGACTGATCGTCAAATCTTGCGCTGCACGCGCGCCGGATGCGTATGCGAGGTGTATAACTCGACGTGTCCGGGTTTCTGAAAAGGCCGCCCGCGCGGCCTTTTTTACTGGATCCCACACTATGAAGAAAGCGCGATAAAGGGGACTTCCATGCGCAAGAAGCTACGCTCGCAAAGCTGGTTCGGCGGCAACGATAAAGACGCGTTCATCCATCGTTCGTGGATGAAGAACCAGGGCATACCTCACGATCAGTTCGATGGCCGGCCGGTCATCGGCATCTGCAATACATGGTCGGAACTCACGCCGTGCAACGCGCATTTTCGCGAGCTCGCGGAATACGTGAAGCGCGGCGTGCGCGAGGCAGGCGGCTTTCCGCTGGAGTTTCCGGTGATGTCGCTCGGCGAATCGAATCTGCGGCCAACAGCCATGTTGTTCCGCAATCTCGCGTCGATGGACGTCGAAGAATCCATACGCGGCAATCCGATCGATGGCGTCATTCTGCTCGTCGGCTGCGACAAGACCACGCCCGCCTTGCTGATGGGCGCGGCGTCGTGCAATCTGCCCGCGCTCGCGGTGTCGGGCGGACCGATGTTGAACGGCCGCTTTCGCGGCGGCACCATCGGCTCGGGCACGGGCGTCTGGCAGATGTCGGAGGAAGTGCGCGCGGGCACGATGACGCAGGAAGAATTCGTCGAAGCCGAATCGTGCATGAACCGGTCGCGCGGCCATTGCATGACGATGGGCACCGCATCCACGATGGCCTCGATGGTCGAATCGCTCGGCATGGGCTTGCCGCACAATGCCGCGATTCCCGCCGTCGATGCGCGCCGTCAGGTGCTCGCGCACATGGCCGGCCGACGCATCGTCGATATGGTCAAGGACGATCTCACGATGGACAAGATCCTCACGCGCGAAGCCTTCGAGAACGCGATCCGCACGAACGCGGCGATCGGCGGATCGACGAATGCGGTCGTGCATCTGATCGCGCTGGCGAAGCGTATCGGCGTGGAGCTCACGCTCGAAGACTGGGAACTCGGCAGCAAGGTGCCTTGCCTCGTGAATCTGCAGCCATCGGGCGAGTATCTGATGGAAGACTTCTATTACGCGGGCGGCTTGCCCGCGGTGTTGCGTCAGCTCGGCGAGCAAGGCTTGCTGCATCGCGATGCGCTCACGGTGAACGGCCGCACGATTTGGGACAACGTCAGCGACGCGCAGAACTACGACGAGAAGGTCATCACGCGGTTCGAGAAGCCGTTCAAGCCGCACGCGGGCATCGCGGTGCTGAAGGGCAATCTCGCACCGAACGGCGCGGTCATCAAGCCATCGGCGGCGACGCAATCGTTGCTGAAGCATCGCGGGCGCGCGGTCGTATTCGAAAACGTCGAAGAGTTGCACGCGAAGGTCGACGACGATTCGCTCGATATCGACGAGCACTGCATCATGGTCCTGAAGGGCGCGGGGCCGAAGGGTTATCCCGGCTTCGCGGAAGTCGGCAACATGCCGCTGCCGAAAAAGGTGCTGCAAAAAGGCATCACCGATATGGTCCGCATCTCCGATGGCCGCATGAGCGGCACCGCCTACGGCGCGGTCGTGCTGCATGTGTCGCCGGAAGCGGCGGCGGGCGGTCCGCTCGCGCTCGTGCAGACCGGCGACATGATCGAACTGGACGTCGAAGCGCGGCGTCTGCATCTCGAAGTATCGGACGAAGAACTGGCGAAGCGCCGCGCCGCATGGCAGGCGCCCGAATTGCCGAAGCGCGGTTATTACCGCTTGTATGTCGAGCATGTCTTGCAGGCGGATCAGGGCGCGGACCTGGACTTTCTCGTCGGTTCGAGCGGCGCGCCCGTGCCGCGCGATTCGCATTGAGCGGAGGCAATCGATGACGAACCTGCAAACGCCGCCGCCCGGCATGTGGCCGGTGCTGTACGCCTATTTCGATGCGCTGAACCGCCTCGACCACGACGCCACGCGCAAGCAGATCGACGCGACCCTCGCGGCGGGCGCGCCGGCGATCGTCACGCTCGGTCTCGCGACGGAAGTGCATCGCCTGTCGGAAGACGAGAAGCGCACGATGATCGACGTATGCGCCGCGCATATCGCCGGTCGCGTGCCGCTCGCGGTCACGATCACCGGCGACAGCGTCGATGCACAAGTCGCGCTCGCAAGCCATGCGCTCGAACGCGGCGCGTCGTGGTTGATCCTTCAACCGCCGTCCAAACGCGGCGAGCCGGAAGCGTTCTACTACGACTTCTTCGCGTCGGTGCTCGAACGGACCGGCGCGAATGCGGGCATTCAGAACGCGCCGGAATATCTGGGCGTGGGTTTGTCGGCGGAATCGATTGCCGCGCTCGCTGCCGAGCGGCCGAACTTCCGTTTGCTGAAGGGCGAGGGCCCGGCCGTGACGATCCGCGCCACCATCGAACGATTGCGCGCGCTCGAACAGACGCTCGCGGTGTTCAACGGGCGCGGTGGCCAGGAACTCGTGGACAACTTGCGTGCGGGCTGCGATGGCCTGATCGTCGCGCCCGACGCGTTCGATCGTCAGGCCGCCATTTACGACGCGTTCGCCGAAGGCCGCGAGGACGATGCCGAATCGCTGTATGCGGAGACGCTGCCGGAAATCGTCTTCGTGATGCAGTCCCTGGAAACGCTCACCTGTTACGGCAAGCGCATCGCGGCGTGGCGCATGGGCTTCGACGTGCAGCACGATCGCGGCGCGCGTCCGACGCCGTTCGGCATCGAATGCGCGCGCCGTTTCGCGCAACGACTAGGGCCGACATCGCGCGTCTTGCGCCGATGAATCAGCGCGCCGCGTGCCGCGTGAAGCGCTGCTCGATCACGGATGTGCCCCATTGCGTGCCTTCGGCTTCATCGCTCAACGTGAATCCGAACGATTCGTACAAGTGGCGCGCGGCGTCCAGGCTCTTGAAGGTCCAGAGATACGTTTCGTCGTAGTGCGCGTCGACGAAGCTCATCGCGCGCGCCATCAATTGCCTGCCTATGCCGCTGCCCCGCAACGAATCGTCGACGATGAACCAGCGCAGATGCGCGACGCGCGTGGTGAGATCGCCATCGATCGCGAGCGAGCCGAGCGTGCGCTCGCCTTCCATCACGAGCCACAACGCGCGGCCTTCGACCGGCAGACTTTCCGCGAATGCGGCCAATTCCGTCGCGACCCTGCGCTCGAAGAACACGCCGAAGCCCGCGTGATGCGCGTAGAAACGCGCGTGCAGGCTCGCCACATCGCCGATGCAGCCGGGCCGGTATCCCTCGACGATGCGCGCGCTTTCCGTATGCGCGGCATGCGGCGTCCTGTGATCGATCTTGTGTTCGTGACCGTGGGCGAGCGCATCGGCGTAGAGCGCGAGCGAGCGCACGAGCGTCTGCTGATCTTCGGGCACCATGCGGCGCAGCGCGTCGGAAACCTGATCGGTCGCGAACTTGTCGATCTTTCTGCGCAGCTTCTGTCCGTTCGCCGTGAGATACAGCTCGGACGAACGCGCGTCTTCGCTCGATGTCTGCCGCGTGACAAGCCCCGCCGCTTCGAGCCGCGCGATCTGCCGGCTGGCGTTGGATTTGTCGAGCCGCAGAATTTGCGCGATGTCGCGCGCCTGAATGCCGGGCGTCGCCCCGATCTCGATGATCGCGTGAACCGCCGAAGGCGCGAGTCCGCTGTCGGCCAGCGTGTTGCGCATGAAGCCCAGTTCGCGCACGAGCTTGCGCGAGAATTCGCGCAGTTCGAGAATGGTTTTGTCGCGCGATTGAACGGGTGTGTCGATGAAGTCCATGTCCTCTCCATCGGTTGCGAGGCGCAACCAAATGCCTCTAATTTAGTTGCGATC
Organism: Caballeronia sp. ATUFL_F1_KS39; assembly: GCF_023630985.1. Taxonomy (NCBI): domain Bacteria; kingdom Pseudomonadati; phylum Pseudomonadota; class Betaproteobacteria; order Burkholderiales; family Burkholderiaceae; genus Caballeronia; species Caballeronia sp. ATUFL_F1_KS39. The sequence goes on along the minus strand of NZ_JALQDZ010000039.1, from coordinate 104,357 downwards.
TGCAACTTTCGCAAGAAAAATCGCGCTCCCGAAAAGCCTCACCTTTAGCCGCGATCGCGCGCCAATTCGCTCGCGCGCCGCGGTTCCGCCACGCGCAGCAACACGATTGCGATGCCGCCCCACGCGAACTCGCGCACGCGCCGCGCACGATACAGACGGGGATGCTTAGGTAAGCGAACGAACGGACATTGAAATGCGAGCGAAAGCAATGTGTAGTGCGAGACGCGGTAAATATTCGCGGACAAAAAAAACCCGGCTCATGAGCCGGGTCGAAGGAGGTCGGGCGCGATTCCGAGGTCACGCCCGACCGCGTGGCACTCTGCTGGACGCCGCTGCGTGGGGACACGCGTGCGCGGCGCTCGACCGTGAGCCGTCGGGATGAAGCTCCACATGGAGCTGCACGAGCCAGGCGCCGGGACAGGTTCCGTCGATGACGAATCTGTCGGTGGTCCAGGCGATGCGCCTTGCGGCTCTGGCCGCATCGAATTCGAGCTTGGCGATGCGTCGCACGATGAAGACGATGCCTGCCGCGCTCCCGAGCGTCGCGAGACGCATCGTCGTGGTTTCGAGCGCATGCACATGGCCCGTGCAACCGCAGACCGCGAGCCACGCCGCATCCGATGCCGCGACGCACAATGCGATCAGCACGGCGTTCGCACGCAGGGAAACGACAGTGGACGCTCGCATCGGCATCTCCGGGGCCGCACGGCCGCGAATCGGCGCGCTCGACGTATAGTGCGTGGACAAACCTTATGCGATGCTTAAGCCGCCGGCGCCGCAAGGCGTTATCGGGGACATAATGTGCGGCTGCGCGCAAAGCTTAAGTGGCGCTTAAGCATGCAAGCCGGACAATCGGCGGCGACCTGTTGAGCCTGGAGAAAGCGCATGCGCCTGTTATTGGTGGAGGACGACGAGATGATCGCGGAGACCGTGCTCGCCGCGTTGCGCCGCGCCGGTTACACGGTGGATTGGGCGCAGGACGGACGGGCCGCGGAGCTGTCGCTCGGCAATGGCGTGTACGACCTCGTGCTGCTGGACCTGAACCTGCCCAAGCGCGACGGCCTCGACGTGCTCGCCACGTATCGCAAGAACGGCGGCGACGCGCCCGTGATGATCCTGACCGCGCGCGATGCCGTCGATGACCGCATCCGCGGCCTCGACGCCGGCGCGGACGACTATCTGATGAAGCCCTTCGATCTCGACGAGCTCGCGGCTCGCGTCCGCGCATTGTTGAGACGCCGCACCGGGCACAAGCATCCGGTGTACTCGCACGGCGAGCTGACGCTCAATCCGGCCGCGCACGAGGCGACCAAGGGCGGCGTCGCGCTCAATCTGGTGCCGCGCGAGTTCGCGCTGCTGCAGGCGCTGATCGAAGAGCCGTCGCGCGTATTTCGCCGCCCCGAGCTCGAAGAAAAACTGTACGGCTGGGGCGAGGAAGTGGGCAGCAACGCGATCGAAGTCCACGTTCACAGCTTGCGGCGCAAGATCGGCGCGGATGAGATCGTGACGGTGCGCGGCGTCGGTTATCGATTGAAGAGGATCGGATGACAACGATCCGCCGATGGCTGCTCGGCTGGCTCATCTGCAGCCTTGGCATCGCGTGCCTGATTGCGGGCGTCGGCATATTCGACGCCGCGCGCCTCGAAGCCGGCGAACTCTTCGACTACGAACTGCGCACCGTCGCGCTCTCGCTGCCGCATAACATCACCGCCGACGACGTTGCAGAGGGCCGCAATCCCGAACTGCACGGCATCGCGGACGACCGGCTCGTCATCGACATCTGGGATCGGACGGGCCGCCTCATCTATCACTCGCCGCGCGAGCCCGCGTTGCCGCGTTTCGGCGACGGTTTCGAATCGGCGGAGCGGGAAGGGTATCGCTGGCGCGCGTTCGGCGTCGCGCAGCCGGATCGCTTCGTGCAGGTCGCGCAGCCTTATTTCATCCGCGACGATCTGGCCATGGCGCTCGCATTGCGCACGATCTGGCCGCTCGCATTGCTGATTCCGGTGATCGTCGTGATCGTGCTTCTCGTCGTCGCGCGCGGGCTTTCGCCGGTGCGCTGGCTGTCGCAATCGCTCGTCGCGCGCTCGCCGGAATCGCTCGAGCCCGTCGTCTTCCACAAGCCGATGCCCGACGAGCTGCGTCCTCTCGTCGATGCGTTGAATGGCCTGCTCGCGCGTCTCTCGGAGGCATCGCAGGCGCAGCGCACGTTCGTCGCCGATGCCGCGCACGAACTGCGCACGCCGCTCACCGCGCTCAAGCTGCAAATCCAGGGCGCAATCGGCGATGGCTCGCTTCAGGTCGATGCCGCGACGCTCGCGAAGATCGACGGCCGGTTGAATCGCCTCATCCATCTCGCGCAGCAGCTACTCAGCATGGCGCGCGAAGACGCCGCGCGCGAAGCGGCCATCGCGCCGATGAGCCTGCGCACGCTCTGCGAACTCCGCGTGAGCGATTTCTCGTTGCTGGCCGAAGCACGATCGATCGACCTCGGCCTGGAACTCGAACATGCGCTGGACGATCACGATCCGTTCACGATCATGGGCGACACGCACGCGCTCGCCGTCCTCGTGAACAACCTGCTCGATAACGCGATCCGTCACACGCCGCACGGTGGGCGCGTCGACGTGACCTTGCGGCGCCAAGCGGATGGCATCGCGCTCACCGTGCTGGACTCCGGCCCCGGCATTCCGCCGGACGAGATCGATCGCGTATGCGACCGCTTTTATCGTTGCGTCGGGACGTCGGGACACGGCAGCGGGCTCGGTCTCGCGATCGCGCTGCGCGTCGCGCAACGGCATCACGCGACGCTCGACGTCAGGAACCGCGATGACGCGAGCGGTCTGATCGTCGCGGTGCGCGGCTTGTGTCCGGTTGCGTCGGCGGCGCGCGCGAAGGATGTCGTCAGCGGAATGCATGCCTGAATGAAACCGCAAGAAGCGGGGCGTCGTGCGCTCGCCGCGCGGCGAAGCTGCTCGTTTCATCTTTCATGGCGGTCTGTCATGAAGACACTCGTTCTTCTATGCGCTTGTCTCGCGTGGACCGGCGCCGCGCTTGCAACGGACGCAGCGGAAGCGCCCGTTGCGGCTTCGTCCGCCGCACCGGAACCGAAGACCTTGAAGGAACGTCTCGGCGACAAGGCCAGCGACGATCAACGCGTGGACAATTGCCACGTCCCGGCGGACCGGCGCGGCACGAAAGTTCGTCCCGACAAGTGCATGCCTTGAAGCACGCGATTGTGTTACCTTTGACGTGGTGAACCATTTGGTACAAATTCAGGAGCCCGCCTTGTCATCCACTCAAGCATCGTCCGTCCTGCGCCTCGGCATTCTCGGTGGCGCGAACATCGCCAGACAATTCACGCGTGACGTGAGACCGAGCGAGCGCGTGCGCGTCGTCGCGGTCGCGAGCCGCAGCGACGAGAATGCGCAAGCCTTCGCGCAAGCAAACGGCATCGAAAAATGGTTCGGCAGCTACGACGCGCTGCTTGCGAGCCCGGACATCGACGCGGTTTACATTCCGCTGCCGAACAGCCTGCATGCCGAATGGGCGATCAAGGCCGCGGATCACGGCAAGCACATCCTGTGCGAGAAGCCGCTCGCGCTGGATCGCGACGAAGCCGCGCGCATGTTCGAGGCCGCCGATCGCAACGGCGTGCTGCTGCTCGAAGCGTTCCCATACTATTTCCAGCCGCAGACCGCGACGATGATGGCGCTAATCGGCGAAGGCGCGATCGGCGACGTGCGCGCGATTCAGGCGAACTTCGGCTTCACCGTCGGCAATCCCGGCGCAAACATCCGCATGAAGCCCGAGCTCGGCGGCGGCGCGCTGCTCGATGCGGGGAGTTATCCGCTGAGCCTCATTCGTCTCGTGATGGGCAGCGCGCCGCAACGCGTCGATGCAATCGCGACATGGGCCGACAGCAACGTCGACATCAGCCTCATGGCGACGCTCATCTACGCCGATGGCCGCCGCGCGCAAGTCTCGTGCTCGATGGATGCGGCGAATCATCGGCACGCGACGATCATCGGCACGCAGGGCACGATCGACACCGAATATCTGAATCACACGAGCGCGCAGACGGCGGGCGATCAATACGGCTATCTGCCGAGCCAGATGCGCGTGCGTCGCGGCATTCCGAATTCGGTGCCGTTCGAGACGGTCGAGTCGGACACCGGAAGCGGCTTCTTCTTCGCGGCGGAAAGCTTCGCGCGCATGGTCGCAACGCACGATGCCGCCGCCATCGAGTACTACGCGCAAGTGAGTCTCGACAATGCCGCGACGCTCGCCGCGATCATCGCAAGCGCGCGCAGCGGCAAGCCCGTCACGCTGTGATTCGCGCGCGAGCGCATCTCGTCAACGCCTGACGATCACCACTTCCATGTATTCGCTCGGCACGACGAGCGAAGACGGTCCCGCAACATTGCAGCGTTCGAGCAGGCCGCCGATCTCGCGTTCGAGATCGGCCTGCTTCGCTGCATCGAGCGCCGCGAACGCGCGATGCACGGGCCCGTAGAAATCGCGGAACACCTGTATCCAGTGCGCCGGCGATTCATAGCGCATGTTGAAGTACTTGCGTACGCAACGAATATCGGCTGCCTCGGCGCCGAAGAGCGCGACGAGATGCGGCTCGGTGCCCCAAAGCGCGGGCGATTGCAGCCCCGCGGGCGGCGGCACGTAAGCGCCGATGGTCTTGAACAACTGGCCGATGAAACCCTCGGGCGTCCAGTTCGCCATGCCGATGCGTCCGCCGCTTTTCGCCACGCGCAGCATTTCGCTCGCCGAGCGCCTGTGATCCGGCGTGAACATCGCGCCGAATGTCGACAGCACCACATCGAAGCTGCCGTCGTCGAAGGGCAGGTTCTCGGCATCGGCGACCTCGAAGTCGATCGCGAGTCCTTCGGCTTGCGCGCGCGCACGGCCTTTTTCGAGCAGCGCCGGAACGTAATCGGTCGATGTCACGCGAGCAAAACGTCGCGCGGCGGCGAGCGTCGCATTGCCGTTGCCGGCGGCCATATCGAGCACGCGCTCGCTGGCGCGCACATCGATCGATTCGGCAAGCATCTCGCCGACGATCTGCAATGTCGTGCCGATCACCGCGAAGTCGCCACTCGCCCAGGTGGCTTGCTGGCGGGCCTTTATCGCGGCGAAATCGGGTTGCTGTGATTTGGCCGGCTCGTCGCAGACCGCGGATGTATTCAACGCATGCATGGTTCGTTCTCCAGTTCCGGATGATGTGTCGAGCGTCGCCCTGATAGCGGGCAGATGCAGTATCCCGTTACCATCGCTTCGACGCCTGTCCGCAAGTCGCCGCGAATTGTCCGTTCGTCCGCTTTGCGATGCTTACGATCACCGGGAGACGCCATGAGTCTCGACATCCTGTCCGACGTGCTGCGCACCGTGCGCTTGCGCGGCGCGCTGTTCTTTCACGTGAGCGGCAATCGAAGCTGGGCGGCCGAAGCGCCGCCCGCGCGCGACATCGCGAGCATCGTCATGCCGGATTGCGAGCATGTGATGGAGTATCACGTCGTGACGCACGGCAACTGCTGGGGCGCGCTCGTCGGCGAAGCGCCGGTGCGTCTTGCGAGCGGCGACATCATCGTGTTTCCGCACGGCGACGCGCATGTGATTTCGAGCGCGCCGGGCATTCGCGCCGAAGCGGATATCGATCCGTTCTCGATGAAGATCGATCAGCTGCCCTTCACGCTGACCTACGACGCGGTCGAGGCGCGCAACAATCGACGCCCCGACGACGCGTATGAAACGATGCTCGTATGCGGCTTTCTCGGCTGCGATCTGCGTCCGTTCAATCCGCTGATCGCGACGTTGCCGCGCCTCTTGCATCTGAAGGAATCGGGCGCGCAGGGCTGGATTAATCACTTCATGCAGCAGGCCGTCGTCGAATCGCGTCACAAGCGGCCGGGCGGCGAAGCGATGCTGGAACGCATGAGCGAGATGATGTTCGTCGATGCCGTGCGCCGTTACGTCGATGTACTGCCCGATGAAAGCCGCGGCTGGCTCGCGGGCCTGCGCGACCGATTCGTCGGGCGCGCGCTCGCCGTCATGCACGATGCGCCCGCGCACGAGTGGACCGTCGAAGAACTGGGCGAGCGCGTGGGCCTCTCGCGTTCGGCGTTGCACGAGCGCTTCAGCGAGATCATCGGCTTGCCGCCGATGCAGTACCTCGTCAACTGGCGCATGCAGGTCGCGGCCGGACTGCTGCGCAACACGAACGCGACGATCGCAGCGGTCGCGCAGGACGTCGGCTATGCATCCGAAGCGGCGTTCATTCGTGCGTTCAAGCGCCTCGTCGGCAAGCCGCCCGCGACGTGGCGCCGGGAGAAAACGCGCGTGGAAGCCGAGGCGCAAGCACATTGATTGACGCCGGGCGATTCTCTGACTAGAGTCAGAGATATGAACCCGACCGACATCAGCCAGATTCGCAGCTTCAATCGCACCGTTGCCGAGGGCATCGGTGCGCTCAACGAGCATTTTCTCGGGCGCGGCCGTCCGATGGGCGAATCACGGCTCATCTGGGAAATCGGTGCGCAGGGCGTCGATCTTCGCGTGTTGCGCGAGCGTCTCGGTCTCGATTCGGGTTACGTGAGCCGCACGCTCGCCGCGCTGCAGCGACAAGGTCTCGTCGCGGTCGAGTCTCGTCCCGATGACCGCCGCGTGCGCCGCGCGAGCCTCACCGATGCGGGCTGCGCCGAACGTGAAGAACTCGAAAGGTTATCGGACGCGGTCGCGGGGGGCATGCTCGCGCCGTTGAACGATGCGCAGCGCAAGCGGCTGATCGCGGCGATGGCCGAAGTCGAGCGCTTGCTGCAACCTTCGCTGATGCGCTTCGCGATCGAAGACCCGACGAGCGAGGATGCGCAATGGTGCATCGACCAATACTTCGCGGAGTTGAACGCGCGCTTCGAAGCGGGCTTCGATCCGTCCGTCAGCCTGTCCGCCGATGCGCGCGAATTGACGGCGCCGCAGGGCGCGCTGATCGTTGCGAGGCTGCGCGGCGCGGCGATAGGCTGCGTCGCGCTCAAGTTCCACGGCGCGTCGCCGGCCGAGTTGAAGCGCATGTGGGTGAGCGCCGGCGCACGCGGACTCGGCGTCGGACGTCGGCTGCTCGAAGAGGCCGAACGGCTCGCGTCGCAGAACGGAGCGAAAGCCGTGCGTCTGGAGACGAACAAGGCGCTCGGGGAAGCGATCGGCCTGTATCGGCGATCCGGCTATGTCGAGGTCGCGCCGTTCAGCGACGAGGCTTACGCGCATCACTGGTTCGAGAAGAGTTTGCGTTGACGCCTCCCGTCAGCGCGATGACGAGATCGAGAAACGCGCGCGTCTTCGCCGGCGGATGATGCCGCGACGGATAAAACGCATACAGCGGAAAGCGCTCGTCGGGCCAGTCGGGGAAGAGGTCGATGAGCTTGGCATCGGCGATCAGATGTTCGTGACCCAGCAGCAGAATCTGCGCGACGCCATAGCCTGAGAGCAGCGTGCTCAGCATCGTGCCGGGATCGTTGAGCGTGAGACGGCCGTGCGTTTCCACCGTGATGCGCTTCTTCTTGCGATGAAACTCCCACGCGAACGGCCGTCCCGTTTCGGGATCGCGAAACTCGATGCACGTATGCGTGCCGTCTGCGAGCGCCTGCGGGGTAGCGGGCGTGCCGCATCGCTTGATATACGACGGCGCGGCGACGGTCCGCACCGGCGTATCGAGCAGCTTGCGCGCGACGAGACTCGAATCGCGCGGCTCGCCGAAGCGCACGGCGAGATCGAAACCATCCGCGATCATGTCGCCGAGACGGTCGCTCGTGATGAGTTCGAGTTGCAGATCGGGATGCGCCTTCAGAAACGCGTCGAGCTTCGGGCCGAGCAGAAGCCGCGAGAAGATCGGATCGACGTTCACGCGCAAGCGGCCGCGCACCGCCGTCGCGCCTTCGGATGCCGTGGCCGCCGCTTCCTCCAGTCCCGCGAGATGCGGCATGACGTGCTCGAAGAAGCGCCGGCCATCGTCGGTGAGCGAAACGCTGCGCGTCGTGCGATCGAAAAGACGAATCTTCAGACGCGCTTCGAGACGCGCGATCGCGCGGCTCACGCCGGGTTGCGACATGCCGAGCCGATCGCTCGCCGCGGCGAACGTGCCTGCATCGACGATCGCAGCGAACACGCTGATGCCGTTGAGGATGCGTTCGTTGAAGCCGGCCATTCATGCCTCCGCGTCATGGATGAGAACGCATTCATGTTATCGCGTCACGCAAAAAAACGGGCCCCGAAGGGCCCGGAAGATCACTCCAACACGGTCAACTCATGCGTGGTGCGCTTTCGCGACCTTGTCCACGGAGATCGAATCGGCGCGCAGGCGCTCGTATTCTTGCTGGCTCATCGGCACGGCGTCCTTCTTGCCGAGATCGCTCAGGCGGATGCGATACGTCTCACGCGCCGAGTAAGCCGCGATCGCCGCGATGATCGTCACGCCGAAGGCAATGGCGCCGACCGTCAGCGGAATGTTGTCCGACCCCGGCGGCGCAACGGCCGCGAAGAGTGCGGGCAACAGCGCGGTGATCGTCGTGCCGATGTTCTGCGAGATCGCCATCGCCGAAACGCGCGAACGGGTCGGGAAGAGTTCCGGATAGAAGCTCGGGAAGATCGCGTTATAGCCTTGATACACGACACCCCACATCAGCAGCGACATCAGGAACGCGAGCGGCACGCTATGGATGCTGATCGCGTAGAGATACGCGAAGGCCAGCAGACCGGAGATGAGCGAGCCGCCGATCATCATCGGGCGACGGCCGATCTTGTCCGACAGATTGCCGACGAACGGAATCACCAGCACCGCGACGATGTTGCCGACGACCGGAATCCACAGATACACGCTCTTGTGGAAGCCGATGCCGTAGGAAGACTGCACCGCATACGCCGCACCGAAGATCGTCGCGACCACGGGAATCACGTTCATCAGCGCCATGCAGACGACGCGGATCATGTCGGGCGTGCTGTTGGCGAACGCTTCCTTGATCGGCGACTTCGGCACACCGCCATGCGATTCCTCGGACGTGAACGCGGGCGTTTCATGCACTTCCTTACGGATGATGTAGCCCGCGACCAGCACGAAGGCCGACAGCAGGAACGGCACACGCCAGCCCCACGAGTTGAACATGTCTTCCGGCATGAACGTGGCGAGCGGCAGGAACACGGCGGCCGCGAGAATCTGGCCGGCCTGCACGCCTTGCAGCGTGAAGCTCGCGTAGTAGCCGCGTCGGCCGAACGGCGCGTGCTCGAGAATCATCGAGCTCGCACCGGAGATTTCACCGGCCACCGCGAAGCCTTGAAGCAGGCGCAACACGACGAGCAGCGCGGGCGCGGCCATGCCGATCTGGTGATACGTCGGCAGCAGGCCGACAGCCATCGTCGAGATACCCATCAGGAACATGCAGACGAGCAGCACGTTCTTGCGGCCGTGCGTATCGCCCAGATGACCGAGCACGAATGCGCCGATGGGACGCGCCACGTAGCCGACGCCGTAGGTCGCGAGCGACGCGATGATCGCCACCTTCGGATTGCCCGACGGGAAGAACAACTGCGGGAAAATGAGTGCAGCAGCCTGGGCGTAAATGAAGAAGTCGTAATACTCCAGCGCCGAGCCGATCCAGCCGCTCGCGGTCGCTTTTTTCGCCTGGCGGCCGCCGTGCGCGTCTTCCTTAGGGCTAGCCATAGAGATGTCTCCGAACAATGGGTTTATGGAGTTGAGCCTGGAATCTGGCCGAGCGGCGGAGCGTTTTGGTTTGTCGCAATACGCGCGCTCTGAAAGTGATTGGAGAATAAAAGCGCAACCCCTTTCGATCAACGATTTATGATAAATTTTGCGCGATTATCGCACGCGCGTGTCCGATAATCGATCACTTTGGGGGTTAGCACTAGCAATTGACTTTGATGGAGCGCCGAAACATCGGCCCATCCATAACTAAACAAGCATACAAGCATGACTAAACCGGAACTCGACAAGCGCGACTGGATCGCCGGACTGGAGAAGGGACTGGCGATCCTCGAAGCCTTCGACGATCAGCACGCGCGCATGACGCCGACGCAAGCCGCGGCGCGCACCGGCCTCACGCGCACGGCGGCGCGGCGTTATCTGCTGACGCTTGCGCATCTCGGTTACGTGCAGACCGACGGCAAGCTCTTCAATCTCACGCCGCGCGTGCTGCGCATGGGCTGGTCGTATTTCGAGTCGGCGCGGCTGCCGCGGATTGTGCAGCCTTATCTGCAGCAATTGAGCGCGCTGATTCACGAGTCGGTGTATGTCAGCGTGCTCGATGACTGGGACCTCGTGATCATCGCGCGCAATGGTTCGACGCGCGTGATGACGACCGGCTTCGTGCTCGGCGCGCGCGTGCCGGCCGCGCTGATGTCGGGCGGCATCGCAATGCTCGCGTATATGGACGAGGCATCGGTGCGCGGCTGGCTCGAAGCGACCGAGTTCAAGCCCTTCACGCCGCTCACGATCACGAACAAGGAAAAGCTATACGAGAAGATCAGGCAGGCGCGCGTGGATGGCTACGTCGCGATCGAGCAGCAATTGCAGATGGGCGTGCGCGGCATCGCGGTGCCGATGAAGAACCGGCACGGCGAAGTGGTCGCGGCGTTGTCGGCGAACATGCCGATCGGAAAGGAAACCGCCGAGGCAGCGCTTGCCCGCGTGCTGCCGCCGTTGCAGGAGACGGCGTTGTCGATGTTGAACGTGATCTGACCGCGGCGAGATCGCGCAAAGGTGAGGGTTTTCGGGAATGCGTGTCGAATGGCGCTCGCAGCCCTTGTTTAAAGGTAATTTCTGAATCGCCTATGACGCAAAGGTGAGCGTTTTCGGGATCAGACCGCATCATCCTCACTTTTACCTAATTCCCCAGCTCCACATTCCCCCCACGGTTGCAGCGACCAGCGTTCGCAACGCCAAGCGGATATCGACACAAGGAAAGGGGAATCGACATGACTCAGTTCGACGCGAAACGGCTTCTCAGTCTGTCGGCAGCAACGGTCGTCACCGCGCTTTCACTCGGAGTCGGCTCAGCGCCCGGTTTATGCGCAGACATCGCCGGTCAACATGCGCGTTGCACGACCAACTGAGCTCTGACACGATGACGCTCACGACGCGCCCGTGAAGATCGGGCCTTGCCCGCCCGGCACGAATGCGCGATGCGCGCTATCGCCGTTCGCGCCCGACGCGGGCGCCGGATCGCGCAACGTCACCGCCGTTTCGGGCGTGATCGGCACGCTCGGTTGCGCGAGCAGTTCGGTCTTGCGCATCGAGCCCGCCGACGTCCCGAAGTAATACCCGATGATGCTGATCCACGCGGTCCCGAGCGCGCCGACCACGACGTTCACGAGATCGCGATTCGCCTCGGGCAACGCGCGCAACGCCATCAGCAGCAGAATGCCGAAGAAGCCGCCGGTCACGGCCATCGCGAGGAACTTGGGCACCCAGTCCCTGTTCGCGATGCCCATTGCGCGCGCATCGGCGCGGTCGCCCGCCGAGATGCGCGCCATGTCCGCTTCGAACGACAGACGCGCCTGCGCCGCCGCCACCACGAGTTGTTGCAACTGCAACGAGTTCGCGTTTTCGGCCTGGCTGATCTTGTCGAGCGCGGCGGGATCGTTGAGCGCGGTCGCGACGATATCCGGATCGTTAGGCGTCCCGAGCGCATGGGAGATGATCGCGGCCGCCGTGCTGACGCCAAGCCCGACGGGCCCGCCGATGAGACCCGCGAGAAGAGGCGCCTTCGCGCCGATGGTTGCCGCCACTTTCGACCAGTCCATCATGCTGCTCCCAAAAGAAGATTCGTCGCCATGCGCTCGGTCCAGCCGCGGCTGAACGTCGGCCATGCATGCAGGCCCTTCAGATAACGCAATCGATACGCAATGAAGCGCAGGACGAAGCGCATCGGATCGGCGGCTTTCACGGCATCGACGGTATCGGGGCCGAACTTGCCGTCTTCCTTTGCGCCCGATGCCTTCTGCATCCACAGCACGACGAGCCCGCCGTTGTAGTTGGCATCGAAGATCTGGAACGCGACGCGCGGATCGAATTCGTCGAGATGCAGCGGGTCCCAGTACTTCTGCTTCGCGATGCGCTTCGCGAGATCGAGCGGCAAGTCCTTCATCGCGCCCGCATAGCCATAGCCGCGTGCGACGCGCGCCGTCACGCCCCACATCGTTTCGCCGCCCGGGTCCGCCGGATGGAATGAGTAGCCGCCTTCGCTGCCGATCAGCGCTTCGAAGGCGTCGTCGAAGCTGTTCATGTCGATCTCCTTGGCGCCTGCGTGTGCCGCCGGAACCATCGTCGCGGCGCCGGAAGAAACGGGCCGGCGCGCGAGGCGTCGGCCCGGTCGCGTCAAACAGTGGCAGGCAGTCATGACGCGACGGCAGGCCTTATGCATCCGCCATGCCAGTCGGTGCATCGCGCGTGCGAAAGCCTTGTGTGGCAAGGCGCACAGAACGGGAGTAGCAGGCGCGCGGAGATGCGAACTGTCGTGCCAAGGCCAACGCTTTTTCGGCGCCGCTGTGCGGCTCGCGCAGACATCGCACGCTCATTCGACGCTCATTGTCCGCGCCTACGATGCAAGGCATCCGGGCGGCGCGGTCCTGAACGAAACCATCGCACTGCCTTTCATTGACGACGTTTCATCGAAGGAGAAATGCCATGCGCCACTATCCATCGGACAGTCCTCGCGCGGCCGCGCGCATCGTCGTGATGTCGCTGATCGCGGACGGGCATATCGGCAGCGCGGAAATCGAAGCGCTCGAACGGCGCGGCTTCTATGCGCGGCTCGGGCTTCATGCGGGCGAGTTGCACGAAGTCGTGCGCGAGGTTTGCGAGGATCTCACGCGATGCTCGTATCTGACATGGGACGACGTGTGCCGCGTCGACCCGCATGTCGTGCATCAGCTCGCGCAGGACGTATCCGACGAGCGCGTGCGACGCGATGTGCTCACGCTGTGCGAATCGGCGGTGGTCGCGGATGGCGTCATGAGTTGCACGGAAGCCGCCGTGATCGATGCAGTGAAGCGCGCGTGGCGCATGCACTGAACCGCGCGAAACTCAACCGGAGACGACATCATGCAACAACACGTTCTCGTCGCAGTGGGACCGGATGGCAGGCATGCAGCGCTTGCGCTCGGCATCGCGCGGGCCCGCGAATGTAACGCGCGCCTCACGGCGCTTCATGTCGTGGACCGCGCGCCGTTCTGGGCGATATCGTCCGCGCAATACGACTTCGGCGCGGCGCTCGCGCAGGTCGACGAACTCGCGCGCGAAGTCGAGAAGCGCACGCTTCAGGCGATACGCGCATCGAGCATCAACGGCATGTGCGTGACGATGGACCTGCCGGGCGGCACGACGCTCGCGCGCACGATCGCGCAGGCGGCGCGCGAGTTCGACGCGGATCTCATCGTGATAGGCCGCACGAAAGCCACGCACTGGCGTTTCTGGGAAGAACGCGTGGCCGATGCCGTGAGCCGCCACAGCAATCGCCGCGTGCTGATCGCATCGAACCGCGCGGGTAATGAAGCGAGCGTTGAAACAAAAGCGACACCGTTAAGCTTTACCATCGTCGATTCGACGCAGCGCACAACCCCATCATTCAGTTCGAGAGGAAGCTCGCCATGCCGGATCGCATCATCAAACCGTCCCGACGCACCTTGCTGAAGGGCCTCGTTTCCGGCACGGGCCTCGCCCTGACAGGCGCGGGTCTCGCCGATGCCCTCGCGCAAGGCGTCGCGCCCGCCGTCGTCACCGCCGACAAGTTGCGTCCGCAACTACCCAGCGGCGTGATGAGCGGCGACGTCACCGCGACGAGCGGCATCGTCTGGAGCCGCACGGACCGGCCCGCGCGCATGATCGTCGAGTATTCGACGAGCGAAAGCTTCAGGACGATTCAACGGCGCATCGGACCGGCCGCGCTCGAAAGCAGCGGTTTCACGGCGCGCGTCGATCTGACCGGCCTGCCGCCCGGCGCCGATGTGTTCTATCGCGTGCGCTTCGCCGATCTCGTCGATGGCAACGCCTACAGCGAGCCGGTGACGGGACGTCTGCGCACGGCATCGATCGAAGCGGAGAAGCCGATCTGCTTCGTATTTTCCGGCGATGAAGCGGGGCAGGGCTGGGGCATCAACGAGCGCTTCGGCGGCTATCGCATCTATGAAGCGATGCGTCGCGAAGCGCCGGATTTCTTCATCCATCAGGGCGATCAGATCTATGCGGACAGCGTGATCGAACCGGAAGTGAAGTTGCCCGACGGCACGATGTGGACGAACATCGTGACCGAAGGGAAGTCGCATGTCGCGCAGACGCTCGACGACTATCGCGCGGCGTTCGCCTATAACCAGCTCGATAAAAACAAGCGCCGCTTCGCAGCCGAAGTGCCGTTCCTCGTGCAATGGGACGATCACGAAGTGCGCAACAACTGGTATCCGGGACAAGTGATCGGCGAAGCGGAGAAGCGTTATCAGACGCGTTCGATCAACCTGCTCGAAGCGCGCGCGAAGCAGGCGATGTTCGAGTACAACCCGTATCGCATCAATCAGCTCGATCCGGAACAGGTGTATCGCGGCTTTCAGTTCGGGCCGCTGCTCGATGTGTTCATGCTCGACGAGCGTTCGTATCGCGGCGCGAACTCGCCGAACACGCAAACGCGTCTCGACGCGGATTCGGCATTTCTCGGCTCGCAGCAGACCGCGTGGCTGAAGGCATCGCTCAAGGCATCGCGCGCGACGTGGAAGGTGATTGCGAGCGACATGCCGATCTCGCTCATCGTGCCCGATGCGAACCCCGATGTGCCCAAAGGCACCTTCGAGGCATGGGCCAACGCGGACAACGGCGCGCCGTCCGGCCGCGAACTGGAGCTTGCCGACATCCTGCGCTTCATCAAGCAGGAAGACATCAGGAACGTCGTGTGGATTACGGCGGACGTGCACTACGCGCAGGCGACGCACTACGATCCGTCGCGTGCGAAGTTCACCGAGTTCAAGCCGTTCTGGGAATTCGTCGGCGGGCCGATCAACGCGGGCACGTTCGGCCCGAACGATCTCGACATGACGTTCGGTCCCGAACTGCGCTATGTCAGCGTGCCGAAGGACAATCCGCAGAACCGTTCGCCCGCGGCCATGCAGCAGTTCTATGGCCGAGCGAAGATCGATCCCGCGAGCCGCGCGCTGACGGTCTCGCTGCACGACCTCAACGGCAAGTCGCTGTACGAAGTGAAGCTCGACGTCGAGGCGTGAGCGTCGCTTAAGCGGCGAGCTTCGCGGCCAGCTCGGCGACGTGCTTGCCCTGATAACGCGCGATATCGAGTTCGTTCTGCGATGGCTGACGGCTGCCGTCGGACGAAGCGAGCGTCGTCGCGCCGTAGGGCGTGCCGCCGGACACCTCGCTCATGTTCGTGAGTCCCGCGCACGCATACGGCACGCCGACGATCACCATGCCGTGATGCAGCAGCGTCGTATGGAACGATGTGATCGTGGTTTCCTGTCCGCCGTGTTGCGAAGCCGTCGATGAAAACACGCTGCCGATCTTGCCGACGAGCGCGCCTTTCACCCAGAGCCCGCCCGTCTGATCGAGAAACGTGCGCATCTGGCCGGCCATGTTGCCGAAGCGCGTCGGCGTGCCGAAGATGATCGCGTCGTAGTCGGCGAGTTCGTCGACGGTCGCGACCGGCGCCTGCTGATCGAGCTTCACGCCGATCTTCGCGGCCTGATCGGCGGGAATCGTTTCGGGCACGCGTTTGAGCGTGACTTCCGTGCCCGCGACGCCGCGCGCGCCTTCGGCTATCGCTTGCGCCATCGTTTCCACGTGGCCGTACATCGAATAATAGAGAACCAGTACTTTCGCCATGATGTGTCCTTGTGAGAGGGGCTTGTGCGCATTCAAAGATAGCACCGGCGAGTGCGTGCGCAAGGAACTGGCCTGCCCGCAAAAATGCGAAGCGTTCATGGACGCGCGCGTCTGCCTTCGACGACACTGCCCGAAACCCGAACCGGAGACGCACACGCCATGAACGGCCACGCCTTGCTCAGCGCGAATCTGCTCATCGCTTATTCGGCGTATTTCGTCGGCACCGCGAGTCCCGGGCCGAGCAATCTCGCGATCATGTCGATCGCGAGCACGTCCGGGCGGCGCGCGGCCTTCGCGTTCGCGGCGGGCGTGATGTCCGGCTCCTTCTTCTGGGCGATGCTCGCCGCGCTCGGCCTCTCCGCCGCGCTGACGGCGTACTCGGGCTTTCTCGTCGGCGTGAAGATCTGCGGCGGGCTGTATCTGTTGTGGCTCGCGTTCAAGTCGGGACGCGCGGCGTTGAAGCCGCCGCTGCGCGCTTCGTCGGCGGATGCGCAAGGGCAGAGCGCGCGCAGGCTCTACGCGCGCGGCGCACTACTGCATCTCACGAATCCGAAAGCGATTCTCGTGTGGATGTCCGTGGCGGCGCTCGGATCGTCGGCGGGGGAAGGGCCGGGACACATGCTCGTCGTCGTCGCGGGGTGCCTCTGCATCGGCGTATGCGTGTTCGGCGGCTATGCCGCGCTCTTCTCGATGGCCTCCGCGCGGCGCATGTACAAACGCATCCAGCGCGGCCTCGATGCATGTCTCGCGCTCGTGTTCGGCGCGGCGGGCCTGCGTCTGCTCACTTCGCGCGTGTAGCGGATTTGCCGCACTTTCGCGGTTCGGCTTTGCATCCGGACGATCGGCGGCTACGCTCAAGCCAGACGTCCGAACAATCGCGAGAACGATGCCGACCGACGATTCTTCCCGAAGCGCCCGCCCGATCCCGCACGAAACCGCCGCAGCCGCGTTCGTCCACATCGTCCGCGACGCCTTCGCCGCGCTCGGGCGCGAACTCGTCGCGATCAGGCCGACGCCCGCCCGTGCGCTCTTCGCCACGCAGGCGATGCTTTCCGTCGGACTTGCCGTCGCGCTCGCCTACGCTTTCCATTTGAGCAACATCTGGTGGGCCGCGATCAGCGGCTTCGCGGTGATGCAGTCGAAATTCTCGGCGTGCGCGCAACGCGGCGTGCATCGCGTGGTCGGGACGATCGCCGGCGCGCTGATCGGCGCGGTCGCCGGGCCGATCATCGGCGACGTGCCGTGGCTCTTCGTGCCGCTGCTCGGGGCGATCGTCGGGATGTCGGTGTATCGGGCGCTCGTTTCCGATGCGGGCTACGCGTGGGTGCTCGGCGGCGTGACCTCGCTCATGGTCACGTTCGAGGCGCATCGGCTCGAATCCGCGGCGGCGACGGCGTCGTTTGCGCTCTTGCGCGTCGCCGAAGTGATGGTCGGGACGGCCGCGTGCGTGGCCGTGTCGGCGCTTGTGCATGCGGGCGTGCAGCACTATCGCAAGTCGCGCGGCGCGCCGCCGGTGCCGCGCGCGCAGGCGGCATCCACCGTGGATCGCGTCGATGGCGTCAACGCGCAAACCGTCACCGTCATTCCTTCCGATGCCGCCCGCGCCGTGCAGGCGCTCGACGCGACGCACCTCGCGCGCGCCGAGCAGACCGCGCTCGCGATGCGCAAGCGGCTCGCGTGGCAAGGCGCATGGTCGGTGATGATCCTCGCGGCGATCGCGTATGCGTGGAATCTGCCCGGCTTCGCGCAGGCGATGGTGACGGCGGTTGCCGTGCTGATCTTGCCGACATCGGCGCTCGGCAAGCCGACGCGAAAGCCGATCGCCGAGCGCATGATTCAGCGTTTCATCGGCTGTCTGCTGGCGGGCGCGGCGAGTCTCGCGCTGTTGCCGCTACTCGGCGACAACGCGTTCGCCTGCATGATCGCGCTATGCGTGGGCGTGTGGATCGGCTGTCATGTGCAGACGGGCACGCAGGGCGCGAGCTATGTCGGACGGCAGTTCAGCATCGCGTTCATCATGGTGTTCGTGCAGGACCACCATTGGTCGTCGGACCCGATGCCCGCGCTGATGCGGCTCGAAGGCATTCTCGCGGGCATCGTGGTGTTGTCCGCGGTGATGGCCGCGGGCGCGGCGTGGGCCTCGAAACGGGGGCCGCACGCCGCGATGCGGTGAATCAGGCTTCTTCCGCCCAGGCGAGATTCTCGCGCGCCATCAACGCGCTCGAAGCGGCCGGGCCGAACGTTCCCGCCGTATAACCGCGCGGACGGTCGCCGAGTTCCTTCCAGCCGTTGAGAATCGGCTCCACCCAGGTCCATGCGGCTTCCAGTTCGTCGCGCCGCATGAAGTGCGTGAGGCGGCCGCGAATCACGTCGATGAGCAAGCGCTCGTACGCTTCCGCGCGCCGCTGCGTCATGGCCTGCTGCAGGTCGAGATTGAGCGTGACGGGCTGCATGTGCATGCCGCTGCCGGGTTCCTTCGCCATCATCTGGAGCTGGATCGATTCTTCCGGCTGCAGCGTGATCGTCAGGCGGTTGCCGTAATGACGCGGGCCTTCGGGGATGATCGAGAACGGCAGGTCCGCGAAGTCGATGACGATTTCCGAGCGGCGATTCTGCATGCGCTTGCCCGTGCGCAGGAAGAACGGCACGTTGGCCCAGCGCCAGTTGTTGATATGCGCGCGCAGCGCCACGAAGGTTTCCGCGCGGCTGTCGGCGGGCACGTTCTGCTCTTCGAGATAACCCTTCACCGCCTCGCCGCCGACCGCGCCCGCCGTGTACTGGCCCCGCACGGTGTCGCGTGCGATATCGGCGACGGTCATCGGCCGCAGCGACTTCAGCACCTTCAGCTTTTCGTCGCGCACGGCGTCCGGATCGAGCGAGACGGGCGGCTCCATCGCGACAATGCAAAGCAGTTGCAGCAAGTGGTTCTGCACCATGTCGCGCAATGCGCCGGTGTGATCGTAGAAGCCCGCGCGGCTGCCGACGCCCACCGTCTCCGACACCGTGATCTGCACGCTCTTGATGTACGGCGCCTGCCACAGCGGGCCGAAGATCGCGTTGCCGAAGCGCAGCACCATCAGGTTCTGCACGGTTTCCTTGCCGAGATAATGGTCGATGCGATAGATCTGCTCTTCCTTGAAGTGCTTGCCGACCGCATCGTTGATCGCGCGCGCCGATGCGAGATCGTGGCCGAGCGGCTTTTCAAGCACGACGCGGGCGTTTTCGTCGAGAATGCCGGCGTTATCGAGGTTGGTGCAGATCGTCACGAACAGTTCCGGCGACGTCGACAGATACAGCACGCGCTGCGAGCCAGGACGCACGGCCTGTGCGAGACGCTCGAAATCGCCGGGATTCTCGACGTCGATGCGCACGTAATCGAAGAGCGCGAGAAATTTGTCCCACGACTGGGCATCGAAAACCTTGGAATCGATGAAAGGGCGCGCCTGCTCTTCCATGAAATTCTTGAGGTAATCCTCGCGCGTCCAGTCCTTGCGGCCGATGGCGAGAATGCGCGTGTCCGCGGGCAGGTTGCAGTGCGTGTGCGCCATGTAGAGCGCCGGCAGCAGCTTGCGCGCCGCCAGGTCTCCGCCGCCGCCGAAGATGATCATGTCGAGCGGGCGTTCATTCACGGGAGAAGTTGGATTCGTCATGGTGCGTGAGCCGGTAAGGGTTCAGATAAGCCGAAAGCGCGGCGATCGGAGCGATCGTTCGAGACAGCTATGTTGCATGTTTTGCCGGCATTTTGCACGGCAGTCGTGCTAACGGCCGTTCGATTCGGCGAGCGATGGACGATTTGTCACCGAAGACGTGTTTGTTTAACGCGCTCAGCGCAACGATTCGTTCGCGCGCAGCGTCGTCACGGCGAGGTCGAGAAATGCGCGGACCTTCTGCGTGACGTGACGCCCTTCGCGATGCACGAGATGGATCGGCAGGGGCGGCGTCTCGAACTCCGGCAGCACGATTGCGAGACGCCCGTCGGCAACGTGTTGCGCGATCTGATACGACAGGAGCCGCGCGATGCCGAAATCCGCGAGCGCGGCGGCGATGGCCGAGTCGTTGGTGGTCGTCGTCAGGCGAGGATGCGAGCGCACGAGAAACTGCCGCTCGCCGTCGGAGAGACGCCATTCCGGGGGCGTCGACGAACCCGTCGACGCAATCACGACATGCTCTGCGAGATCGTCCGGATGACGTGGCGTGCCGTGCTTCGCGAGATAAGCGGGCGAGGCGCACAGCACGCGCCGCACGCGCCCGACGTTGATCGCCTGCAACGACGAGTCCGGCAATTGCGCGATCCGCACCGCCACGTCGATGCCTTCATCGACGAGATTCACCACGCGATCGACGAACCAGCAGCTTGCGTCCGCTTCGGGATAACGGCCCAGATAATCGAGGACGATCGGCGTGACGTGCAGGCGGCCGAACATCACCGGCGCGGTGATCGAAAGCAGTCCGCGCGGCGAGGAATGCGTGCCGGTCGCGGAAAGTTCGGCGTTATCGATTTCGCCGAGAATGCGGCGGCAGTCCTCGAAATAGCCGCTGCCGGCGTCGGTGAGACGCACGACGCGTGTGGTGCGCGTGAGCAGGCGCACGCCGAGATGTTCTTCGAGTTCCGTCACGACGCGGCTCACGACCGACGGCGACACGTCGAGCTTGCGCGCCGCCGATGCGAAGCCGCCGGTTTCGACCACCGTGACGAAGGTCGTCATTGCCTGTAAACGGTCCATGGGAAAGCACGAGACATGCAGGCTTGAGATGCCGTGCATTCTCACGGATATGCGCGCGGGGCACAATCGTTACAGATCTAGTTCGAGCGTGTCTCCTTCGGCGGCGGGCATCGCGCAGCAGATCAGCGCTTCGTCATCGCCGACATGAAACGCCGGCTCGCTTTCATACGACACCGCGCCTTTCGCGATGCGCGTCCGGCATGTGCCGCAAGTGCCGCCGCGGCAGTTGAACTCGGGCGACAGACCGCTCGCTTCGGCGAGTTCCAGCAAGGTGCCGCTGCCCGGCTGCCATTGCGCGCTCGCGCCCGACTTCAGGAATTCGATCTTCACGGACTCGGTCGCGGCGGGACGCATCGGCTTGACGTCGGCGCCGCGATCCGCCGTGCGCTTGAGCGCCGATGGACCGAACGCTTCCGCATGCACGCGCGCATCGGCGACATTGAGCGCGCGCAGGCCATCGTAGATCGACTGCATGAACGCGCCCGGCCCGCACAGATAGAAGTCGTAGTCGTTGAAGGGCAGACGGCTCGTCAGCAGATCGATGTCGATGCGCCCGGACACGTCGTAATCGCGGTCCATTTGCGCGCCGTTCGTGTCGCTGAGCACGCGGATCACGGTCACCGCGCCGCCCGCGCTCTGCGCGAGCGCATCGATTTCGCGCGAGAACGCGCGGCTCGCGAGCGAATGCGCCGACACGATCATCCACACCGGCCGCACGCGGCGCTTCCTCAAGCCTTCGTAGACGATGTGCCGCAACATCGCGAGCATCGGCGTGATGCCGACGCCCGCCGCCATCAGCACGGCGGGACGCTGCTCGAACGGATCGATCGTGAAGTCTCCGGCGGGCGCGCGCGCCTCGATGACGTCGCCCGCTTTCAGCGTGTCGTGCAGATGTGCCGACACGCGCCCGTCGCGCTTCACGCTGATGCGATACACGCCGTCCGACGGCGCGACCGACAGCGTGTACGTGCGAATCTGCGGTTTCGCCTCGCCCGGCAGCGTCACGCGCATCGGCAGATGCTGACCGGCCTTGTGCGGAACGATGCCCGCGCCATCGGCGGGTTCGAGATGGAACGAGCGGATCGCATCGCTCTCATCGACGATTCTGCTCACGCGAAACGCGCGCCACACGTTCGCGAGCGTGGACGCCTTCAGGCGCTCGGCCACTTGCGTCCAGTCGCCGGTCATCAGCGAATTGGGCGATGCGCCGTCGCTGCGCGCTTTCCATCGCAAGGGCAGCGCCTCGGCGCGATACACGATGCGGCGCGGCGTGAAGCGCCACAGCCGTTCCGCGCCCTGAAATGCGGCGGTTTCGGGCGAGTCGAGCAGCACTTCCGCGTCGCCCGCGAGCTGCAGCATGTCGCCGGTTTCGAAGTCCGCGAACACGAGTCCCGCGCGAGCGTTCACGAGAATGTTGCCGAGCGTGTTGAAGAAGAGATTGCCGGCGAAATCCGGAATCGTGAGCGAGCCGTCGTCCGACAGACGCACGAAACCCGGTTTGCCGCCGCGATGCGATACGTCCACTTGCCGATGCCCGTCCTCGCGATCGAAATACGACGCGACGAAGAACGTATCCGCGTTCGCGATCATCGCTTTTGCGCGCGGCGAAAGGGCGTCGGATTCGAGCGGCTCGACCGGCGACGGCAAGGAAGGATCGCGCACGAACTCGAAATCGCGCAACTGGATGTACTGCGGGCAATTGCCGAAGCTCTGTTCGACGGCCACGTCGAACGCGAGGTTCGCGCCATCGCGATGAATCACGCCGTTCATGCGATTGCGGCGGCGCGTGTGCATTTCGATGCCGAGCAGGCCGATCGACGCGCCATCGTGCATGCCGGCGTCGGCGGGATCGAGCGGATCGCGGGCGGGGCTCATCGACAGCGTTTTGGCATCGGTCGCGTGCATGAAGCCGGGATGCCCGGCGAGCAGCGTCGCCCACGGATCGCCGCGTTCATCGACGGAACCGGCCACGATGAACGGCAGTTGCCCGAAGAACTGGCGATGCTGATCCGGCATGTAATCGCGCACGACGCGCCGGCCGACGCCGTCCATGCGCTCGTCGACGCCGAAAGCCTTCTGAATGGCGAGTTCGCCGCGATGCCACGGCGAGGGCGTGGCGACCTGTTTGACATTGCCAAGCGCGGAAGCGGACATGATCGTATGCCTCTTCGATTCGGGCGCGGCGGCACGGCGCGAGCCGGCCGCCGCGCTCACTTTACGCCGCGAGACCCGCGGCCGTCTTTTGGAACGGAACGAAACCCTTCAGCGCTTCGACGCGCTTCAGCCACGCGTTCACGTTCGCGTAGGCGGAAAGGTCGACGTTGCCTTCGGGCGCACTCGAGATATAGCTGTAGAGCGCGACATCCGCGATGGTCGGGTGCGCGGCGGCGGTCTCGTCGATATCGGCGATCCAATCTCGATTCGCCAGTTCCGCGTCGAGCACCTTGAGGACGTTGTGCGCGCGGGCGATGACTTCGTTCGCGTCGAACTTCGCGCCGAACACGGTGATGAGACGCGCGGCGGCGGGACCGAACGCGATCTGCCCGGCCGCGACGGAGAGCCAGCGCTGCACGGCGGCGGCTTCGGCGGGCGTTTCGGGCAGCCACTTCGTGTTGCCGGCTTTTTTCGCGAGATAGACGAGGATTGCGTTCGAATCGGCGATAACCGTGTCGCCATCGACGAGCACGGGAATCTGGCCGAAGCGGTTCAGCTTCAGATAGTCGGGCGTCTTGTGCGCGGCGGCGGCGAGATCGACGAACGCTTCTTCGTGTTCGACGCCCAGCAGATTCAGGAAGAGACGCGCGCGGTGCGAGTGCCCGGACAGCGGATGGTGATAGATCTTCACGGCAGATTCCCTGATTCGGTTGATGGCCGGGAGACGTCCCGTCCTGTGAATCGAGTATCGGTTCTTGCCGCGATGAGGAGAATCCCGTCGATTTTCAAATCACCATTCTCGAAACGAGAATGGTGAGCGCGCTATCGGTGCGCGGACCCACGTCATTTATTCGCCGCGCGGCACGTTCGCCTTGTTGCCGGCGAGCGGCGAACCGTATCCGCCGCTGTTGGCGTTGTTCGGCAGGCCGTTGACGAGCTGCGCGCGCGGATCGCTCGGATTGAGATTGAGCTCGCCGGCCTGCGCGTTGCCGTGCGTCGGGTATTGACTGCCGAGCGGCGCGTTCGGCATGAGCTTGGTGCTGTTTTGCGGCGCGTACATGTCGGTTTCGGCGCTCGGATGAAGCTGCGCGAACGCCGATGTGACGGCGAATGCCGATATGACTACGACTGAAGCGCGGATCGCGTTCATGGCGGACTCCAATGCAGAGCGTGATTCAGTGTAGTCCGCGCGCCGGTGCATTGGCCGATCACCCTTCTTACAACCAGACCAGCGTTTGTTCCGGCGCGCTCGCTCCCGTATTGCCTCACCATTGAACCGATCGCAGCCGAATTTGAATCCCGGAGGCGCTCACCTTATTCGCGGCGAACGGCTTATCGACGGCACGCGTCTTGCATAATGCAACGTTGCTCCGGCCTGCGCACTGGCCGTTCCACGCCGACCACACACTAAAAGCGAGCCGTTTCCATGCCGCAAGCACCCGGGCCGCGCCGGCCACCCGCGAAGATCCTGCCGCCGGAAGCGCCCGGCGTGCGCGCGCTGGCGTCGCTCGTGACAGGCGTCATCGTCATTTGCGCGCTGTACTTCGGCCGCGCGGTGATGATCCCGATCATCCTCGCGATTCTGCTGAGCTTTCTGCTCGCGCCGTTCGTCGATTTCCTGCGGCGGCTGCGCTTCGGGCAAGTGCCTTCTGTGATCGTCGCCGTAGTGGTCGCGCTGTCGGTGCTGACGGCGGTCGGCGCGCTGATCGGCGCTCAGGTCGCGCAGCTCGCGGGCGATCTGCCGAAGTATCAGGTCGCCGTCGAGCGCAAGATCGATTCCGTGCAGAAGGTGACTGTCGGCCGCGCCGATGAGTTTCTCGGCCGCGCATCGCGCGCGCTGAAGCGGATTTCGCCCGCGCGCGAGCAGGAGCCGAAGAACGAGGACAATCCGGCCGCTTCGCCGATCGACCAGCCGATGCCCGTCGAAGTGCACGAGCCCACGCCGACGCCGCTGGAACTCGCGCAGCGCTTTCTGTCGCCGATCATCAGTCCGCTGGAAACCACCGGCATCGTGCTCGTGGTCGCGGTGTTCATCCTGCTTCAGCGCGAAGATCTGCGCGACCGGCTGATACGGCTTTTCGGCTCGCGCGACCTGCATCGGGCGACCACCGCGATGGACGAAGCCGCGCGGCGCCTGTCGCGCTACTTCCTCGCGCAGCTCGGCATCAACGTGGGCGTGGGCATCGTCATTTCGATCGGGCTCGCGATCATCGGCGTGCCGGGCGCGCTGCTCTTCGGCGTGATGACCGCGCTTCTGCGCTTCGTACCGTATGTTGGAACGTGGATCGCGGCGATCGTCGCGGTCGTGTTCGCGGCGGCCGTCGGTCCCGGCTGGGCGATGCTCGTGTGGACCATCGTGCTCTTCGGCGTGACGGACATCGTCGCGGGTCAAGTCGTCGAGCCGCTGCTGTACGGGCATAGCACGGGCCTGTCGCCGTTCGCGGTGATCGTCGCGGCGATTTTCTGGAGCTGGATCTGGGGGCCGATCGGCCTCGTGCTCTCGACGCCGCTCACGCTCTGCCTCGTGATTCTCGGCCGCCATGTCGATCGCCTCGAATTTCTCGACGTGCTGTTCGGCGACCGGCCCGCGCTCACGCCCGCCGAGAACTTCTATCAGCGCCTGCTCGCGAACGATCCCGACGAGGCGCTCGTGCAGGCCGAGACGTTGCTCAAGGAACGCTCTCTGATCGCGTACTACGACGATGTCGCGCTCGAAGGCTTGCGCTACGCGCATAACGACGTGTTGCGCGGCGTCGTCACGGCGGATCAGTTGCGGCGCATCAACGAGTCGGCGCTCGACATCATCGAAGGGCTGGAGGATGCGGAGGACACGGCCGTCACCGTCGCGCCGAAAGAGGACTTGCCCGCGAGTTTCGAATCGCCCGACGACGGGCCGCGCATCGCGCCCGAGACGCCGCCCGCGCGCTTCGATGCGCAGAAGGAAGGCCACACGGCGTCGGTGCTCTGCATCGCGGGGAGAAGCGAGCTCGACGATCTCGCGGCGACCATCGCCGTGCAGCTGTTTCGCAAGCACGGCCTGTACGCGGACCTCGCGGGCTACGAGCGCTTTTCGCGCGGACGCTTCGGCGAGGTCGATCTCGCCGGCGTGACGATCATCTGCGTCGTGTCGTTCGATGCCGCCGAGTCGCCGCCGTATCTGCGCAACCTGCTGCGGCGTCTGCATCAGCGCGCGCCGTCGGCGGAACTGATCGTCGGCTTGATCTTCCCCGAAAGTTCGCTGCAAGGCGAAGTGCTCGTGCGTACGAGTTCGGCGGCGGTGTCGTTCAGGGAGCTGGTCGAAGCGTGCGTGGCCGCCGCGCGCCGCCAGTCCGCCGACGGCGTGCCGTGGGCGGGCCTCAACGACGCCGGCGATGAAACCGCGCTGAACGGCCCGCGCGAGAACGTGGCGATTTAGCGGTTGCCGTCGAACAGATCGTTGAGCATGGTGTCGAAGGCGGCTTGCGCGTCTTCGAGTTCCTGAAGCGCGGCGTCGAAGGTCTGCAGCGCCATCTGCGAAGGCCGGCCGTCGCCTTCGGGCGGAAACTGCTTTTGCAGCGCCAGGAAAGCGGACTGAACCTGGCGCGTCGCGTTGACGATACGTTCCATCGCTCGCGCTTCTTCCGTGCGATTGTTCTCAGCGGTCATCGGAGACACTCCTCGTGGGCAATGTCCGATAGTACCAAGCGATCCTAAGCCTTCGCCACGGTAAAGAGGCGCACGGCTTCGTCGAGCACGACCGCGCGTTCCGCGAGGCGCTGCGCGGTGGCCGCAGCCTGCTCGACGAGCGCGGCGTTCTGCTGGGTCGAATCGTCGAGATGCGCGACCGCCTGATTCACCTGCGCGATGCCCTCGGCCTGCTCGCCGCTCGCCTTCGCGACTTCCATGATGATCGCCGATACGCGGTTCACCGCTTCGTCGATGGCGCGCATCTGGCTCGTCGTGCGCGCGACGAGGCTCGTGCCTTCCGCGATCTGCGCGACGCTCGTCGCGACGACGCCTTCGATTTCCTTCGCCGATGCCGCGCAGCGCTGCGCCAGATTGCGCACTTCGGTCGCGACGACAGCGAACGAGCGGCCCGCTTCGCCCGCGCGCGCCGCCTCGACGGCCGCGTTGAGCGCGAGGATGTTGGTCTGGAACGCGATGCCGTCGATGACATCGGTGATGTCCGCGATGCGCCGCGACGCCGCCGTGATGCCTGCCATCGTCTGCTCGACCTGGCTCGCGATGCGCCCGCCGTCGTCCGCCGCGGCCTGCGCTTCCTTGACGACTTCCAGCGCGCGCACGGTGGCGTCGGCGTTGCCTTGCACGGTCGTCGTGAGCTGATCCATCGTCGCGGCCGTCTGTTCGAGCGATGCCGCCTGCATCTCCGTGCGGCGCGACAAGTCCGTGTTGCCGCTCGAAATCTCGTTGGCGGCCTCGAGCATGCCGCCGATCTGGCCGCGCACGTCGAAGACGATCGCCGCGAGATTCGCCTTCAACTGCCCGAGCGCGCGCTGCACGTCGCCGAGATCGTCGTGACGCGCATCGGGCATGTCGGCGGTCAGATCGCCCGCGGCCATGCGCGCCGCGAAACCGGACATCGTGCGGACGGGCGCATCGACCTGACGCGAAAGCGCGAGCCAGCCCACGAAGCTCGCAACGGAACTCACGCCGAGCGCGATCCAGAAGGGCAGCGGCGGCGCGCCGCGCCATCCTGCCAGCGCCGCGACCAGCATGCTGACGGGCACGGCGGCGAAAGCCGTGGCGAGACGCGAACTCACCGGCAGGTTCGCGAGCGCCGCGAGCTTGCCCGCGATGCCGTTCTTCACGAGCGCGCCGCGCACGAGGCGTCGCGACGCGTTGCCGGCCTTGATCTGCGCGTAGAGCGCGGTGGCGTCGCGGACTTCATCGCGCGTCGGCTTCACGCGCACGGAGAGATAGCCGACGACCTTGCCGTGGTCCATCACCGGCGTGACGTTCGCGCGCACCCAGTAGTGATCGCCGTTCTTGCGGCGATTCTTGACGAGCGCGGTCCACGAGCGGCCGGCGCGCACGGTCGACCAGAGATCGGCGAACGCTTCGCGCGGCATGTCGGGATGCCGGATGAGGTTGTGCGGCTGGCCGATCAGCTCGTCGCGCGAGAAGCCCGACACCGACACGAAAGCCGGATTGCAGTACTGGATGTTGCCGGAAAGGTCGGTGGCGGAGACGAGCATCGCCGAGGCGGGGAATTCGAACTCTTGCTGGGTTACGGGCTGATTATTGCGCATGGTGTCCTTGATTCTTCTTCGCGTCGCGCGCCGCTTTTCGAAGGCGGCGCGCGTCTCATTACAAGGACATAACGGCGATTGGCCCCACAATCTTTAGGGGAATCCGACTGAAACGCTCAAGTGTGGCGATTTGTCGCCGATAGGGCGCGTTAGTTACTGCGCGCTCCATCCGCCGTCGATTTGCAGCGCCGAGCCGCGCATTTCGCTGGCGGCATCGGAGCAGAGGAACACGGCCATATCGCCGATCTGCTGCGCCGTCACGAATTGCGCGGACGGCTGTTTGTCGCCGAGCAGCTTGGCGCGGGCCGCGTCCGGCGTGAGCGAGTCGCGGGCGGCGAGATCGTCGATCTGTTTCTGCACGAGCGGCGTGAGCACGAAGCCTGGGCAGATTGCGTTGACGGTCACGCCGGTGCGGGCGTTTTCGAGCGCGGCGACTTTGGTCAGGCCGAGAATGCCGTGTTTCGCGGCGACGTACGCCGATTTGCCCGCCGAGCCGACGAGCCCGTGCACCGACGCGATATTGATGACGCGGCCCCAGTTGCGCGCGCGCATTTGCGGCAGCGCGACGCGCATCGTGTGGAACGCCGAGCTGAGGTTAATCGCGATGATCGCGTCCCAGCGATCGACCGGGAATTCGTCGATGGTCGCGACGTGCTGGATGCCGGCGTTGTTGACGAGGACATCGACGGCGCCGAATTGCTCGTTTGCGAAGGCGATCATCGCTTCGATTTCTTCGGGCTTCGTCATGTCGGCGGGATGGTGGACCGCTTTCACGCCGGTGGCTTCGATCTGCTTCAGCGCGCCTTCGATATCGCCGAAACCGTTGAGCACGAGATTCGCGCCTGCCTGTGCGAGTGCCGTCGCGATGCCGAGGCCGATGCCGCTCGTCGAGCCGGTGACCAATGCCGTCTTGCCGGCGAGCGCTTTGTTCAATGCGGTTTGGGTCATATGCGGGTTTTTTCCTTCTTTCCGGAGTTTTGATCGGGTTCTGCGGAGTTTGGTGTGTTGGCTTGCTGTGCGTAAATTAGGGTTTTTTCTTTTTTTTCGCCGGATCCCGTGATCGTGTCGGTCTATTAGCACTGCCCCTGTGCGGGGCGGCACTCACTTTCTTTGCTGCTGCAAAGAAAGTAAGCAAAGAAAGCAGCTACTGATACGCCCGCGGTCACACGCAATTTGGGTAGTCCTCTCGTCCATCGTGGGCTGCCTAAAGAGTGCCCTCAAACACCTAATCGGGCTTGGCTCGCGCACGGTCTGTAACATCGCACCACATAACAAACTGGTTCAGCACGAAATAGCTCCAGCCCGCTTCGCGGCCGACCGGTCAAGCGGGGATGCATGCGCTTCTTCACTAACGCCTCCATCTCACTGCACTTGCCTCACGTTGGTTTCCCTTGCGGACCCGGCGGCAGCGCGTAGCGCTGTGCCGAAGCCATTTCGTGCTGAACCAGCGTTCTCAACGGTTTCGGGCGGCAGACCGTGCGCGAGCCAAGCCCGGTTAGTCCTTCGAGGGCACTCTTTAGGCGAGTGCCGCCTAGGACGAGAGGACTACCCAAATTGCGTGTGACCGCGGGCTTGAAAAGCTGCTTTCTTTGCCTACTTTCTTTGCAGCAGCAAAGAAAGTAGGTGCCGCCCCGCACAGGGGCAACGCTAATAGACCACTAAGAAAACGGGATCCGGCATAAACCGAAAAAAATCAAACAATGCCGGTCGCGTAATAAACCGCGATAACAAAGAACACAGCCAAAGTCTTGATGATGGTCACAGCGAAAATATCGCGATAAGACTCGCGATGCGTGAGCCCGGTCACGGCCAGAAGAGTAATAACAGCACCGTTATGCGGCAGCGTATCCATACCACCGGAGGCCATAGCCACAACGCGATGCAGCACTTCCAAAGGAATATGTGCAGCTTGAGCGCCAGCGATAAACGTATCCGACATGGCAGCAAGCGCGATACTCATCCCGCCGGAAGCAGACCCCGTAATCCCCGCGAGTGACGAAACGGAGATAGCCGCATTGACGAGCGGATTGGGAATGCTCTTGAGCGCATCGCTGACCACGAGAAACCCTGGCAAAGCCGCGATCACACCACCGAAGCCATATTCGGAAGCCGTGTTCATCGCCGCGAGGAGCGCCCCCGCAACGGCCGCCCGCGTCCCCACCGCGAACCGCTCCTTCACGCGCGAAAACGCGGTCAGCAGAACGAGCACGATGCCAAGCAGCAACGCACCTTCCACCGCCCAGATCGCGACGACGGTTTTGACAGCCGTCGTGACAGGCGCATGCACGCCCGGCAGCACTTCCGGCGGCACGGTATAGCTCGCGCCATACCACGTCGGAATCCACTTCGTCAGCGCGAAGTTGGCAACGCCGACGAGAATCAGCGGCGCGATCGCGAGCATCGGATTCGGCAGCGACGTCGATTCCACACGCTCCGGCTCATTCACGAGCGACGTGCCGTAGCCTTCGCCCTTGGCCATCGCCGAGCGCCGGCGCCATTCGAGAAACGCCAGGCCGACGACGATAATGAACAGCGAACCGATCACGCCGAGCCACGGCGCGGCCCAGCCAGTCGTCTTGAAGAACGTCGTCGGGATGATGTTCTGAATCTGCGGCGTGCCCGGCAGCGAATCCATCGTGAACGAGAACGCGCCCAGCGCAATCGCGCCCGGCATCAGACGCTTCGGAATATTGCTCTGCCGATACATCTCAGCCGCGAACGGATACACCGCGAACACGACGACGAACAGCGACACGCCGCCATAGGTGAGCAACGCGCACACCGCGACGATCACCGCATTCACGCGCGACTTGCCGATGTATCGAATGGCTGCGGCGACGATCGACTCCGAGAATCCCGACAGCTCGATGACCTTGCCGAACACCGCGCCGAGCAGAAACACAGGAAAGTAGAGCTTCACGAAGCCGACCATCTTCTCCATGAAGATGCCGGAGAAAACGGGCGCGACGGCAGCGGGATCGGTGAGGAGGACGGCCGCGAGCGCGGCGATCGGCGCAAAAAGAATGACGCTGTAGCCGCGATAGGCGGCGAGCATCAGGAACGCCAGGGCGGCGAGCACGATGATGAACGACATTGAGTCTCCGTGATGGTTGTTCTTTGAAACTGTCAGCGCGCCTCTTCTGGAAGCGCTGCCGGCGCATGGATAACGCACCGCGCGTGCAAAATGCACTTTCCGTGCCAGTGTGCTGAAACTCAGGCGCGACAGGCATCAGGGGAAGATGACATCGCAAGGTTTCAGGAAAATGTCTCCGAA
The DNA here is from genome assembly GCF_023630985.1 of Caballeronia sp. ATUFL_F1_KS39. Classification (NCBI taxonomy): domain Bacteria; kingdom Pseudomonadati; phylum Pseudomonadota; class Betaproteobacteria; order Burkholderiales; family Burkholderiaceae; genus Caballeronia; species Caballeronia sp. ATUFL_F1_KS39. The sequence goes on along the minus strand of NZ_JALQDZ010000039.1, from coordinate 73,067 downwards.
CGGAGACATCCTCGTCTATCGAAACAGCTGCATACAGCATTGAGAACTAGTGCAGATGCGGATAGCGGGCGCGTCTCCGGATTGAGATAGTCGTCTCGATATGGAGAAAACGGAGACTTTGGGCGCCATGCGCAACGACTGGATCAACGTGCCGGCGGACTACAGCGACGTGATGCGCCGCGCGATGGAGTCGCTTTTCAAGACCTTCGAGAATCTGAGCGAAGGCACCTTCATCGTCGACGCGGACGCGCGCGTCGTGTGGATCAACAAGCGCTACGCGGCGCGCTTCGGCTTCGACGATCCGCTCGACGCGATCGGACTCGACTGCGAAGCGGTGATTCCGAACAGCCTGATGCGCGAGGTCGTCGCGACCGGCAAGCCGATTCTGCTCGACGTGCTGGAAACGGATCGCGAGCCGCTCGTCGTCACGCGTCTGCCGCTAAAGGACGACTCGGGCGCGACGGTCGGCGCGATCGGCTTCGCGCTCTTCGACGAGATGAAGGCGCTCACGCCGCTGTTCGCGCATTACTCGCGCGTGCAGCAGGAACTGATCGCGACGCGCCAGTCGCTCGCGCAGGCGAGGCGCGCGAAGTATACGTTTTCGAGCTTCGTCGGCACGAGCCCGGTCAGTCTCGAAGTGAAACGTCAGGCGCGGCGCGCGGCGCTCGTCGATTCGCCCGTGCTTCTGCTCGGCGAAACCGGCACCGGCAAGGAACTGCTCGCGCATTCGATCCACGGCGCGTCGACGCGCGCGGGTAAGCCGCTCGTGACCGTCAACGTCGCGGCGATCCCCGACACGCTGCTCGAAGTCGAGTTCTTCGGCGCGGCGGCGGGCGCGTACACGGGCGCGGAGCGGAAAGGGCGCGTCGGCAAGTTCGAACTCGCCGATGGCGGCACGCTTTTCCTCGACGAAATCGGCGATATGCCGCTGCCGCTTCAGGGCAAGCTGCTGCGCGTGCTGCAGGACAAGGAGTTCGAGCCGCTCGGCTCGAATCGCATCGTGCGCGCGGATGTCCGCATCATCGCGGCGACCTCCGCCGATCTGCCCGCGCTCGTCGCGGCGGGACGCTTTCGCGCGGACCTGTTCTATCGGCTGAACGTGCTGACGATCCACGCGCCGCCGTTGCGCGACCGGCTCGCCGATATCGAAGCGCTCGCTTACGCGATCCTCGAAGACCTGTCCGCCGATACGCGGCCGGGGCACGTCGGCCATTTCGTGCTGCATAAAGATGGCCTCCAACTGCTCGAGGCGTATTCCTGGCCCGGCAATGTCCGCGAACTGCGCAACACGCTCGAACGCGCGTTGATGCTGTCCGAAACCGAGCACATCGACGCCCGCGCGCTCTCCGCGTTCATCGATGCGGGGCGAGTGGCGATCGCGGCGCAGGCCGAACCCGTCGCCCAGGAAGGCGACGAGCCGCCGAACGTGTCGTACGCCGACGCGATGGCCGATTTCGAGCGGCGCTTTCTCTCGGATGCGTTGCGCGCGAGCGGCGGTCGGGTCGCGGATGCGGCGGAGAAAATCGGCATCGGACGGGCGACGTTGTACAAGAAGATCGCGGCGCTCGGCATCGCCGTCTGACGCACTTTTGCGAACAGGCGAATTGTCGCGAAAGCTTCGCGTGGCATACTCCCGAAATCGAAAAATAACGACCAAGAATCAAAGGGGTAGCGGATGAAAAGCGCGACGGAACTCGGCAGAAAACTCGGCCTTTCGATCATGCTGGCGGGCAGCGCGTGGGCGCTCGCCGGATGCAGCAGCGCGCCGCCGCTTTTCTCCGCCGACGGACGTCCGACGCAACAGATTCAATGCCCCGCCTACGGCGGATGGCGCAATTGCACGGACAACGCGAAGGCGCTCTGTCCGAACGGCTACGACGTGCTTGGCCAGTCGACCGAGAACAATCAGAACTCGCTGCTCGTCGCTTGCAAGGCAAGCTGAAAAGTCAGCCTTGCTGCGTTTCGCGCAGCATCGTGACGTCGTAACCGAGCGCGCGCGTGCGCTCGATCAGCGTGCGACGCAACTCCGCCGAAGGCTTCGCCTCGCGCGTCAAAATCCACAGATAACGCCCGGTCGGTTCGCCGACGATGGACCACGTGTAATCGTCGGCGTGATCCAGAATCCAGTAGTCGCCGACATAGAACGGACCGAAGAACGACACCTTCAGCTTCGTCCCATTCGATCCGGGGACGATCTTCGCGCGTCCTTCGGCCGACCGGTACGGACCGCTCAGCCCGCCTTGCCTGCACGCGTTGACGACGGATACGAGCCCGTCCTCGCGACGCGCGTAGTTCGCCGTGACGGCTTCGCAATTGCGCTCGAAGCGATTTTCGTAACGCGCGAACTCGTGCCAGTGACCGAGATAGCGATCGATGTCGACGGCCTTCGACGGTTCGGGCACGTTGTCGTTGCCGCTTGGGCGCGCCCCGTTCGACGCGCATGCAGCCAGCGTCGCGACGCCGCCGATCAGAGCCAGCGCCGCAGCGCCGTATGCCCAAGGTCTTTTGATGGTCATGTTGCCGGGGTGGGTGAGAAGTACGAGGGCTGACAGAGCAGCAAGTGCCGTTCCGTCCGCCGAGTGGCTCCCGAATTTCCTCACCTCAAGGCGTATCCATGACGCGGGTAAATAACCGCGGGAAGCGCAAGTAGCTGTGCCGACTGGGTTTTATTCCTGGGCCGCGGCCTGGCGACAAGGCCTTTTCCTGACTCCCGAATCTGCTCACCTTTAGCGGAGCGCGTCGCGTAGCCGAAGCCGGCGCGTTTCGAAACGATGACCGGGCGGCTCGAAGTACATGCCGCGCCGCATCGTGGTCAGGCAAGTCGAATGCGTTAAAGAACAACGGCTTGGGTGGTCCACTTAAGAATGTGACTGAGCTGCCGAAATTGCTTCGCGATCCCGATGATCCGGCTATAAGTGAGGCGCGGCTGTATCGGCTGGCTCACCGTGGGGAGGCTCCCGAAACGTCTCACCTTTTTCCCTCGGAGCTCACCATCATGCTGCCGGTCTTCGGTCTCATCATCGCGGGCTACGCGTACTGAACGCGGCTTTGCTCTGACCGCGAAAAAAAGCCCGGCGCGGGGGCACCGGGCGAACCACCTTCATTCCGACGGTGGAGGAGGGCCAGTTCAGACTGCTTCCTCTGATTATCGAAATCGCTGCTGTTCAGTGCGCGCTGGAGCCGTCGCGCACGCCGGCCTGAAGCTGTGCGTGCCGTTCCTGATAAGGACGCAATTGCGGATAGCTCAGCGCGTTGACCGCATCCAGATCGCCCGCGCGACGCGCGCTCTGTAGCTCCGCTTTCACTTCGGCGCGGGTCTTGCCCACAGGCGTCGATTGCGCAAAAGCGGGCGCGGTGGCGAGAAGCGCCGACAAAACGAGACCGCCGATCAATGAGCTTTTCATTTGAATCTCCTGGATGCGTGTGCGTCGGGGCCGACGCTTGAGAGGCAGTCTAGGAGGATTCCTATTGGACAAAAATACTGATTGAGCCAACACATTGTTGTTCAGAGTGGATGAATGCGGGCCCGCGATGGCAAGTAATCGCTCACTTAATGCGGAGATTTTTACGCGATCAGCAAGGATGCGTTCCGATTCGTACGACCTTTTTGCGCGACTTGGGGCGCTTTGTTTCGTGGTTGAATCAGAAAATTATCGGAATGAAAGTTACTCTCGACTTATCCACAGAAACTGTGGATAACCATGGGGATAGCTCACTGTGAACCGCGTAGTGGCGCGGCGCGAGGTACATTGCTCGATTCATCGCAAAAATAGTCCCGATTGACTGCGCGCATGAAGACGGCCGACCCGCGATGCGCCTATCATGTGCACGCGCGTCGTCGCGAGGACGGCGTTGTCCGGAACGCTTCATCCGCCTTTTCATACCTTTGACGGGGAAGATCTCATGGCCTTAAAGATCGCGGTGGTCGTCGGCAGTCTGCGACAGGGTTCGTTCAACAAGCAGCTCGCGCATGCGCTGGTGTCGCTCGCGCCGGGCGATTTCTCGTTCGAGTTTCTCGACATCGGCAGCCTGCCGTTGTACAGCCAGGACTACGACAGCGACTTTCCCGAAGCCGCGCGCACGTTCAAGCAGAAGATCGCCGAAGCAAACGGCCTCTTGATCGTCACGCCGGAATACAACCGCTCGATTCCCGGTGTGCTGAAGAACGCGCTCGACTGGGGCTCGCGTCCGTGGGGACAAAGCGCGTGGGGCGGCAAGCCGGGCGCGATCATCGGGACGTCGGTCGGGGCGATCGGCACGGCGATCGCGCAGTCGCATCTGCGCGGCGTGTGCGCGTACCTCGACATCGTGCTGATGAATCAGCCGGAGATGTACATCAAGCACGACGAAAAGCGCATCGACGAAAACGGCAATATCGTGAGCGAAGACACGCGCAAATATCTGCAGACGTTCATGGACAAGTACGTCGCATGGGTGCGGGATCGGGCGGCCTGAGCGCTCACCGTTCACACGAAAAAACGGCCCGCGCAAGCGGGCCGTTGTCGTGAGCGGCTCGGAACTCAGACGTGATGATGTCCCGTCACACGATCCCAGCCGTGACGAATCGCCGCCTTGAAGCGTTCCCACGTATCGCCTTCGGGGTGCTTGCTCTCCCAGTCGCGGCGCGTTTCGTATTCCATCTGATCGTCCCAGGTGCGGCTGCGGAATCGATCGTCGTTGCCGAGCGTCGCGCCGTAGCGATACGCGCCCTGATAGTCCTCGTAAGGCTCGCCCGTCGCCGAATACTTCGATGCGTAATCGGCGCGGAAGTCGTCTTCGTACTCCATGAATTCATTGGGCACGTTTTGCGGATTTCCGATGGGTCCGACCGGACCGCCCGCCTGCGTTCCCGCCGAAGCGACAACCGGATCGGGCGACGATCCCGCCGCGCGCGCCGCGCCCGCCTGAGACGGCGTCGCGGGTTCGTCGAGCGGGCTCAGCGGTTCGACGGAGCGCCATTCGGACGCCGTGTCGGTACGCACGCCGGGCAACGGAGCGCGCTCGGGCGGCACCGCGCCGGTCGTGCGCAGCGGATCGCGGCCCGCGATGGCGTCGCGCTCCGATAGCGAATCGCCCGCGAGTTCGGTGCGCGCCGCGAGCGGATCGGCGGGCGTCCCGGCGAGCGGATCGGCGCCGGTCGTCGCGTGCGGATCCCGGCCCGTGACCGGGTCGCGACCGGCGAGCGGATCGCGGGCGGTGCGTTCGGCGTCGCTCGTCATCGACTGGGATTGGGACTGCGATTGCGACATGCCGCCGCGCGGCATCAGCGGATCGTCGGCGGGATCGCTGACGTAATCGCGCGGCGTCAGCGCGGCCGGATCGCCGACATCGGCGTGCGGATAAGCCCGCGCACGCGACGGCGTCTGGTCGGGATCGTTCACCGGCTCGCGTCCCGGCACCGCGCTGCCGCGTCCGAGGCCCAGTTCGTCGAGCACCGAATGATCGCGGTCATCGGCGGCCGCCGCGGACGTGCCGTGTTCGAGCGTCGTCCAGCTTGCCGCGCGTTCATCGATATCGATCGCGCCCTGATCGGACAGCGTCGCGCGCGCGATGTCGGCCTGCTCGACGCTCGGCGTTTCGACGGCGACGAGGATCGCACCGCGCCGCACGGCCTCGGAATAGTGCGCGACTTCCGGCGGCTGATCGCGTCCGCCGAAGAGCATGCTGAAGAAGCGCTCGATGTTGGCGAGCACGCCCGGCTCCTGATGCGTGACGGCATCGGGCATGTCGGACGGCGCGGCTGCATCGTCGCGCTTGGGATTGGCCTGCAGTTCGATATCCGCGCGCAGGAAGCCGGCGGCGATCAGGGCCGAGCGCGCGTCCTCGGCCTGTGCATAGGTGTCGAAAACTCCGATGACGGTGTGTCGCATGTACGCCTCCTGCGGATGGGCGAATTCCGAAAATCGGCGACGTCGGTCGCCGCGCATGTCGGCATTCACGCAACTCGCGTGCCGGATGCGCGTGAACCGGCGCGAGCGGCACGGCGCGGGAAAAGGAGCCGGCGCTTTTACAAACGCGCGTGCAAAAGTCGATTGCAGCGCGGGCGGTTCAGCGATCGACCGAACGCGCCGCGCGCAGATCGGAAGGCGTCGCGCCGTCGCGGATCGCGCGCAGGAGCGCGTCGAGCAGCGCGATGTCGAATGGCTTCGACAGCACGCGCGCGCCGACCTGCCGCGCGCGGTCGAGCTCTTCCGCGTAACCCGTGACGAGGATCACCGGAATGCGCGGGTGAAAGCGCTGCATCATTTCGGCGAGATCGATGCCGTTCATCTGCCCCGGCATGTGAATGTCGGAGAGCACGACATCGAACGGAAAACCGGCCGATGCGTCGGCGCGCGCGGCTTCGAGCATCGTCGCGGCGGCATCGGCGTTGAAGAGGTAGGTGACGTGGTGGCCCATCATCGTGAGCAGCGCTTCGGTGCCGGCGGCGACTTCCTCGTTGTCCTCGACGAGCAGCACGCGCAAGCCGTCCGCTTCCTGCGACGCCGCTTGTTCGTGCTTCGCGGCCGCGCCGGGCGCCGCCGCCGTCGCGCGCGGCAGGTACAGACGCACGGCGGTGCCCGCGCCGATCGCGCTGTCGATGGTCGCGAGCCCGCCCGCGCGCTCGCAGAACGCGAACACCTGCGGCAGGCCGAGGCCCGTGCCCATGCCTTTCGGCTTGGTCGTGAAAAGCGGTTCGAACGCGCGCCCGAGCACTTCGGCGCTCATGCCGAAGCCGTTGTCTTCGAGCGTGATCTGCACGAATTCGCCGGTGATCGGAAAGCCGTCCTCGTGGCGAAAGCGCACGTTGCCGGCGCGCACGGTGAAGGTGCCGCCGTTGGGCATCGCGTCGCGCGCGTTCACCGCGACGTTGATGAGCGCGAGCTCCAGTTCCGCCGGATCGACGCGGATCGCCCACACCTCCGGCGCGACTTCGACGCTGAGCGCCACCTTCGCGCCGAGCGATGCGCGCAGCAACTCGCGCCCCGCCGGCACCCATTTGCCGATCGCGATGATCTCGCTGCGCAACGGCTGCTTGCGCGCGACGCCGAGCAGTTGCCGCGTGAGCGACTGGCCGCTTTTCAGCGCGCGTTCCATCGCCGTGAGTTCGCGATCGAGGCCGGGCGCGCCGCGCCGCCGCGCGATCTGCACGTTGGTCGAGACGATCATCAGCAGATTGTTGAAGTCGTGCGCGACGCTGCCGACGAGATTGCCGAGCGCCTCCATCTTGCGCGCCTGCCGATACGCCGATTCGATCGAGCGGCGCATCGACGCTTCGGCCTGCCAGCGCTCCCATGCTTCCTCTTCGGTCGCGAGGCGCCGCAACGACTGCGCGATTACGCCCCACAGCACGACGCACGGCGCGAAGATCGAGAGCGCGAGCACGCTCAGATGCTTCCACCATGCCGACCAGATCGTCGCGATCGGATAGCCGCTCGATACATAGGCCGGATACCCGCCGACGCGCCGGAACGCGACGATCTTCAGCTGATCGTCCAGCCCCGAAACCATCCTGACGACGCCGCTTCGGCCGCCCGCGCGGTACGCCTCGCGCAGCGGCGAGCTGGCCGCGAGCGCCATGCGATCGGCCGGGCGCGGCGGATACCACGCGAGCACTTCGCCGTCCGCGCGCGTCAGACCGAGCGACACGCTCGGGTTATCGCCGATCAGCTCGCGATAGAACGCGCTGAAATACGATGGGCGCAGCGCGATCGTCACCATGCCGTCGAACGCGCCCGCCGGCGTGCGCCGCGCGATCGCCGTGTTGAACACCTGCTCGCCGGCGACGCGGCCGACCATCACGCGCGAAATCCGCTGGCTCTGGCCGGCGCGCAGGCCGCCGAAATCGTCGCGCTCGGCAACGGAGATGTCGGGCGTCGGCCAGATGCGGCTCGTCGCGAGCAGCTTGCCGTCGGCGCCGAACACGGATGCCGCCGCAACTTGCTGATAGGAGCCGCTGATCGCCTTGAGGCGCTGATGGATCGTGGCGCTTTCTCGCCGGATCGCGGCGGCGTCGAGGCCGTCGAGCAGATCGACGATGCGCTCGTTGAGCGTCACGTTCAGATCGAAGACTTTCAGCGCGTGTTCTTCCGCGACTCGGGCGTTGCGCGCGACCAGATCGGAGGCGTCGGCGACGCGCGCGTGGTAATCGGTGTATGCGGTGATGGCGACGTACACGCACGGCAGCACGACCGCCGCGACCAGCAACGCGTAGAGCGTGAGCCGCTGCGCGGCGAAGTTGCGCTCGGGCACCACCGGAAAAGGCGGTTCCTCCTGCCACGACTGCGCGGCGGGAACGGCGTCGGACTCCTCACGTTGCAGCGTCATTTTTGGCAGCGAATTGGAAAACTTACTCATGGCCCGTACCTTTCGTACGCGGTAGCGGGCGTGGACGGTGCAACCGCAACTAGGACGCACGAAGCATGCCGGATCGGCGCGACTCAGCCTTCCCGGCCGTCGAACGAAGCTTGCACGCGGCGCGCAGTTAGCGAGATTCTTGGAAGCGCAAACGTACACAAAAGCATGGACTGACAGCGCATCGGAACACATCGAGCAGAATTCACCCGTATCGAACCTTATTTCATCATATTAATTCTCGCTTGGCGCCTCATCGAGTTGCTTTGACATTCTGATAATCAGACAATGCAATCCTCCGATCCGAAACGCCGCTGAGAGCGTCGGCCGGGGAATACAAGCAGCCTCCCGGCGCGCGTCGGGGCGAAGTACCGCTTGCCCGGCAGACGCGGGCAGGCAGCGCGACCGAGCGAGGAGAAAAAGGCCAAGGTCCGGGATCTCCGGATCACGCACGGGGCAGGCAACATGACGCCGATCGAGAGCCAGCATCCATCGCGCACTGGGCGCGCGCTGATTACACAGCGCCCGCCCGCCGCGTGGCGCGCCGACGTCGACAGGCGACGCGCCTGGCTCATCGCCGCCGACCTGCATCACCGACAGCGCCCGCATTCCCGCCGGGCCCAAGGGCTCACGCCGGTTCTTCCGTGAACATCGCTATAAAGATCGCTGCGCGGATGCCGTAATCCATACGAGAGCCCGCCGTGTCCGTCGACACGACCGTTCTCCGCCCGAAAACAGCCTAAAAGATCCTGCCGACCATGCCGTTGCCGATTGTCATTGCCGATGATTCACTGCTCGCGCGCAAGGTGCTGACGCGCGCGCTGCCCCCGGACTGGGACGTCGAGATCTCCTACGCGACCAACGGGCGCGAGGCGCTCGAGCACTATCGGGCCGGCCGCGCCTCGGTGATGTTCCTCGATCTGACGATGCCCGACATGACGGGCTATCAGGTTCTCGACGCCTTGCAGCACGAAGATCTGAATACGTTCGTGATCGTCGTATCCGCCGATGTGCAGCCGATGGCCCAGGAACGCGTACGCGCGCTCGGCGCGATCGCCTTCCTGCCGAAGCCGGTGACGCCCGAAGCGCTGCGCCCCGTATTGAAGGAGTACGGTCTCCATGCTTGAAACCGCCCTCAACGAAGATCAGCGCGACGCGCTGCAGGAAGTGGCCAACATGGCGATGGGCCAGGCCGCGACGCGTCTTTCGAAGCTGCTCGGCACCTTCATCGAGCTGTCGGTGCCGCGCGTGCGCGTCGTGAGCGTGGCGGAGGCATCCGCGGCGCTTTCGGAGATGACCGGCATCACCGATACCGTCACCGCCGTGCGCCAGGGCTTCCGCTCGGACATCAAGGGCGAGGCGATCGTGCTCTGCAAGAGCGGCAGCGTCGATCAGCTGTGCGCGCTCGTCGACGATCCCTACACGAAGTCCACGTACACGACGACGACGCGCACCGAGCTCGTCTTCGATATCGCGACGGTGCTGATGGGCGCGTGCGTGTCGTGCATTCTCGACCGCCTCGGCCGTTCGCCGATTTTTTCGCCGCCCGGCATGCTCGGCTCGGACATCGGGCTCGACGAGGTCTTTCAGCCCGCGATGCTCGCGTGGAAGACGGCGCTCCTGCTCGAAGTGAATTTCGCGCTCGAAGACCACAGTTTTCGCGCGCATCTCGTGATGCTGATGGCCGAGGACGCGATCGCGCATCTGAGCGAAGCGCTCGATGCGCTGCTGTCGAGCCTCTGACGAATGGAAGACCTGCGCCATCTGCTGAGCGAGCTGGTGATCGAGCGTGTCGGATTCGGCATCTTCGTGCTCGATCGCGACCTCAACGTGCTGATGTGGAACCGCTTCATGCAGGACCACAGCGGCAAGACGGCCGAGCAAGTGATCGGCAAATCGATTTTCGCGAGCTTTCCGGAACTGCCGCGCGTGTGGTTCACGCGCAAGGTCGAAAGCGTGTTCCAGCTCGGCAGCTTCGCGTTCAGTTCGTGGGAGCAGCGCCCGTATCTCTTCAAGTTCGACCACGACCGGCCGATCACCGGCGGCGTCGATTACATGCAGCAGGACTGCACGTTCATGCCGCTCACGCTGGAGGGCGACGTGCGCGCCGTCTGCGTGACGATTTCCGACGTGACGCACGCGAGCATGATGCAGCGCGCCCGGGACGAAGCCGTCGCGAAACTGCAGGAATTCGCGGACCGCGACGGCTTGACCGGCATCGCGAACCGGCGCTATTTCGAGCTGCGATTGCGCGACGAATTCCAGCGCTGGCATCGCTACGGCGGCGAACTGTCGATGCTGCTCTTCGATCTCGACCATTTCAAACGCATCAACGACGATCGCGGCCACCTCGTCGGCGATACGGTCCTGCGCGTGATGGCCGAGCGCGTCGCCAAGGCCGTGCGCGTGCAGGACGTGTTCGGGCGTTTTGGCGGCGAGGAATTCGCGCTGCTCTTGCCGTGCACGAATTTCGACGACGCGATGATCGTCGCGGAGAAAGTGCGGAGGGAGATCGGCGAGACGCCCGTCGACGTGCAGAACGCGCGCGTGCCCGTGACGGCGAGCGTCGGCGTGGCGCGTGCGCGCACCGGCGTGACGTCGTCGTACGAAGCGCTCATCAACGAGGCGGATGCGGCGCTTTACACGGCCAAGCGCGAAGGGCGCAATCGCTCGGTGGGATTTGCCTGAAAACGCGCCTGAATCCGCCCCTGAAACCGCGCCCGATGCGCCGCGCCATGTCCCGCGCGGCTCCGGCGCAATCGGGCAAAGTATTGATATACTCTTTGCCGCTTCCGGCGCAGTCGCAGCCGGCTCGCGCCGGCTTTCTTCCTTGATCGTCCCGCTCAGCGCCAGGTGGTTCCGCGCGCGCCGGGCCGCGTCGGGTCCGGCGCCCGATCTCTTAATTTGCCCGTGGGGGCGCCACAGCGGAGTTCGTCTTGGCCGTTTCCAACATCATCGCTGACGATCCTGCCCCCGACGCCGCGAAAACGTCGTCGGGAAGCTCGTTTTATCTCGCGATGCGTATCCTTCCGGCTGCGCAGCGCGACGCGATGTACCAGATTTACGCGTTCTGCCGCGCGGTCGACGACATCGCCGACGAAGGCACGCTGCCGCGCCGCGAGCGCGCGCTCGCGCTCGACCAGTGGCGCGAGGACATCGATGCGTGCTACGCCGGCGCGCCGAAGAAAACGCTCGAAGCGCTCACGCAGCACATCCAGGCTTTCCGGCTTTCCCGCGACGACTTCCACGCCGTGATCGACGGCATGGCGATGGACGCCGCCGGCGATATCGTCGCACCCGACGAAGCCACGCTCGACCTCTATTGCGACCGCGTGGCGAGCGCCGTCGGCCGGCTGTCGGTGAGGATCTTCGGGATGCACGAGGACGCCGGCCGGCGGCTCGCGCATCATCTCGGGCGCGCGCTGCAACTCACCAACATCCTGCGCGACATCGACGAAGACGCCGAAATCGGCCGCGTGTATCTGCCGCGCGAGTTGCTCGCGCGCGAAGGCATTTCGACGAGCGATCCGGCGAGCATCGTCGGCGACGCACGCCTGCCGCGCGTGTGCGCCGTGCTGGCCGAGCGCGCGAAGGGCCACTACGCGCAGTCCGACGCGATCATGGCGGCTTCGCCGCGATCGCAGGTGCGCGCGCCGCGCATCATGTCGGCGGCGTATCGCACCGTGCTCGACGCCAATCTCAAACGCGGTTTCGACCTGCCGCGCACGCGCGTGCGGACGCCGCGCTCGCGCCTGCTGTGGATCGTGGCGCGCAATCTGATCTGATGTCCCGGCGGGTTTTCGTCGTCGGAGCGGGCATCGCCGGTCTAGCCGCCGCGGTCGAGGCGCAACGGCGCGGCGCGCGCGTCGTGCTGCTCGACGCCGCGCCTCACGCGGGCGGACGCTGCCGCTCTTTCTTCGATACGAAGCTCGGCGTCACGCTCGACAACGGCAATCATCTGCTGCTTTCGGGCTACCAATCGACGATGGCGTACCTGCGCGCGATCGGCGCAACCGATACGCTGATCGGCCCGACGCAGCCCGACTATCCTTTTTTCGATGTCGCGAGCGGCGACGCGTGGACGATCCGCATGTCGTCCGGACGCCTGCCGCGCTGGATCTTCGATGCCGACGCGCGCGTGCCCGGCACGCAGCCGGCCGACTACCTGCCGTTTCTGCCGCTCCTGTGGGCGAAACCGGGCCGCACGGTCGAAGAATGCGTGCGGCGCAAGGATCGCGTATGGAACCTGCTCGCGCGCCCGCTCTTGCGCGCGATGCTCAACGCCGATCCGTCCGAGGCGAGCGCGGAACTCGCGGCCGGCCTGCTGCGCGAAACCGTCGCGCAAGGCGGCCAGGCGTGCCGTCCGCTCATCGCGAGAAGCGGGTTGTCGCACGCGTTCGTCGAGCCCGCGCTGCGGCTCTTGCAGTACGGCGGCGCGGAGATCCGGCTCGGCTCGCGCGTCGCGGCCGTCGGGGTATCCGGCACGGATTCGACGGAGCGTGTAAGCTCGCTCGCTTTCGACGGCGCAGACCCGCTGACGCTCGCGCCCGGCGACGGCGTGGTGCTCGCCGTGCCGCCCGATGCGGCCCGGCGCCTCGTGCCGGGGTTGAGCGCGCCGGACGCATCGCGCGCGATCGTCACCGTGCATTTTGCCGTCGATGCACCCGTGGGCTTCGAGCCGCTGACGTGTCTCGTCAACGGCATGTCGGACCGGCTTTTCGCGGCCGACGGACGGCTCTCGGTCACGCTGTCGAGCGCCGGCCAATGGCTCGCGACGCCGCACGAAGAGCTCGCGCAGGCGGTCTGGCGCGAAGCGGCGAAGGCCGTGCGGATGCCCGCCGTGCCGACGCCGCCCTGGCAAGTCGTCGTCGATGAACATGCGACGTTTGCCGCCGTGCCGGCGCAGGAAGGCTTGCGGGCCGCCACGCGCACCCGCTGGCGCAATTTCACGCTCGCGGGCGACTGGACGGCGACCGGCCTGCCCGCGACGATCGAAGGCGCGATCCGCTCCGGCCAGAAGGCCGCGGATGCGCTGTTGAATCAATCGATGGAACGCTGATGAACGATTTATCCCTTTCGGCCGTGGGCGCGCAGGTTTCGGGCGCGCCGCTCGACGCCGCCGTCAACCACGCCACCGATGCGCTGCTCGCGGCGCAACATCCGGAAGGCTACTGGCTCTACGAACTCGAAGCGGACGCAACGATTCCCGCCGAATACGTGCTGCTCGTCCACTATCTCGGCGAGACCGCCGACGAAAAGCTCGAAGCGAAGATCGGCCGCTATCTGCGCCGCATTCAGCGCGAGGACGGCGGCTGGCCGCTTTTCACCGACGGCGCGATGGATGTCTCCGCGACCGTGAAGGCGTATTTCGCGCTGAAGATGATCGGCGATTCGCCCGACGCACCGCACATGGAGCGCGCCCGCGCAGCAATCCTCGCCGCGGGCGGCGCGGAGAAAGTGAACGTGTTCACGCGTATCCTGCTCGCGCTGTTCGGCGTCGTGTCGTGGCGCGCGGTGCCGATGATGCCCGTCGAGATCATGCGTCTGCCGATGTGGTTCCCGTTCCATCTGTCGAAGGTGTCGTACTGGGCGCGCACGGTGATCGTGCCGATGCTCGTGCTCAACGCCAAGCGCCCGCGCGCCCGCAATCCGCGCGGCGTGCGTATCGACGAAGTGTTCACGAACCCGCCGGTCAATACCGGGATGCCGTCGCGCGCCGGGCACCAGAGCCGCGGCTGGTTCGCCTTTTTCCGCGTGGTCGATTCGATTCTGCGCGTCGCCGATCCGCTTCTGCCGAAAGCCGGCCGCGAACGCGCGATCGATGAAGCCGTGCGTTTCGTCGACGAGCGGCTGAACGGCGAGGACGGCCTCGGCGCGATTTTCCCGGCGATGGCCAACTCGGTGATGATGTACGACGTGCTCGGCTATCCGCCCGAGCATCCGAACCGCGCGATCGCGCGCAAGTCGCTCGACAAGCTGCTCGTCATCGACCCGGCCGACGACGGCGAAGCGTATTGCCAGCCGTGTCTGTCGCCGGTGTGGGACACGTCGCTCGCGGCGCACGCGCTGCTCGAAACCGGCGTGCCGAAGGCGCGCGCGGCGGTCCGGCGCGGCCTCGACTGGCTGGTGCCGCTGCAGATTCTCGACGTGCGCGGCGACTGGATTTCGCGCCGCCCGGACGTGCGGCCCGGCGGCTGGGCGTTCCAGTTCGCGAACCCGCACTATCCGGATGTCGACGACACCGCCGTCGTCGCGATGGCGATGGAACGCGCCGATCGCGAAAACGGCACGGCGCTGTACGGCGAGTCGATTGCGCGCGCGCGCGAATGGGTCGTCGGCATGCAGAGCAGCGACGGCGGCTGGGGCGCGTTCGAGCCCGAAAACACGCAGTTTTACCTGAACAACATCCCGTTCTCGGATCACGGCGCGCTGCTCGATCCGCCGACCGTCGACGTTTCCGCGCGCTGCCTGTCGATGCTCGCGCAACTCGGCGAGACGTCGTTGAACAGCGAGCCGGCGCGTCGCGCGTTCGAGTACATCGTGCGAGATCAGGAGCGCGACGGAAGCTGGTACGGGCGCTGGGGCATGAATTTCATCTACGGCACCTGGTCGGCGATGTCCGCGCTGAACGCGGCGGGCGTCGCGCCGACGGACACGCGCATGAAGCGCGCGGCGGACTGGCTCATCGGCATCCAGAACGACGACGGCGGCTGGGGCGAGGACGGCGACAGCTACAAGCTCGACTATCGCGGTTATGAGCAGGCGCCGAGCACCGCGTCGCAGACGGCGTGGGCGCTGCTCGGGCTGATGGCGGCCGGTCTCGTCGAGCATCCGGCGGTCGCGCGCGGCGTCGGCTATCTGCTGAAGACGCAGCAAAAGCACGGCCTGTGGGATGAAACGCGCTTCACCGCGACCGGTTTTCCGCGCGTGTTCTATCTGCGATACCACGGCTATCGCAAGTTCTTCCCGCTGTGGGCGCTCGCGCGCTATCGCAATCTGACGCGCAACGGGCTCACGCGCGTGACGGCGGCGATGTGAACGCGCCCGTCGTCGCCGTGACCGGCATGGCGTTCGAGGCGAAGATCGTGCGCGGACGCGGCGTCGATGTCGTATTCGCGGCGCGCGCCGATCTGCTCGAGCGCGCGCTGTCCGATGCGCTCACGCGCGGCTGTTCGGGAATCGTCAGCTTCGGCACGGCGGGCGGGCTCGCACCGGATCTGAAGCCGGGCGCGCTGATCGTCGCCGACAGCGTGTGCGGTCCTTTCGGCGAGCTGCATACCGATGCGGCGTGGTCGGCGCGCATCGTCGATGCGTTCGCGGGCACGCCCGTCGAGCGCGTCACGCGGCGCGGCAAGACGGCTGGCGTCACGGCGCCCGTCAAGACCGAGGCGGAAAAGCGCTCGCTGCATTCGTCGACGGGCGCGCTGGCCGTCGATATGGAATCGCATATCGCCGGGGCCATCGCGACGGCGCGCGGCTTGCCGTTCGCAGTGTGCCGCGCCGTGGTCGATCCCGCGTGGCGAACGTTGCCGACCGCCGCGACGGCCGGTTTGCGCGATGACGGCACGACGGCGATCGGTCCGATTTTGCGCGAATTGGTCCGCGATCCGGCGCAGTTGGGCGCGCTTCTGCGCCTTGCATCCGATGCCCGCGCCGCCCGCGCGACGCTCGTGCAGGCGCGGCACGCGATGGAATCGGCGCGGGCGTTGGTGGTGGCATAGCGCTTCGGTCTCATCCCTTGCTTTCTGCGGGTTAACCCTCATCTCGGTATAATCAGGGAAAACCCTGATCGAGCGCGCGTCTACAGGAACTCCGCGACGCGCGCAGCAATGAAAGCGAGGTACCGCAAATGAATTTCCACACCCGTAAATGGGTCAAGCCCGAAGACCTGAACCCGAACGGCACGCTCTTCGGCGGCAGCCTGTTGCGCTGGATCGACGAAGAAGCCGCGATCTACGCCATCTCGCAGCTGGGCAATCAGCGCGTCGTGACCAAGTTCATGTCGGAAATCAACTTCGTGAGCTCGGCGCGGCAGGGCGACATCATCGAACTCGGCATCACCGCGACGCAATTCGGCCGCACGTCGATCACACTGCGCGCCGAAGTGCGCAACAAGATCACGCGAAAAAGCATTCTGACCGTCGAGAAGATGGTGTTCGTCAATCTGAACGAACAGGGCGAGCCCGCGCCGCACGGCCGGACGCAAATTCGCTACGCGGATGAATTGTTCGAAGCCTATCGCCGCGATCAGGGCGTCGTCGAAGCGCCGAAAGTGTCGGGCGACGACTTGCTCGAAGAAGTCGCGGAAGAAGCCGCACACTAAAGAGAAAACGGGCGCCGAAGCGCCCGTTTCGTTTTACGAGCTCGTCACTTCGCAGGCTGCGCTGCGGGATCGTCGTACTGCGGCAATCCCTGCGCCTTGCTCGAACTCGGCGACGGCTGAGTCTTCGGCGCATTCTCTTCCGGCGCAGGCGATTTCCCGCCGACGCCACCGGCCGGCGATGCCGCCGCGCCCGGATCCACATACGTCGGCAAGCCTTGCTCCGTGCTGCCGCCGCCGGTTTCGCCCGGCGCGCTCGCGCCTTCGGGCGCCGATGCGCCTTCGTCGCCGTAGTCGGGCAGCGAGCTCGCGCCGCCGCCCGTCAGCAGATACTGACGCCGCTGCGTATACGCGTCGCGCACGAACGCGTATTTGTCGAGGGCGGCAGCGGAAAGCAGATCGGTCGCGCCGATCAGGTCGGCCCGCGCGCTCACGAAGTTCAGGCCGAAGAGCGGCCAGCGAATCTCCGCATCGGAATAGCTCAACGGATTCACGCGCCAGTCGACGAGCCACGTCGTCGAGTCGCGGAACGAGCTCGGGCCGAGCAGCGGCAGCACCAAATACGGTCCCGATGGCATGCCGTAGTGCCCGAGCGTCAGCCCGAAATCCTGATGATGCTTCGGCAGACCCGCCGGCGATGCGATATCGATCAGACCGCCGATGCCGAATACCGAGTTCATCGCGATACGCATCAGATCTTGCGTCGCATCGGTGATCTTCAACTGCAGCAGGTTGTTCGCGAAGTTGGAGAAATCGCCGAGATTCGAGAAGAAGTTGCTGACGGCCGTGCGGAACGGGCTCGGCGTGTAATCGACGTAGAACTGCGCGACCGGCTTGGCGACATAGGTATCGAGCGTGTCGTTGAACGTGAAGATCTTGCGGTTCATCGGTTCGAGCGGATCCTTCGGATTGCGATCCGGGCCGGTCGCGCATCCCGTCGTCGCGAGCGCGCCCACAATCGCGAGACTCAAGCCCAATTTACGCACAGCACGAGCGGTCAAAGCCGTCGATCCCGACTTCATTCTTCAATTCCTCTTAGGTTGTCATGTCGTTGCGCCGCCCTGAGCTTCGCGCGCGCCGCCGCGCGCACCTTGCGCGGCTTGCCCATCAATACCGGCTGAAAGACCACCGCGCCGATCAGCGTGCAAAAGAGCGACAGCGCCAGCAGCCGTCCCATGCTGGACGTGCCCGGATGATGGGAAAACCACAGGCTGCCGAATGCGGTCGCGGTCGTGGCCGCACTGAACATAACGGCATGCGTGAGACTGGACTGAAGCAGCCGGGTCTGGCCGGAACGCCACGCCATCACGAAATAGATCTTGAAGGCGACGCCGACGCCCAGCATCAGCGGCAACGCGATGATGTTCGCGAAGTTGAGCGGCATCCTGAAGACGACGCACAATTCCAGCGTGACGATCGCGGAAACGAGCAACGGTACCAAAGTTCTCAGAACGTCGCCAAAACGGCGCAGCGCGATCCACAGCAGCACCGCGATCGCGATCAGCGAATAGAGCGCCGCCTGCTCGAACGCCTTGATGATCGTTTCCGCCGAATGACGCACGGAGATCGGCCCGCCGATCGCGTTCGGCTCGGCTTTCTGCACGGCATCGGCGAAGTGCGCGAGCAGCGCGTCGTCGTTGGGATCGACGCCAGGCGGAATCTTCGGCGCGACATCGACGAGCGCCTGGCCGTTCGGCGTCACGAACGACGCGACCATGTGCGGCGGCAGCGTTTCGCGCGTGATCTCCGCCGGCGTGAGCAGCGCGCGCAATTGCGCGAGCGCGATACGCAGCGGCTCGGCCATCGCATGCTCGGCGCGATCGCGCGTCGCGGCGTCGGCTTGCGCCAGCTTCGCGAGCGTTTCGGACAGATGCTTCGCTTCCTTATCGCCCGGACCGGGATGCTCGTCGGCGGCGAGCGAGAGCTGGCTCGATACGCGCTTCAACGCCGCCACGCGCACGGCGTCCGTCACGGGCGAGGCCGTCTGCTGATCGAGCGCGGGCAAAAGCTGATCGGCGGCGGCCTTGATCAGTTCGAGCTTCTTCGGCTGATCGCCGGGAATGAGCGACGAGAGCGTCGTGGCGCTGTCGACTTCCGGCAGCTTCTTCAGCTTCGCGGCGATGGCATCCGCATCGGCGAGCGAGGGCGCGAGCACGGCGACGTCGTTCACCGCGCCTTCCGGCGAGTCCTGCAGCGAGATGAGCGTCGCCATCGACTCGGTGTGCGGATCCTTCAGATGCAGCGGATTGAAGTCGAATCGCAGATTGAAGAGCAGCGGCAGCGCGCCGATCACGATGACGAGCGTGCCAATCAGCACCGGCTTGCGATGCCTGTCGAGGAACTCGTCGACGGGCGCAAGAATCGGAAAGCCCGGCGATTGCGCTTCGCCCGGCGGCGCGAACACCTTGATGAGCGCGGGCAGCAGCGTCATGTTGGTGGCATACGCGACGAACATGCCGACGCCCGCGATCAGCCCCAGCTCCGACACGCCGCGATACGCGGTCGGCAGAAACGAGAAGAAGCTCGCGGCGGTCGCGGCGGCGGCGAGCGTGAGCGGCACCGCGACATGGCGCGCGGTTTCCGCGAGCGACACATCGAGCCGCTTGTGCTTGTAGCGCTCTTCGCGATACTTCACGCCGAACTGGATGCCGAAGTCCACGCCGAGTCCGACGAAGAGCACCATGAACGCGACCGAGATCATGTTGAGCGCGTGGACCATCATGAGTCCGAGCGCCGCCGTGATCGCGAGCCCGACGAAGAGCGTGATGAACACCGCGAGGATCATGCGCTTGGAACGCAGCGCGACCCAGAGGATCATCAGCACGACGAGGAAGGTCAGCACGCCGTTGAGCACGGCGCCGTCCTGCACGGACGCGAACTCTTCGTCGGCGAGCGGCTGCGCGCCCGTCAGATGCAGCGTCGCGCCGTACTTCTTGTCGATGCCGAGTTCCGCCGCCTTCGCGCGGATCTCTTCCGAGGTGCCCGCCGCCGCCTTCAGCGCGTTGAAGTTCAACTCCGGCAACACGGTGACAAACGCGCGCCCGGGCGCATCGTTCGGCGATGAATCCGCGAGGCCGCGCCATGAGAACGCCGCCGGCTGATTCGCCAGCACGCGATCGAGCACGGTCGCGCTCTTGCCGAGCAAGCCGGCCATCTGGCCGAGATTGACCTGTCCGAGCGTCAGCGGCAGGTTGAGCGTGGTGTTGAGCGTCTGCGCGAGGCCGGTGAGCGTCGGGTCGTGCGCGAGCGTATTGATGAGCGGACGCGCCTGCACGAGCTGTTTCGTGACCTGCTCGACCTTCTCCGTCGGGAGATAAAGCAGTCCGTTGTGCTCGAAGAACTCGCCGCCCGCCGGTTGCGACACCGACCTGAAGCGCTCCGGCTCTTTCGCGAGCGCGGCGGCGAGCGCGCTTGCGGCGGCATCGGCGAATTCCTGCGCGGGCGCCTGAACGACGATCAGCAATGCCGCGCCGCGCTGCGGAAACGCTTCCTCGATGGCCTTGCTGCGCGCGGCCCACTCCGGCTCCGTCTCGATCAGCTGGCTGACGTCGGTGCTGATCTTGAAGTGATGGACGACATAAATCGTGGACAGCACGCCGAGCAGCAGCGAAACGGCGATAATCCACGCCGGCCGGCGAATGGCGAGGGTGACGAAGCGAGTAATGTTGGACGTCAGCATGAAGACGTTACCTGGAGTGCCTGTTATTTTTGCGCGCGCGAGCGCGTGAATCGCATGATGCCGCGCAAGTATACCGGGCGCACTGAACGGTCCGTCCTTGAACTGTTACGCTGGCAAGGTGTCGATATACTGACTCGCAGCCGCCTGGCCGCTCCTGCAACGTCCGAAGGCCGCACTACCCGCGCCACCAAACCTGATTAGAGAACGGGTGCCATGAAACGCTATCTGTCTATTTGCTTCGCTTTCCTCCTTGCCTCGATGTCTTTCACAGGCGAGGCATTCGCACAAACGAGTCCCGATGCCGTCGTCAAGAA
The DNA here is from genome assembly GCF_023630985.1 of Caballeronia sp. ATUFL_F1_KS39. Taxonomy (NCBI): domain Bacteria; kingdom Pseudomonadati; phylum Pseudomonadota; class Betaproteobacteria; order Burkholderiales; family Burkholderiaceae; genus Caballeronia; species Caballeronia sp. ATUFL_F1_KS39. The sequence goes on along the minus strand of NZ_JALQDZ010000039.1, from coordinate 52,420 downwards.
TGCCGTCGAAGGCACGGTCAAGGCCATGAAGGCCGACCCGCAGGCGCGCGGCGGCGACATGGCGAAGATCACGCAACTCGTCGAGACGCGTTTCCTGCCCGCCACCGACTTCCAGCGCACGACGCGCATCGCGGTCGGCAAGGCGTGGGCGACCGCCACGCCCGAGCAGCAGAAGCAGCTTTACGACCAGTTCCAGACGCTGCTGGTCCGCACCTACGCGGCATCGCTCGCGCAGCTCCGCGATCAGGACGTGACCTTCAAGTTCGACGCGCCCAACGTCGACGCCAACGCGAAGGACACCGTCGTCGAATCACATGTCATTTCCACGGGCGGCGACAATCCGGTGCGCTATCGCCTGCAGAAGACACCGCAGGGCTGGAAAATCTACGACATCGACATGATGGGCGCATGGCTCATCCAGGTCTATCAGCAACAATTCGTCGGTCAGCTGCAAAAGGGCGGCGTCGACGGTCTCATCAAGTTCCTTTCCGAGCATAACGCCCGTTCCGCGGGCTGATCGCTCTCTGTCAGGCCGGGCCGGGCTTCAGGTGCGGCGGTGCTCCACCGCGAATTTGATGAGTTCGGCCTGTCCGTCGATATCCAGTTTGCGCTTCATGTTCTGTCGATGCGTTTCCACCGTCCGCACCGACAGCCCATGCTGCTGCGCAATCTGCTTGCTCGATAAGCCTTCGGCGAGCGCATCCAGAATGTCGAGTTCGCGCGGCGTCAGGCGTTCGAGCGGCGTCTGCATCGACTGTGCCTGGATCATGCGCGCGGCCAGCCCGGCACTGAAAAACGTCTTGCCGGCGAGCACCGCGCCGATCGCCTGAATGATCTCGGCGGCGGGCGAATCCTTCAGCACGTAGCCGCTCGCGCCCGCGCGCACCGCCTGCTTCACGTATTCCACGTTGTCGTGCATCGACAGCATCAGCACGCGGATACCCGGATGCCGCTCGTGGAACAGCGCCGCGAGTTCGATTCCGCTCATGCCGGCCATGCCGACGTCCATTAGCGCGAGATCGGGCGGATTCGCTTCGTCGGCGGCGAGCGCGAGCGCTTCCTTCGCGTTGCCGGCCTCGCCGATCACGCGCAGATGCGGCACGGAGTCGAGCCGCGCGCGCAAGCCGTCGCGCACGAGCGGATGGTCGTCGACCAGAATGATGCGGGCGATTTCAGCGCTCATCGGTATGTCCTTGAAGATTCGGTGCGGCGAGCGGCAGCGGTACGCGCGCCACGATCGACGTGCGGCCCGGCTGCGAGTCGATCGCGAGCGTGCCGCCGAGCGTGTCGAGCCGCTCGCGCATGTTGCGCAGGCCGATGCCGCTCGCCGGATCGGAAAACGCGTCGTGCGCGTCGAAGCCCCGGCCGTTGTCGGTGATGTCGAGCGTGACGGCGTGCGTCGCGATATCGAGCGTGACCGCCGCGCGCGAAGCCTGCGCGTGCCGCGCGACGTTGGTCAGCGCTTCCTGCGCGATGCGGAAGAGCACGGTATTGACGGGATCGGGCAGCGTCGCGCGTTGCGGTGCACAAGGCTTGCCGTCGGCGGTCGCTTCGAAGCGCACTTCGGGGCCGTCCTGTCCGTCGAATTCGCGCGCGAGCTGTTCGAGCGCGGCGGCGAGGCCGAGATCGTCGAGCATCGCGGGACGCAGCGCGTGCGAGATGCGGCGCACTTCGCGCAGCGTGCCGGAAAGGCGTCCGAGGCTCGTCGCGAGCGCGGCTTCGGCGGTCGGTTCGCGCGCCGCGCTCCGTTCGAAACGCGCCAGCGCCGATTCGAGCAGCAGCTTCACGGAGACGAGCATCTGGCTGATGCCGTCGTGCAATTCGCGCGATAGCCGCGCGCGTTCCTGTTCCTGCGAATCGACGACTTGCCGCGCGAGGCGCTTCAACTTCGCGTCCGCGCTGCGGTGCTCGCTGATGTTGAGCACCGCGCCGCACACCGCGATGATCGCGAGCCCGAAAAGCGCGATCGCGCCGATCCACATGAGCGTGCGGCGGATATTCCCGGCTGCCTGCGAATCGATGCGCGCGAGCGTCGTCTCGACATCTTCCAGATAGATGCCCGTGCCCATCATCCAGCCCCAGCGTTCGAGCGGCACGACATAGCCGAGCTTCGGCGCGATCAGTCCGGTCGACGGACGTCGCCACACGTAGCGCACATAGCCGCCGCCTTTCGACGCCTGTTGAATCAGCTCCTGGATGGTCAGCGCGCCGTTCGGATCGCGCATGAGCCAGAGATCGCGTCCGACGAGATCCGGCTGGCGCGGATGCATCAGCGACGTGCCGCGCATCGTGTAGACGAAAAAGTAGCCGTCCTGCCCGAAGTCGAGACGTTGAAGCGCGTCGAGCGCGAGGCGGCGGCGTTCGTCGTCGCTGCGCGGATCGTCGGCGGGTGCGTCGTAATAAGGCGCGATCGCGCTCGTCGCAATCTCGACGTAATGGCGCAGTTCGATCTCCTTGCTCGTCAGGTACGCGGCCTGCGTCGTGTCGTGCTGCGCTGCCGCGAGCGCTTGCGCCTGCTGGCGCACGCCGTAGGTGATGCCGCCGATCGCAAGCGCGAACGGCACGATCGCGAGCAGGAAGATCTTTGCCTTGAGATTCATCGATACAGGGTGTTCACATTCGAAGCCGCGGCGCGCCGCTTGCTGGAAACACAGGGTTTTCCGCTACGTGAAGCCACGTAGCGCGCATAAGTAGTTATGCGCTTGTAAGCGCCCGGGCGAAAGCGAATACTACCGCCCAATGCGCTATCACGGCGCAATCATCGGCCCGGAAGGGTCAATAACTAAGGAGACGCCATGAATCGGGCTTCCGGATTCCTGGTCTGGATCGCGCTCGCGCTACTGGGCGCGTTCGCATTCGGCACCATCGCGCTCGCGCACGGCGAGCGGATCAGCGCACTATGGATCGTCATCGCGGCGGTCTGCGTCTATCTCATCGCTTACCGCTTCTACTCACGCTTCATCGCGACGAAAGTGCTGCAGCTCGACGGCCTGCGCATGACGCCGGCCGTTCGTCACAACGACGGTCTCGACTACGTGCCGACCAACAAGTACGTGCTGTTCGGCCATCACTTCGCGGCGATCGCGGGCGCGGGTCCGCTCGTCGGCCCGGTGCTGGCGGCGCAGATGGGCTACACGCCCGGCATGCTGTGGATTCTCGCGGGCGTGGTGTTCGCGGGCGCGGTGCAGGACTTCGTCGTCCTGTTCATCTCGACGCGCCGCGATGGCCGCTCGCTCGGCGATCTCATCAAGATGGAACTCGGCACCGTGCCCGGCGTGATCGCGCTGTTCGGCGCGTTCCTCATCATGGTGATCATTCTCGCGGTGCTCGCGCTGATCGTCGTGAAGGCGCTGACGAATTCGCCGTGGGGCACGTTCACGGTTGCCGCGACGATTCCGATCGCGCTCTTCATGGGTGTCTATACGCGCTACATTCGTCCGGGACGCATCGGCGAGGTGTCCATCATCGGCTTCGTCGGTCTGATGCTCGCGATCGTGTACGGCGGACAAGTCGCCGAATCCGCGACGCTCGCGCCGTACTTCACGTTCACCGGCGTGCAGCTCGTGTGGATTCTGATCGGCTACGGTTTCGTGGCGTCGGTGCTGCCGGTATGGCTGCTGCTCGCGCCGCGCGATTATCTGTCGACGTTCCTCAAGATCGGCACGATCCTCGGCCTCGCGATCGGGATTCTCATCGTCGCGCCCGAACTGAAGATGCCGGCCTTCACGAAGTTCGTCGATGGCACGGGTCCCGTGTGGTCGGGCAATCTGTTCCCGTTCCTCTTCATCACGATCGCATGCGGCGCGGTGTCGGGCTTCCACGCGCTGATCTCGTCGGGCACGACGCCCAAGATGATCGACAACGAAGTCAACATGCGCTTCATCGGCTACGGCGCGATGCTGATGGAATCGTTCGTCGCGATCATGGCGCTCGTCGCCGCGTGCGTGATCGAACCGGGCGTCTACTTCGCGATGAACAGCCCGGCCGCGCTGCTCGGCTCGACGCCCGAAGCGGTCGCGCAGACCGTCTCGGGCTGGGGCTTCGTGCTGACGCCCGACATGCTGACGTCGACGGCGAAGGCGGTCGGCGAGACGACCATCGTCGCGCGTGCCGGCGGCGCGCCGACGCTCGCGGTCGGCATGGCGCACATTCTTCATCAGGTGATCGGCGGCCCGGCGATGATGGCGTTCTGGTATCACTTCGCCATTCTGTTCGAGGCGCTGTTCATCCTCACCGCCGTCGATGCGGGCACGCGCGCCGGCCGCTTCATGCTGCAAGACTTGCTCGGCACGTTCCACCCGGCGCTGCGCCGCACGGAATCGCTGCCGGCCAACCTCGTCGCGACGGGCCTGTGCGTCGCCGCGTGGGGCTACTTCCTGTATCAGGGCGTGGTCGATCCGTTCGGCGGCATCAACACGCTGTGGCCGCTCTTCGGCATCTCGAATCAGATGCTCGCGGGCATCGCGCTGATGCTCGGCACCGTGGTGCTGTTCAAGATGAAGCGCGAACGCTATGCGTGGGTCACGCTCGTGCCGACTGCGTGGCTGCTCATCTGCACGTTGACGGCCGGCTGGCAGAAGATTTTCGATGCGAATCCGAAGGTCGGCTTCCTCGCGCACGCCGGCAAGCTGAAGGACGCCTACGACGCGGGCAAGGTGATGGCGCCGGCGAAGTCGCTCGCGGAAATGCAGCGCATCATCTTCAACGATTACGTCGATGCGGCGCTTGCCGGCCTGTTCATCTTCGTGGTGTTGAGCATCGCGGTATATGGCGTGCTGGCCGTGCTGCGGGCGCGTCGCGAAGCGAAGCCGACCGTGCGCGAAACGCCGTTCGAAGCGATGCCTTCCGGCGCTTCCACCGCGGTGCGCGCGGGCCACTAAGGAGTCGAGCGATGTTCAGCGATCTTCGGCAGGCAGGACGGTATCTCGGCCAGACGATGCGTCTGATGGTCGGGATGCCCGATTACGACGCATATGTCACGCACATGCAGACGACGCATCCCGACAAGCCGGTGATGAGCTACGCGGAGTTCTTCCGCGAGCGGCAGGAGGCGAGGTACGGGTCGGGAGCGGGGAAGTGCTGCTGAGTTGATGCTGCTGGGTGGTGATTGAAGATAACGCGACGGTGAGAGCCGTCGCGTTTTTTTTGGGCGCTGCGCGAGGTGCGATCCAGCCGACCGCATGATAGTCGCGACGGCGCGTTCGCTATCCGCTCCGCTGGTGACCAAGGACCGGCAGATTCTAAGCTACGAACACGTCACGACGATTCGGTAGCAGAGAAAACAAAAAGGGCGAATGACCCAAGCCATTCGCCCTTTCCACGCTCCGTTCAACCGAAGCTCAATTCACCGCCGCCGCCGTCTTCGCGCCCTTGTTCTTCTGCGCGCGGCCGATCTCTTCCAGCTTGATCTCGACGTGCTTCGAGAACACGTACTCGGCCGGACGCTGCTTGTCGATCGGCAGATCCTTCGCGAACGCGCCCGTCGTGCGCGGGCCCGACAGCGCGATCTTCGCGGCCTTCAGCGGATGCGCCACCGTGTCCATCACGGCGGTCGCCTCGAAGCCGCAGTGGACCATGCAGTCCGCGCACTTCTCGTACTTGCCCGTGCCGTACTTGTCCCAGTCGGTGGTTTCCATCAGTTCCTTGAAGGTCTTCACGTAACCTTCGCCGACCAGATAGCACGGCTTCTGCCAGCCGAACACCGTGCGCGCCGGGTTGCCCCACGGCGTGCATTGATACGTCTGGTTGCCCGCGAGGAAATCGAGGAACAGCGTCGACTGGCTGAACGACCAGTTCTTGCCGTTGTTGCCGCGCTTGAAGATCTCGCGGAACAGGTTCTTCGTCTTTTCGCGATTCAGGAAGTGCTGCTGATCCGGCGCGCGCTCGTAGGCATAGCCCGGCGAAACCGTGATGCCGTCCACGCCGATCGGACCGAGCGTGTCGAAGAACTTCGCGACGCGTTCCGGCTCCGCATCGTTGAACAGCGTGCAGTTGATGTTCACGCGGAACCCGCGGCGCTTCGCTTCCTTGATGGCCGCGACAGCCTTGTCGTACGTGCCCGGCTGCGAAACCGAGTGATCGTGCGCCTCGCGATCGCCGTCGAGATGCACGGACCAGACGAAGTACGGGCTCGGCTCGTAATCGTCCATCTTCTTTTCCATCAGGAGCGCGTTCGTGCAGAGATACACGAACTTCTTGCGCGCCATGATGCCCTTCACGATCTGCGGCATTTCCTTGTGCAGCAGCGGCTCGCCGCCCGCGATCGACACGACCGGCGCGCCGCATTCGTCGACGGCTTCGAGGCATTCCTGCAGCGACAGACGCTGGTTCAGGATCGGATCCGGATAGTCGATCTTGCCGCAGCCGTTACAGGCGAGATTGCAGCGGAACAGCGGTTCCAGCATCAGCGCGAGCGGGTAACGCTTGGTGCCCGTCAGGTGTTGCTTGAAGATATAGGCGCCAACGCGGGCCTTCTGGAGCATCGGGATAGACAATTGTGTCCTCTCCTTATTCTTCGCGAACCGCGGCTGCCGCAACGGCGGCGACCGGCTGAGTGAGCTTCGCGGGGAGTTTGAATTCGACCTTTTCCTCGCGGCCGTTCATCGTCGTGACTTCGACGTGTCCGAACGCGCGCAGGGCATCGATCACATGTTTGACCATTTCCTCGGGCGCCGAAGCGCCCGCGGTGATGCCGACCGTTTGCACGTCGGCAAACCATTCCGGCTTGATCTCCGAACCGTCCGCGACGAGATAGCTCGGAACGCCGCTCTCGGCGCCGATTTCCCGCAGGCGGTTCGAATTGGAACTGTTGGTGGCGCCGACCACGAGCAGCACATCGACTTGCGTGCTCAGCTCGCGCACGGCGGCCTGGCGATTCTGAGTCGCGTAGCAGATGTCGCGCGTGTCCGGGCCGACGATATCCGTGAAGCGGCGCTGCAGGGCATCGATGATGCCGCGCGTGTCGTCCACGGAAAGCGTCGTCTGCGTGACATAGGCGACGGGCGTATCGGGCGCGAGCGTCATTGTCGCGACTTCGGCTTCGCTCTGCACCAGCACGACGACGCCGGGAATCTGCCCGATCGTGCCTTCGACTTCCGGATGACCCGCATGGCCGATCAGAATGAGCGTGCGCCCCTGCGATACATACTGGCGGCCCTGCACATGAACCTTGGTGACGAGCGGGCAGGTCGCGTCGAGCACGTCGAGCCCGCGCGTCCGCGCATCTTTCTCGACGCTCTGCGCGACGCCGTGCGCGCTGAAAATCGCGACCGCGCCGTGCGGCACTTCATCGAGTTCTTCGACGAACTTTGCGCCCTTGCTGCGCAGGTTGTCGACCACATGACGGTTATGAACGATCTCGTGACGCACATAAACCGGTGCGCCATGCCGTTCGAGGGCCCGATCGACGATTTCGATCGCACGGACCACGCCCGCACAAAAGCCGCGGGGTTGAGCAAGGATGATACGCATATTCGAACGAACTCCGACTGGCGCGGGTCTCGGGTTAGCCGGCGCGAAGCTCGCACTTTCCCGAAGACCTGGCCACGAACGACGCTCGGAAGCGTCAGGAAGGCCGGGGAAAGCAGACCGGAAAAAAAGACACGGTGGGATCGGTCTGCGCGCCGAAGTTGACCGCGTATTCTAACGCGTTCCCTTTTTGGGTGCTCAATGCCCGCTTCACTTCGCGACGCGCTTCGGCACACGCAAATACGGCGATTTTGAGAACCCAGTAAACTGTCGGACGCTTCGGACCGCATGGCGGCGAGATCCGCGCCACGCGCCCTTGCCGCGCGGCCTCGCGGACCGGCTCGCCGCGCTGTTTCCCCGGTGTATTTTTCGCGCAACGCCGGGTCCATCGCGCGCATCGGCTGCGCCACTGTTTTCAAGCTAATCGTTTACTCATGCTATTGATCGCCTGGCTGTCTTTCTTGATCTGGATCGTGCTGCTGTTCGCCCGCGGCGGATTCTGGCGCGCGCAACCCGCGCCGGCGCTATCCGATACGACGATCCACGCTGTCGGCAACGCCGAGATCGCGCGCCGCGGCGCATGGCCCGCGCTCGTCGCCGTCGTGCCTGCGCGCAACGAAGCCGACGTCATCGGCCGCGCGGTCGGCTCGCTGCTCAAGCAGGACTATGCGGGCGCGTTCCATGTGATCGTCGTCGATGACCACAGCACCGACGGCACCGCGAACGTCGCGCTCGCCGCCGCCCGCGATCTCGGCCTCGAAGACCGTCTGACGATCCTGACCGCGCAGCCGCTGCCGCCGGGCTGGTCGGGCAAGGTGTGGGCGCAGTCGCAGGGCATCGGCGCGATCGACAAGCTCGGCCTGCCGGCGGAATTCCTGCTGCTCACGGACGCGGACATCCACCATCCGGCCGATGCCGCCACGCAACTCGTCGCGCGCACGATTCTCGAAGACCGCGATCTGGTCTCGCTGATGGTCCGTCTGCGCTGCGATTCCCTTTGGGAAAAGGCGCTGATTCCGGCGTTCGTCTTCTTCTTCGCGAAGCTTTATCCGTTCGAATGGGTCAACGACGCGAAGAAGGCGACCGCCGGCGCGGCAGGCGGCTGCATGCTGGTGCGCCGTTCGGCGCTCGTGGAGGCGGGCGGGATCGAATCCATCCGGCAGGAACTGATCGACGATTGCAGTCTCGCCGCGCGCATCAAGCATCGCGCGGGCCGCAACGACGCGCGCCCGATCCGCCTCGATCTCGCCGAGCACAGCGTGTCGCTGCGTCCGTACGATAGCTGGCGGGACATCTGGAACATGATCGCGCGCACGGCGTTCACGCAATTGCGCTATTCGCCTCTGCTGCTTGCCGGCACCGTGCTCGGCATGGCGGTGATCTATCTCGCGCCGCCGGTGCTCGCGCTGGCATACGGCGCGAGCGCGTGGCCCGCATGCGCCGCGTGGGCGCTGATGTGCATCGCCTATGGTCCGATGCTGCGCTACTACCGCAGATCGCTGTTGTGGGCGCCGCTCCTGCCGCTCGTCGCGTTGTTCTACGTCAGCGCGACGATCGGCTCGGCCGTGCGGTACTGGAGCGGGAAGGGCGGGCAATGGAAGGCGCGCGTGCAGGCGCCGACGCAGGAAGGTTCGTAAACGCGGCTTCTCACTTCTTCGTCAACATGGCATACAGCTCGATGACCATGTTCGGCGAGAACGTGAACGGCACCCAGCCGTGCCCGGCGTGGCGCAAGACCAGCAGGCGGTCGCCGTTCGCGTATTTCTGCGTCGCCATCACGGGATTCTTCGTGGCGGCGAAGCGCCATCCCGGTGCAATGCCCGCAGGCTGATCCGGCGACATCGACGCGCGCACGTTCGACAATTCCTCGATCAGTTCCGACACACCTTCCGGGCTCAGCTTCACCGTCTTGCCCGCGATCGTCATTTCGACCGCATCGCGCTCCGGGCGCGACACGACGAGCGTCGGGGGCTCGTTCAGCGCGGGCGGTTCGGCGGGCGCGTCGGCATCGACCGGTTCGCGCACATCGCGCAAAGCGGGCGGTTCGTCCGATACGGCGGGCGGAGCGGCAGGCGAGCCGGCGGATGAGCGCGCAGATGCGGCAGCGGTCTGAAGGAGCGTATCGAGGCTCGACTCCAGCGCGCCGAGCTGGTCTTGTAGATTCATGCGAGTGTGTCTGTAACGTGCGTGCTAGCAGTGAGGCCCCGATTCTACCCGCTGGACTTCTCCGATACCGCCACACCTTGTAACGAAATGCACGCAACCGTGTGTCAGACGACGCGCTCGCCGAGGTTTTCGAGTTCGGTGCGCACGCGCGTCAGCACGTCGGTCCAGTCGCCGCGCTTCGTCTGCGTGAAGAGGCGCATGTCCGGATACCACGGCGTGTCGTCGCGATCGCGCAGCCACCGCCAGCAGCCCGCGAAGCGATTCAGCAGCCAGACGCGCTTGCCCATCGCGGCGGCGAGATGCGCGACCGACGTATCGACCGCGATCACGAGATCGAGTCCGTCGATGAGCGCGGCCGTGTCCGCGAAGTCGCCGACGCGGTCCATCCAGTCGGCGATCTGGCCGGCGAACGCGGGCGGCAGTTGCTTGTCGGCGTGCTCGGCCTTTTGCAGGCTGATCCATCGCACGCCGCGATACGAGAGCAGCGGCGCGAGCGTTTCCGGCGCGATGCTGCGCCGTTTGTCGCCGCGCGAATGCGTGTGGCCGCCCGCCCAGACGAGACCGACCGCCGGCATCGAGCGCTCGCCGATTCGTTCCGCCCAGAAACGCGCGCGTTGGGGATCGGCGCGCAGATAGGGCGTCGGCGCGGGAATATTGCCGATGCGCGTGCCGAAACACATCGGCAAGGACATCAGCGGGCAATGGTGCGTCCACACGGACAGATCGACGGCGTCTCCGTCGACGAGAACGATGTTCGGCCAGCGCGCGCACAGCGATTCTTCGAAGAGCCGCCGCAGCGGCGCCGGACAGACATAGCCGACGCGCGCGAAGCGTTCCAGCGCCATCGGCAGGTAGCGGCAGAATTGCAGCGCATCGCCGAAGCCTTGTTCGTGCAGCACGAGCAGGCTCGCGCCGGCGGGAAGCGGGCCGCCGCGCCAGAGCGGAATCGGCAACTCGGGCGCGCGTGCGCCGAGCGTCTGACCGTCCGTCTGAAAGCTTGCCCAACGGTGCTCGAAATGCGGCCACGCTTCGTCGTAGCGTCCCGCCGCGAGCAGCGCATGGCCGAGATTGCTGTGCGCTTCGAGGTTGTCCGGATCGAGCGCGATGGCGGCTTTCGTATGCTCGATTGCCGTGTCGAGATCGCCCAGACGGTTGAGTACCGCGCCCAGATTGTTATGCGATGCCGCGTGATCCGGCCGATGCCCGAGCGCTCGCCGATAACTCTGCGCCGCCGCTTCCATCTGCTCGTCGAGTTGCAGCGCAAGTCCGAGGTTGAACCAAAGCAGGGCGATGTCGCCGTAATCCGGAAAGCGCTCATCGGCGATGCGCAGTCCGAGGCGCGCGCTTTGCGCCGCGGCCGGGAAGTCGCGCAGGTGCAGCTGCGTCACGCAAAGCGAGTTGCAAAAGCCCGGATGCGCGGAAAGTTCGATGGCGCGTGCGAGCCACGTTCGCGCGTCTTCCGGCTTGCGCAGCACCAGCGCGATCAGGCCGCGCAGATGAAGCGCATCGGCGTTGCGCGGATTCTCGGCGATGGCTTCATCGGCCAATTCGACGGCGATGCCAAACGCGTGCTCCGCATAAGCTCGACTGGCGCGCTGGATGAGATCGTTCTGCATGAGGTTTCCTGTCGGGGCGGACAGTGTATGCAGAGGCGAACCGGCGTCTGTAAAGATCGTTGGATGCGGCGCGCGCAAAAAAAAAAACCGGCATGCCCGAAGGCGATGCCGGTTTCATCACCGAAGCGCGAAAGAACGCGCTCCAGCCCAACTTACTTCGCGCGCACCTGTTCGAGCGCGGCATTGAACGTCTTGCTCGGACGCATCACGGCTTCGAGCTTCTTCTCGTCCGGCTTGTAGTAGCCGCCGATATCCACCGCATTGCCCTGCACGGCGGCGAGTTCATCGACGATCTTCTGCTCGTTCTCGGCCAGCGTCTTTGCGAGCGGCGCGAACTGCTCGGCGAGCGCCTTGTCTTCCGACTGCGACGCGAGTTCCTGCGCCCAGTACATCGCGAGATAGAACTGGCTGCCGCGATTGTCGAGCTGGCCGGTCTTCGGCGACGGGCTCTTGTTGTTGTCGAGCAGCTTGCCGGTGGCCGAATCGAGCGCCTTCGCGACGAGCTTCGCACGCGCGTTGTCGTTCTTGATGCCGAGCTCTTCCAGCGACACCGCCAGCGCGAGGAATTCGCCGAGCGAGTCCCAGCGCAGATGGTTTTCCTGCACGAGCTGCTGAACATGCTTCGGCGCCGAGCCGCCCGCGCCCGTTTCGTACAGGCCGCCGCCCGCCATCAGCGGAACGATGGAAAGCATCTTCGCGCTCGTGCCGAGTTCCATGATCGGGAACAGGTCGGTGAGGTAGTCGCGCAGGATGTTGCCCGTGACCGAGATCGTGTCCATGCCGCGGATCACGCGTTCGAGCGTGTAACGCATCGCGCGCACTTGCGACATGATCTGGATGTCGAGGCCGGTCGTGTCGTAATCCTTCAGGTACGTCTCGACCTTCTTGATGAGTTCGGCTTCGTGCGGACGATACGGGTCGAGCCAGAACACGGCCGGCGTGCCCGAGTTCTTCACGCGCGTGACGGCGAGCTTCACCCAGTCGCGGATCGGCGCGTCCTTCACGAGGCACATGCGCCAGATGTCGCCCTTCTCGACTTCCTGCGTCAGCCCTTCGAGGACTTCGCCCGTCGCGTTGTCGACGATGCGCGCCGTGCCGTCTTCCGCGATCTCGAACGTCTTGTCGTGCGAGCCGTACTCTTCCGCCTTTTGCGCCATCAGGCCGACGTTCGGCACCGTGCCCATCGTCTTCGGATCGAACGCGCCGTTGGTCTTGCAGAAGTTGATGATTTCCTGATAGATGCGCGCGAACGTGCTTTCCGGAATCAGGCACTTCGTGTCTTGCGGACGGCCGTCGGCGCCCCACATCTTGCCGCCCGCGCGGATCATCGCGGGCATGGATGCGTCGACGATCACGTCGTTCGGCGCGTGCAGGTTCGAGATGCCCTTGGCCGAATCGACCATGGCGAGCGCCGGGCGCTTCTCGTGGCACGCGTGCATGTCGCGGATGACTTCATCGCGTTGCGATTCCGGCAGTGCTTCGATCTTCGTGTACAGATCGACGAGACCGTTGTTCACGTTGATGCCGAGTTCTTCGAAGAGCTTGCCGTGCTTGGCGAACGCGTCCTTGTAGAACACCTTCACGGCGTGGCCGAAGACGATCGGGTGCGAGACCTTCATCATGGTCGCCTTGACGTGCAGCGACAGCATGACGCCCGTGTCGAACGCATCCTGCATCTGGTCTTCGTAGAACTCGACGAGCGCCTTCTTGCTCATGAACATGCTGTCGACGATCTCGCCTTCCTGCAGCTTGACCTTCGGCTTCAGCACGATGGTTTCGCCGCGCTTCGTCACGAGTTCCATGCGCACTTCGCGGGCTTTATCGTTCGTGACGGACTTTTCGCCGTGATAGAAGTCGCCGTGTTTCATGTGCGCGACGTGCGTGCGCGACGCCATGCTCCACTCGCCCATGCTGTGCGGATGCTTCTTCGCGTAGTTCTTCACGGCGAGCGGCGCGCGGCGGTCCGAGTTGCCTTCGCGCAGCACCGGGTTCACGGCCGAGCCGAGGCACTTGCCATAGCGCGCGCGGATGGCCTTTTCTTCGTCGTTCTTCGGCTCTTCGGGATAGTCGGGCAGCTTGTAGCCCTTGCTTTGCAGTTCCTTGATCGCGCTCGTCAGCTGATGCAGCGACGCGCTGATGTTCGGCAGCTTGATGATGTTGGTGTCGGCGTCCTGCGTGAGTTCGCCGAGCTTCGCGAGGTTGTCGGGGACCTTTTGCTCGTCGGTCAGGAATTCGGGGAATTCGCCGAGGATGCGGGCCGCGACGGAGATGTCGCTCGTCTCGACGTTGACGCCCGCCGGCGCGGTGAAGGCACGGATGATCGGCAGAAAGGCGCTGGTCGCGAGCAGCGGAGCTTCGTCGGTCAGGGTGTAGATGATGGTGGGTTGCTGATTACTCATCGCTTGTCTCGACATCCGAAAACAGGTTGGAAAAAACCGCCGGCCTCGTCACCCCTCCGGCAACAAACCGCTATTCTGCCTGATTTTGCAGGGCGCGCGTGTGAATTTCGGCTTGCGAAATTGGCCAAAACGGGCGTTTTTCTTGCGAATTCAACGACTTAATTTTTTTCGAGTCTTATACAAGAGTTGCTGTCTTCCGGCCGCGTCGCGATGGCCGGAACGTTTCACGAAATGATTTGGCGCTTCATCCAGCGAGATACCCGTTCTCCCGGAACCAGTCCAGCGCGTCCTTCAGACCTTGCGCGTACGGCCGCGCGGCGTAGCCCAGCTCGCGTTCCGCCTTCGCCGACGTGAAGTACATCTTGTTCTTCGACATGCGCAGCGCGTCGACGGTCACGAACGGCTCCTTTCCGCTCACTTTCGCGAACAGTTCCGCGCCGATCGCGAGCGGATAAAGCGGCCCGCGCGGCAGCTTGATGGTCGGCGGCTTGCGCCCGACGAATCCGGCGATGTCCGCCAACATCTGCTGCAAGGGCAGATTCTCGCCGCCCAGGATATATCGCTCGCCGATCTTGCCGCGTTCGAGCGCGAGAAAGTGCCCGTTCGCGACATCGTCGACGTGCACGAGATTAAGGCCCGTATCGACGAACGCGGGGATCTTGCCCGTCGCCGCTTCGACGATGATGCGCCCGGTCGGTGTCGGGCGCACGTCGCGCGGGCCGATCGGCGTCGACGGATTCACGATCACCGCCGGCAGCGCGTTCTGCGCGACCATGCGCTCGACCGCGCGCTCCGCGAGCACCTTGCTGCGCTTGTATGCGCCGATGGTGCTCTGCGCATCCGACGGCTTCGTCTCGTCGACGATCGCGCCCGAGCTCGTCACCTTGAGCGTCGCGACGCTGCTGGTATAAACGATGCGCTCGACACCTTCGGACAGCGCCGCGCGCATCGTCGCTTCGGTGCCTTCGAGATTCGCGCGTTCGATTTCGGCCGGATCCGGCGCCCAGATGCGGTAATCGGCGGCGACGTGAAACAGGAAGCGGCAGCCCCTGAGCGCGGCGTGCATGGACGCTTCGTCGCGCATGTCGCCGACGACGATCTCCGCGTCCAGCGATTCGACGTTCTTGCGCGGGCTGGTCTTGCGCACGAGCACGCGCACGTCGAAACCGCGTTCGATGGCGAGCCGCGCGACCGCGGAACCGACGAACCCCGAAGCACCCGTGACGAGCACGCGAGAGCCGGAAAAATCAGTCATTCTTACCTCGTTGAAAACGTCCGTGCGGCCTCGATTGTAACGATTGCCGCGCCGAAAAAAGGCTGCAAAGCCCGATGTGACAAGGGCTTGCGGCTCATGCTATGGTCCTCGCCTGCCGCGGCCGCGAGGACCGCGCAAAACATGGACACAACCGGTAAGCGATGCCTCAAGACACTCGAAACCTAAGCGCCTGGATTTACCTCGCAATCGCAATCACGCTCGCCGTGGTGTTCTGCATCGACGTGCTCACGCCGATCCGCATCGCGATCTGGGTGTTCTACGTGCTGCCCGTCGTGCTCTGCGTCTGGGCCGACCGCCCCGCCGTGCCGATCGTCACGGCGGGCGTCTCGACCGTGCTGACGCTCGCAGGATACGCACTCGCCGCCACCGATCCGAACACGAGCCGCGACGTGCTGCAGATCAACCGCGCAATGGGCATCGTCGTCATGCTCGCGCTCGCAGCGGTGGCGCATCTGTATATCAAATCGCGGCTCGCCGTACAACGCACGACCTGGCTGCAACAGGGCATCGTGCAACTCGCGCAGAAATTGCGCGGCGAGCAGTCTCCGGCTTCGATCGGCGTGAGCATCCTGCGTTCGATCATTCCGTACGTGAATGCAAAAGTCGGCGTCGTCTACGCGCTCGAAGGCGATGCGCTCGTGCGGGTCGCGTCGTGGGCGCTGCCGGACGATGCCAGCGCGCCAGCGAGGATACCGCGCGGCCAGGGACTCGTCGGACAGGCAGTCGAAGAGGCGCGCGTGCTCGAATTGCGCGACGCGTCCGCGCACTATCTGAAGGCCGGTTCGGCGCTGGGATCGGCGGCGGCGTCGCGCGTCGTGATCGCGCCGCTTCTCGCCGATGGCGACGTCGTGGGCGCGATCGAACTCGGCTTCGTCGGCAACGAAGGCCGTTTCGACGATACCCGCGCGCTGCTCGACATGGCCTCGGAACCGATCGGCATGGCGCTGCGTTCGTCGCGGTATCGCGCGCGTCTCGTCGAACTGCTCGAAGAAACGCAGCGCCAGAGCGAGGAATTGCAGGTCCAGCAGGAAGAGTTGCGCGTGTCGAACGAGGAACTGGAGGAGCGCGGCCGCGCGCTGCAGGATTCGCAGGCGCGTCTCGAACAGCAGCAGGCCGAGCTCGAACAGACCAACGTGCAGCTCGAAGAGCACACGCAACATCTGGAGCGGCAAAAGTCCGAGCTGATGCAGGCGCAGCAGGAACTGACCGCGAACGCGCTGGAAATGGAGCGCGCGAGCCAGTACAAGTCGGAGTTTCTCGCGAACATGTCGCACGAACTGCGCACGCCGCTCAACAGTTCGCTGATCCTCGCGAAACTCTTGCAGGACAACAAGCAAGGCAACCTGACCGAGGAACAGGTGCGCTTCGCCGCGACGATCCATTCGTCGAACAGCGATCTGCTTTCGCTCATCAACGACATTCTCGATTTGTCCAAGGTCGAGGCCGGACAGATGGACGTGCAGTTCGCGCACACATCCGTCGATGCGATCCTGCAGACGTTGCAGCAATCGTTCGCGCCCATCGCGGCGAACAAGGGCGTCGAATTCGTCACCGCGCACGGCGAGAACGTGCCGCAATACTTCGTCACCGACAGCCAGCGGCTCTTGCAGGTGCTGCGCAATCTGCTGTCGAACGCATTCAAGTTCACCGAGCGCGGCCGCGTGACGGTCGCGGTCGAGCGCGCCGGCGACAACGCGCTGCGTTTCGATGTGCGCGACACGGGCATCGGCATCGCGCGCGACAAGCAAGAGATGATCTTCCAGGCGTTCCAGCAAGCCGACGGCACCACGAGCCGCAAATACGGCGGCAGCGGCCTCGGATTGTCGATTTCGCGCGAGTTTTCGCGACTGCTCGGCGGATCGGTGTCCGTGTCGAGCGAACTTGGGCAGGGCAGCGTGTTTTCGGTGACGCTGCCGATCGCGGCGCACGAAGGCACCGTCACCGCGAAGCTCGATACGATCGGTCACATGCGGGAAGCGCAGCCCATGGCCGCGCCCGCGCCCGCGCCTGCGCCAGCGCCTGCGCCTGCGCCGGTACAGCCGATGCCGGCGCCCATGGTCAGTCCGGAGCCGCTCGGCATCGCCGACGACCGCGCCGACCGCAAGCGTCCGGATCGCGTGATTCTCGTCATCGAGGACGATCAGCCGTTCGCGCGCATCCTCTACGATCTCGCGCACGAACTCGATTTCGACTGCGTGCACGCGGCGACCGCCACGCAAGGCGTCGAGCTCGCGCGTTCGCTGCAGCCGAACGGCATTCTGCTCGATATCGGTCTGCCGGATCAGTCGGGCCTCACCGTGCTCGAATGGCTCAAGCACGATCCGCTCACGCGTCACATTCCGATTCACATCGTCTCCGCGACCGATCACGCCGATGTCGCGCTGCATCTCGGCGCGATCGGCTACACGCTGAAGCCGAGCGCGCGCGAAGAACTGGCGCACGCGATCCGCAAGCTCGAAGCGCGCTCGTCGCAGGGCATGCGCCGCGTGCTCGTCGTCGAGGACGATCCGGCGTTGCGTCAGAGCATTCACGCGCTGCTCGCGAGCGACACGGTGGGCATCGTCGAGGCAGGATCGATCGCGGAGGCCATCGAGGAGATGCAGCGCGTGCCGTTCGATTGCGTCGTGATGGATCTCGCGCTGCCCGACGGCTCCGGTTACGAACTGCTCGAACTCGTGTCGACGAGCGGCGGGCACGCGTCGCCGCCGGTCATCGTCTATACGGGACGCCTGCTGTCGCAGGAAGAAGAGCAGCGCCTGCGCCGCTATTCGAAATCGATCATCATCAAGGGAGCGAAATCGCCGGAGCGTCTGCTCGACGAAGTGACGCTGTTCCTGCATAGCGTGGAAAGCGCGCTGCCGCCGGAGCAGCAGCGCATGCTGCGCGCGGCGCGTCAGCGCGACGACGTGTTCGAAGGCCGCACGATCCTGCTCGCCGAAGACGACGTGCGCAACATCTTCGCGCTGTCGCGCGTGATCGAGCCGCTCGGCGCCACGCTCGAAATCGCGCGCAACGGACGCGAAGCGCTCGAAGCGCTCGCGCGCCGCAGCGATATCGACCTCGTGCTGATGGACATCATGATGCCCGAAATGGACGGCCTGACCGCGATGACCGAAATCCGCAAGCGCACGGAGCACGCGCGTCTGCCGATCATCGCGCTGACGGCGAAAGCGATGCCGAGCGATCGCGAGAAATGTCTCGAGGCAGGTGCGGACGATTACATATCGAAACCCATCGACGTGGATAAGCTCGTGTCTTTATGTCGGGTTTGGTTGCGGCAGCGATGAACATGGCGAACGACGGCAGTCACGACGAAGAAGCGACGTTCGACATCGAACTGAAGCTGATTCTGGAAGCGATCTACCTGCGCTATCAGCACGACTTCCGGCATTACTCGATGAGTTCGCTGAGAAGACGCCTCGCGCAAGCCGTGAACGATCTCGGCCTGCCGACGCTCTCGCATTTGCAGGAGCGCATTCTGCGCGATCCGGCGCTGTTCGCGCGGCTGTTCCAGTACCTCACGGTGCAGGTGAGCGAGATGTTCCGCGATCCGCACTACTTTCGCGCGATTCGCGAGCAGGTCGTGCCGATTCTGCAGACGTATCCGTCGATCAAGGTCTGGGTCGCGGGATGCAGCACCGGCGAGGAATTGTGGTCGCTCGCCGTGCTCTTCGCCGAAGAGAAGATCGCGGATCGCACCGTGTTCTACGCGACCGACATCAACGCCGAAGCGCTGCGTCAGGCCGAGAGCGGCATCTATCCGCTGGAACGCATGGCGAGCTTCAGTCAGAACTATCTGGCGGCGGGCGGCAAGCGTTCGCTGTCGGACTACTATCACGCCGCGTACGGCGCGGCGAAGTTCTCGCAGACGCTCAAGTCGCGCGTCGTGTTCGCGGATCACAGTCTCGCGACCGACAGCGTGTTTCTCGAAGCGCATCTCGTGTCGTGCCGCAATGTGCTGATCTATTTCGATCGCGCGTTGCAGGATCGCGCGCTCGGTCTGTTCAGCGATTCGCTCGTGCGGCGCGGATTTCTCGGGCTCGGCAGCAAGGAAAGCCTGCGCTTTTCCACCTATGCAGACCGCTTCGCGGATTTCAATGCGCGCGAGCGGCTTTACCAGAAGGTGTGACGATGTTCGACGCGCATCGCATCGGAGCAGTCGTGATCGGCGCATCGGCGGGCGGCGTCGAGGCGCTCAGTCATCTGTTGCCCGCGCTGCCGAAGACGTTCGTGCTGCCCGTGCTGATCGTCGTGCATGTGCGGCAAGGACAGCCGAGCCTCTTGCCGGGATTGTTCGCGTCGCGCTGCGAACTGGCCGTCGAAGAGCCGTTCGACAAGGACGAGATCGCGCCCGGCACCGTGTATTTCGCGCCGCCGGGATATCACATGCTCGTCGAGGCGGAAGGCGGCGCGGCGCCGGCGATCGCGCTGTCGGTCGATCCGCCGGTGCGCTTCTCGCGGCCATCGGTGGACGTGCTGTTCGAATCGGCGGCGCATGCGTATGGCGAACGTCTGCTCGGCATCGTGCTCTCCGGCGCGAACGACGACGGCGCCCGCGGCGCGCGCGCGATCCGCGAGGCGGGCGGCGCGTGCTGGGCGCAGAACCCGGAGACGGCCTCGGCCCCGGCGATGCCGCTCGCGGCGATCGCTGAGGACGCGGTGAATGAAGTACTGACGCTCGATGAAATGGCGTTGCGGCTGTCGCAATGCATCGGCCGGCAGCCATGAAAAGAAGGCAAGGAGTCACCAGATGACGCAACCCATCCACGTGCTGATCGTCGATGACATTCGCAACAACATCACCGCGCTCGAAGCGTCGCTCGCGCGGCCGGATCTGTCGGTGCTGAAGGCCGAGTCGGGCCCCGCCGCGCTGGAGCTGCTGCTCAAGCACGAAGTCGCGCTCGCGATCCTCGACGTCAACATGCCGGGCATGGACGGCTTCGAGCTCGCCGAACTGATGCGCGGCAGCCCGCGCACCGCGCACGTGCCGATCATCTTTCTCACGGCGACGGCGCAGGACGCGAGCCGCACGTTTCGCGGCTATGAAGCGGGCGCGGTGGATTTTCTCTACAAGCCCTTCGATTCGCGCATCCTCAATTCGAAGGTCGATGTCTTCATTCAGATGGAGCGTCAGAAGCAGCAACTCGCGACGCAGCTCGCGACCGTGCAGCAACTGCTCGATGCGAACGAAATGCTGATGGCCGTGCTCGGTCACGATCTGCGCACGCCGCTTTCCGCGGTCATCGCGTCGGCGGAATATCTCGCGCGTTTCGTGCAGGACGAGAACGTGGCGAACATCGGCACGCGCATCAAGTCGAGCGGCATGCGCATGGTGCGGATGGTGGATCAGTTGCTGAACCTTGCGCGTCTGCGTGGCGGGCGCGTGACGCTGCAGCCGCGCGCCGTCGAGTTGATGACGCTCGCGAAGAATATCGTCGATGAATACGAGGCGCGCGTCGGCAAGGGGCGCATCTTCGTGCTGCGTCAGGGCGACACGCTGTTGCAGGGCGACGGCGATCTGCTGTCGCAGGTGTTCTCGAATCTCATCGGCAACGCGCTGCAGCACGGCCACGAAGGCTCGGCGATTCAAGTGCGCCTCGACGGCAACGCCGAGGACATCACCATCGCGGTGCAAAACGCCGGCGAGATTCCCGCGGACGTTCTGCCGACGATCTTCGCGCCGTATCGATCGGGCCGGCGTCAGAACGAGTCGAGCGGCCTCGGGCTCGGGCTTTACATCACGCGTGAAATCGCGCAGATGCATGGCGGCGACGTATCCGTGCGCTCGACGTCCGAAACGGGCACGGTGTTCGAAGTGAGGTTGCCGCGCGTGCCGCATCCGCGCTCGGGCGAACACGCCGACATGGCGCAGCCCTTTCGCCTGAGTTGAAGCGCGTGTCTACAATGCGCCTATGAACACTGGAAAGGAGTGAGCGCGATGCCGGGCCCGGATCTGGATACGAGAATCGAAACCTATTACGTGCGTGTGCGCGGCGTCGTGCAGGGCGTCGGTTTCAGGCATCACACGGTGCGCAAGGCGCATGCGCTGGGCGTGCGCGGCTGGGTCGCCAATCTTGATGACGGCTCCGTCGAAGCGGTCGTGCAGGGCGCGGCCAATCAGGTCGATCTGATGCTCGAATGGCTGCGACGCGGGCCGCCGCATGCCCGCGTCACCGAGTTTCACAGCGAGGAGCGCCACATCGAGAAACGCTACGAGCGCTTCGAGCAGCACTAACGCGCGACCAGCAGGCTCTCCGCGAACTGCCATTCCTCGTCGCGCCACTGATGCGTGCATTCGAAGCCCGCATCGGCGGCGATGGGCGCGACTTCATCGGCCGCATATTTGTGGCTGCTTTCCGTCCAGATCGTTTCGCCTTCGCGGAAGTCCACGCGCAGATCCGCGCCGCGCACGCGTACGGAAAGCGCGCGCTTCGCACGCAAATGCATCTCGACGCTGCGCGCATCCGGATTGAAGCGCGCGACGTGCTCGAAGGCGTCGATCGGAAAGTCGCCGCCCAGTTCGCGATTGATGCGCGCGAGCATGTTCAGGTTGAACGCGGCCGTCACGCCGATCGGATCGTCGTACGCGGCGATCAACACCGGCAGCGGCTTGATGAGATCGGTGCCGAGCAGAAGCGCGTCGCCAGGCTGCAGCATGCCGCGAATCGAGCACAGGAACTTCGTCGCCGCAAGCCGCGCGAAATTGCCGATGGTGCTGCCGAGAAACAGCACGAGCAGTCTTTCGCCGTCCTTGCGCTTGGCGCTGACTTCGGAGAGTCCGGCGAGGTAGTCGCGTTCATGTCCGACAATCGACACGCGCTCGATATCGCTCAGTTCGCGCCGGCACAACTGCAATGCGGTGCGCGAAATTTCAATCGGATGATAGGCGGTCGGCTGCTTCTTACACAGCGCTTCCAGGATGCGGCGCGTCTTGCGGCCGCTGCCGCTGCCGAGTTCCGCGACCTGAATGTCGCCGGGCATCGCCGCGACGATATCCGTCGCGTGGTCCTTCAGCACGCGCTCTTCAGCGCGCGTCACGCCGTACTCGGGCAGCGCGGTGATCACTTCGAAGAGGGCCGAACCCACTTCGTCATACAGATACATCGACGGCAGTTCTTTCTGCGGACGCTTGCTGAGTCCTGTGTGCACAGCCTCTGCGAAGGCATTGTTGAAGCGGGGGGAAAGGGCAGCTTGAGTCATGACGTCTCCATCGATGCGGCGTTTTCTTCGCGTGCCACCGGGAAACGATGGCACGGCGCGTTGTTGCAGCGGATGCTTCGACGTGAGCGGCGGATGATCGCGCGGTGTGCCGCTCGGACTGAGGGACAGGCCGGCTGAACGCGCCGGACCGACAAGGGTCGCCGATCAACATGACCGGCAAAAGACAACCGCAAGAGACAATGTTCACGCGGCAGAGTTCATGCCGAATGCGAAGCATGAAGGAAGCAAAAAGCGGGCGCGCGCGGCAGTTTTCTTTGAAGCGCGTTCCGAAAACAAAGCGCTCGCGGCGTTTAGAATGCGCAGTTCACGTTGTGTCCGGCTTGCATTCACCTTCAACGCGCAGCGACTTCCCGATGAATCAGCATGACCTCGCGCGCGGCATCGCGCTGTCCGTCGCGGCTTCCGCGCTCTTCGCGCTCATGTCGGGCTACACGAAATGGCTCGCGCCGCTCGACGGCCTCGACATCTTCGCGTGGCGTATCGTGTGGACATTGCCGGGCGCGCTCGCGCTGGTCGCGGTGAGAAAGCGCTGGCCGCAATTATGCGCGCTCGTCGCGAGGCTCGCCAAAACGCCGCGACTGCTGCTGATGTTCGCGATCACGGCCGCGCTGCTCGGCCTGCAATTGTGGATCTTTCTCTGGGCGCCGCTGCACGGGCGCGCGCTCGAAGTATCGCTCGGCTATTTCCTGCTTCCCCTCGCGATGGTGCTGCTCGGACGCTTTCACTACGGCGAGCGGCTCGATGGATTCCAGTGGGCAGGCGTCGCGGCGGCGACCGTCGGCGTTGCGCATGAGCTCATCGCCACGCATGCGTTCGCATGGCCGACGCTCGTCGTGATGCTCGGTTATCCGCCGTACTTCATGTTGCGTCGACGGCTCAACGCGGACCCGCTCGTGTCGTTCGCGGTGGAGATCATGCTGATGTCGCCCGTCGCCGCGCTCATGCTGTTCGCGCGCGGCGCGTTCACGGAGGTCGCGGGCGCGCCGCATCTGTGGCTCGTGCTGCTTCCCGGACGCGGCGCATTGAGCACGATCGCGCTCGCGTCGTATCTGCGCGCGAGCCGTCATCTGCCGCTCGCGCTATTCGGCATTCTTGGCTATGTGGAACCGGTGCTGCTCGTCGGCGTGGCGGTGCTGCTGCTCGGCGAGCCGTTTTCAGCGCGCCAGCTCGGGACTTATGTGCCGATCTGGATCGCTGTCGTGCTGACGGGCGTGCATAGCGCGCGTCTTCTGATGCGCTCGCGCAAAAAGGTATCGCCGATGCCGATGAGCGAGCATCACGCGAGCGTCGAGCATGAAACCGTCGCGGATGAAATCGAGCGCGTGGATTGATCAGCGCGCCCCGTGCGTTTCGATGGGGGCGTCGTGCGGATCGCGCATGAGGTCGAGCCCGAACACGACGCCATCGAAACGCGTGCCGCGCTGATCCGAGAACATAGGCAAGTAAAAAGGCGAGCCCGAAGGCTCGCCTGAATCGAACGCACCGGTTTGTTGATATGCAATGCCCGATGCGCAATGCGAGGGACGCTCGCCTCCCTTACTTCTTCGCCGCGTCGACCTTCGCATCGGCGGCCGACTTGTTCGCGTCGTTTTGTGCTTCGACTTTTTCCTTGTCGGCCTTCGCTTGTGCCACGTTGGCATCCTTCGCTGCGTCCTGCTTTTTCTTGTCGGCCTTGCTTTGTGCAGCGTGCTTTTTCTTGTCGGCTTTCGCCTGTGCCTTGGCGGCATCACCGCGAGCGTCGGAAGCCTGTTCCGGCGTGGTCGCCTGCGCTACCTTCGCGGCTTCCTTGTTGGCGTCGGCTTGCGCCGATGCCTTGTCCTCGTTCGCCGATGCCTGCGCCTTGGCGGCGTCGTGCTGTGCTTCGGCCTTCTTCTTGTTGGCGCTCGCCTGCGCCTCGGCCTTTTCGTTGTTCGCCTTCAGTTGCGCTTTGCCGGCGTCGGTGGCGGCGGTTTGCGCGAATACGGTGGAGACCAGCATGGCGGATGCGAGAGCAGCGACGATCTTCTTCATGGTTTGAAACTCCCTTGATCTTTTATTCGAGGACGCGTGGCGCGCAGTGCGCCGCGCTGACGATGAAAACGCCGCGTGCTTCGATCCAGTTGACGTTCTTCTGGTGACAAACAGTAACCAGTGGCGAGCAAATGAAACGGCATGCGGTAAAAGCGGCGGGATTGCTTGGGCGCGAGCATCTGCATTACCGAACCGGCTGAAAAAGCTGTTACGTCGTAGCGAATTCGCTTCCATTTGTAACTGTGGTTTTAACGATTGGGAATCCGAACGAATCAGCCTATTTGTAATCGTTGAAATGCGCGGTTACCAAGTAATGCAGTTATTTCTTAGCTGTCTGCTTAAGATGACTTCCACGAACCCGGCCAAACGGGAAATGGAGAAGCTCATGAAACGCACAGCACTTGTCTTGTTGATGATCGGTAGTCTGACGATGGCGGGCGAAGCCTCGGCGCACGGACACGGCGGTGGCCGCGGCCACGGCGGCGATGGCGGTGCGATCGTCGGCGCGCTGATCGGCGGAGCGGTGCTCGGTGCGCTGGTCACATCGGTCGCCAATGCTCAACCGGCTTACGCGCAACCCGTCTATCAGCAACCCGCGTATGCGGAGCCCGCCTACGCACAGCCTGTTTATGCGCAGCCGACGCAGCCGCCTGGCTACTGCTACGACAACTATCGCAATGCGTACGTGCCGTGCGGCTACTGATCCTCTGATCGTCTGACGCGATGAGACTCGCGGCACGTGCCTTGCGCTAATGCGGACACGGTCGTTGCACGACATACGCGACGACCGATACGCAAACTCGGGAGACTTGCAATGAACGCGACTACGAAGAAGTTGGTGATTTCCGCGCTGGTACTCGGTTTATCGGGCGGCGTCTATGCGCAAGCGGGCGGCGGCGGTTCGATGGGCGCAGGCGGCAACGGTTCGGCCGGCGCAGGTTCAGCTGCGGGCGGCAAGGGCGGCGGCGTCGGTATGGGCGGAACGGGAATGGGCGGCTCGGCGGATGGCACGACCGGCACCGGCGCGAAGAGCGGCATGGGCAACGACGCGACCAACGGCATGAGCCAGGATCAGGGCACGGTGCAACGCAGTGCGCCGAACAACGGCAACATGAATTCGGGCGGCATGAAGTCCGACGGCAGTGGCACCAAAAAGGCTTATTGAAGCGAGGCCGGCGCGCAGTCGGGTGCGATCGCCGCGACGTCATCGGGACGTGTTGCGGCATCCGCCTGGCGGCGGCGCGCGAGATTAAAGCTTATTGAGCGCTCGCCGACGCCGCATCGACGGATGCGGCCGGTTCGAACGCCTTTGCGCGCACGCTGACCTTCTCGGCGTAGGCGCGCGAACCGCCGTAGCTTTTCAGCGCGGCATCGACATCGCCCTGAGCGGACTTCACATACCCGTGCAGGATGGCAGAGCCCGTCTCGATGTTGTCTTCCGGATCCGTCAGATCGACGTTGCGCACCAGTTTCTTGTGCGCCGACGGCACCACTTGCATGAGGCCCGTTGCATTGTTCGGCCCTCGGGCGGTTTCCTTGAAGCGCGATTCGATCGAGATGATGGCGAGCAAAAGCGCCGGAGGCAGCGAATATTTCGACGCGGACGACATGACCGCCGTAGCGATGGTTTCCGCCTTTTGGCGCGCCACGCCGAATTTGCGCGTGAGCATTTCCGAAATCTTGTGACTTGCCTGCTCGGCCTTCGGGTCTTGCGCGACGGCGGACTGCGCGACCGGATTGCTGGCGGCGAGCGGATTGTCCTGTGCGTGGGCGGCAGGCGCGCCGTTCAGCGAGAGGGCAAGGGCGGCAAAGATGACAAGTACACGACGCATCGGATGGACAGATCAAAGCGGAATCGCATTATAGCCACATAAAAAAGCCTTGTGGATCATGTACTTGTCTTAAATCTGATGTTTTGTTTCGCGGATCGGAAGGAATTACGTGCGTTCGGCACGCTTGGAAGCCGGCGCCGATATGCCTTCGCCCGCATCGTCCGAGAGACGCGCGAACATCGGAAGCGAGGCCAGGACGACCAGCGCCGTCACGATGAAACCGCACGCCAGTTGCCAGCGCTCGGTATGCGCGCTGCCGGAAACGAGCATCGTCGCCTGAATCGTGCCGGCGGCGACCGTCACGCCGACCGCCTTCATCAACTGTTGCGCGGTGCCCTGGAACGAGGTCGCGGCGGCGAGGCGCGGCTTGGGCACATCGGCGAAGGCGAGCGCGCCCATCGTCGCGAAACTCAGCGACCGGCCGAGTCCGCCGAGCAGCAGGAGCAGGAAGATCGCGGCGGCGGGCCAGGCCTGCGACATCGTCGAGCAGACGAGCAGCACGGCCGCGAACACGACGCTGCCCGCGCATAAAACCGTCCGCACGGAGAAGCGCCGCAGCGCGAGCGCCGTCATCGGGCGCATGCAGAACGAGCCGAGCGCGCTCGCGAACGTGACGAGGCCGCTCGCCGTCGCGCTGTAGCCGAAGCCCGTCTGTAGCGTCAGCGGCACGAGAAAGGGCAGCGCGCCCGCGCCGGCGCGAAACAGGCTGCCCGCGACCGTCGCGGCGTGGAACGTGGGGATCGAAAGCAACGAAAAGTCGATGGCCGGATTCGGCGCGCGCCGGCAATGCAGCACGGTCGCGCGAAAGAGCAGCAGGCCGACGGCGACGCAAATCCATGGCACGCCGGCCGGCAGCACGCCGCGCCCCGCGCTCTCGATGCCGATCATGAACAGACTCAGCGACGCGCCCGACATCAGCATGCCGCGCAGATCGGGCGGCGTGCGTTCTTCGGGCGGCGAAGGCGGCAATAACTTCCAGGTGAGAAAGAGACCGGCGACGCCGACCGGCACGTTGACCCAGAAGATGCTGCGCCACGAGAGCGCGTCGGTGAGAAAGCCGCCGAGCGGCGGGCCGAGCAACGGACCGACGAGCGCGGGCATCGTGAGCCATGTCGTCGCTTGCAGCAGTTCCTCGCGTTTGACGCCGCGAAACAGGATCAGACGGCCGACAGGCACCATCATCGCGCCGCCGAGGCCCTGCACAACGCGCGCGGCGAGCAGTTGCGGCAGGTTCATCGCCGCGGCGCACGCAACGGACGCGAGCGTGAACGTCGCGATCGCCCACATGAACACGCGGCGCGCGCCGAAACGGTCGGCGACCCAGCCGCTCGCGGGAATGAAGACGGTCAGCGCAACGAGATAGGCGGTGATCGCGCTGGACAGATGAACGGCGTCGACGTTCAGATCGCGGGCCATCGCCGGGATGGCGGTCGCGACGATCGTGCCGTCCATGTTTTGCATGAAGAGCGCCGAAGCGACGACGGCGGCGGTGATGCGGAAGTTGCCGCCTTTCACGATGCGGCGCTCGTATGCGCGCTGAAGGCTTGTTGCAAGGCGCTTTCGAATGGGAATGGACGCATGGCGCACAGTCTAGCGCGATACGCGAACGTGCGTTCTTCGATGCAGCGACGCCTAACTCAGCGCGACGCTCGCCACGATTTCCATGAAATGCGGCAGCGCGGGCGTAACGCGCCGCGCGTCCTTCGCTTCATCGTCCCATCGGCGCAGCGCGATGGCATCGCGCGCGTAGGGCTTCGCGAGAAAGGCCTGCACGGTTTCATCGTCGAATATGCCGCCTTGCAATTGGAGGCTGCGCAACGAATCCGCCGACAGCCGCGCGTGATACGACGCATCGATCGCACAAAGGCAGCGTTTTGCATCGACGTGCAGGCGAATCGGTTCGAGCACGGCGTCGGAAAACAGCGGACGCAGAAACGGCAGCGCGAAGTACTGATGCAGATCGTCGATGCCGCGTTCGCTCGGTGTCTCGCCTTGCGGATTCAGCAGGTGCCCGAGATCGTGCAGCAAGGCCGCGACGATCAGCTCGCGGCTCGCGCCCGCCTGCTCGGCGAGCGTCGCGCTTTGCAGCGCGTGCTGCAATTGCGTGACCGGCTCGCCGCTATAGGCGATTGAACCGTGTTCATCGAAGAGATGACGGATGTCGTCGAGTGAAAGCGCCATCGTAAGGAAAGGGTCGGGCGGGTATGCTTGGAGCGAAATGACGCGCGATTCTCGCAAGGCTTTATGACGCGATGATGGCGCACGCAAAGCGTGCGTTGAACCTCATGCCTTTCTCTTTCCGCCGACGCCCCGAACTCGCAGGCCTCGATCGCGCTTCACGACGCGATGTGCGCCGCATCGCGTGGCATTTCGCGCAGCGTCATTGGACGCTGCATGCGCCGGCGTTCGTGTGGATCGTGTTCGTGCTGCTGCATACGCGTTATCACCTCGTACCGGAGCGGCGCGACTATCTGCTCATCACGCTTCTTATCTTCGTGGCGGGCGTGGTGAACATACGGCTGCATATCGCGCGCTATCTGAAGCCCGCGCGCGCCATCTTCGATTCGTTAGGCGCCATGGCCGCACGCGCGATCACGGGCCGCTAGCCGTTCGTGTTGCAATGCCGCATCGCGCGAAAGGACCCCGTTTTTCGCGTGTTAGGATGCTCGACGACCCGCATCCACCGAACGCAAGATGGCAACGTTATACGAAACGCTCGGCGTGGACGAGCACGCCACCGAAGAAGAAATCAAACGCGCGTATCGCAAGGCCGCGATGCGTTGCCACCCGGATCGCAACGTGGGCAACGAAGACGTCGCCCGCGCGAAGTTCCTCGAGATCAAGGAAGCCTACGCGATTCTCTCCGACCCCGCGCAACGCGAGGTCTACGACCGCATCTACACGGAAGAGATGCGCCGCTGGGAAGAGCGCGTGCGGCAGGAAGAAGCCGAACGCGAAGCGCGCGAAACGAAGGAGCGTGAAGCCCGCGAGGCGCTCTATGCGCAGCGCGTATCGCTCGCGATGCGCTTTGCATCGAAAGGCCATAATCGTGACGTCGTGTTCGGCGTGCTGCTCGGCGCGCAATGCGACGAGTCGACCGCGCGTCAGATCGCGGACAGCGCGATCGCGCTGCACGAATCGCGTCAGGAGAGGGAAGAATCGAAAGAGAAAGAGCGCGAAGAAGAACCGGTCGCGGCGAAGAAAGAAGAGAAGGAACCGGCGGCTGCCGACGCGTCGAATCCGCTCGGCGCGATGTGGTTCCAGTTCCTCAACAACCTGCGTTTCTGAACCGCCTCAGGCCGCGAGTCTTTCGCCGCGCATGTTGCTTTGCTTCGGTGCGGGCGGATACACGCACCAGTGCCCGTCATCGTGGCGGAAGAAGAACAGCGCTCGCGACACCGCGCCGTGCAACGCCTCGACGCATACATAGCGCCGCCTGTCGGCACGCGTGCGGCTGAACTGCCTCACATGCACCGGCATGCTGCCCGGCGCGAGCCATTTTTCTACCTGATAACGAAGGGACTGCTCGTTCGCGCATTTCATTTCAGTCTCCAGCACGCGGCTTTCATGTTAGGGATAACGGCCGAACACGCCGATGATTGAAGCCCTATCAGTGAAACCCCTGCCGCGACGCATCACATTCTTGACAAAGCACTTGAACTCTACGCTTCAAATCCTGAGCCGTGCCCGTTTTGGCGAAATAGCAACAGCGAGCTTGAACGCGTCTTTCGCCGTGCCCGTTGATGAAAGATGCGTAGCGCTGTTGAACTCATCGTCTTGCAACGCGATGCGAGGGTATGTGCGCGATCGGTCATATGAAATGGCCGATTCGTACGTTACCCGTCACTGGTTTCAAAGCGAACGTCGTGCCTGAGTCGTGCGAATCAGAGCGGGCGCGCGAAGCTGAGTTCGTGGCCGTCCGGATCGGTGAGATGGAAATAGCGCTCGTTCCAGGGCGCATCGCGTGGCGCGAATTGCGGCTCGAGGCCGTGTGCCACTGCTTTCCGATAGAACGGGTCCACATCGGACACATGGATGATGACGCGGCCCCAGAAACGAATCGGGTCGTGCGTCTCGCTGGTCAGATTGAGAAACGAACTGCCGAGCGCGAACGAAGTAAAGGCCTCGTTCGCGCCGCCGTGGACGATGCGAAAACCGAGCGCCTCATAGAAGCGCACGGCGCGCGGCATGTCGTTCGTCGCGAGCGTGATCGCGCTCAGGCTTTCGACGCGTGCCTCGTCGCTTGATTCTTCCATGCTGTCGTTCGTCATCCCGGATGATGCTGATGCGACACGAGCGGCAGCACCGAAAGATCCGGATGCGTGCCATCGACGATGCTCTTGCCGATATGCCGCGCATCGTCCACCGCGTCCTGCGCGCGCGTGTAGGCGTCGTCGCCGTCGGCATGGAAGTGCACCGCTTCGCCCGGCGTGTTCGCGTTCGCGCCGGGCCTGCACACATATCCGACATACACGTAGCGCTCCATCGTGCTCGGCGGCGCATGTTCGGGCGTGGGCTTCAGTTGCGGCTGCACGTGGATCTCGAAACCTTCGTAGTCGAAAACGTGCCATTGAGCGGGATCGTCAGGCATGACCGCCTCCTTGGTGTAGTGTTCGCTCGCGATTCAACGTTACTCCTGTTGGCGCGATGAAGCCACCGCGAAGCGCATTCGCGTCAGAAGAAATGCGTATGTGTGGCGCGGGAAATTGACAGCGTCTTCGCGCGCGGCGGATACTTTCCGGCGCACTTGCTTGAAGCGGATACGTCTGCCGTTGTCCCGATCCGGGAGGCGCGGTGAAGCCAGCCACGACACATCGTACTGTCCTTGCCCGCGCGATGCCGCGCATGACCGCGCTCGTCGGCGACATCACCGCGGGCACCGTGTCCACGCTGATGATGCTGTGCTACGCGATGAGCCTCGGCACGCTCATCTTCAGCGCCGATCTCGCGCGCTATGCCGAACTCGGCGTGCCCACCGCGCTCGTAAGCTGCATCGTGACCGCGTTCGTCATCGCGGTGACGAGCTCGATGCGTATGAACATAGGCGGGCCGGACAGCAACGCGACGGCGTTTCTCGTCGGCGTCGCGGCGGGCGTCGCGAGCAGCGTGCGCGCGAACGGCGGCACGCCCACGGTCATCCTGCTGACGGTGCTCGTCGCCATCGCGCTGTGCTCGCTCGTGACGGGCCTCATTCTCTTCGCGATCGGTTCATCGAAACGCAGCCGTTCGCTGCAATTCCTTCCCTATCCGGTGATGGGCGGGTTTCTCGCGGGCACCGGCTATCTTCTGATCGCGGGCGCGTTTCGCGTGCTGACCGGCGTCACGCTCGATTGGCACACGTTGCCTAAGCTCGCGCAACTGCACTGGCTTGCATGGGCGCCCGCGCTTTTCGTCGGCGCACTCGCGACGATTCTCGCGCGCACCTGGCGTCACGCGGCCGCATTGCCGATCACGCTTGCTATCGGCATCGCGCTCTTCTACGTGCTGTTGCGCGTCGCCGGCATCTCGCCCGACGATGCGCGCGACATGGGCCTCCTGCTTCAGCATGTGCCGGCGCATGCGCTGCACATTCCCGAGTTGCATCTGCCGTCGTCGCTCGCGCGCGGCGAGATCGACTGGCACGCGATCGTCGCGCACTTGCCCGAGACGCTCATCGTCACGTCGGTGTCGGCGATCACGATCATCATGAATTCGACGGCGATAGGCGCGGCCACCGGCCAGGACATCGACCTCAATCGCGAGATGCGCGCGGCCGGTCTCGCGAATATCGCGAGCGGTCTTTTCGGCGGCATGGTCGGCTATCAGTCGTATAACCGCTCGATGCTCAACGCGCGCGCCGGCGCGACGAGCCGCGCGGCGGGCGTGTTCGCCGCGCTCGCGTGCCTCTTCCTGCTGATCGCATCGCCCGATCTCGTGTCGCTCTTTCCGGTGCCCGTGCTCGTCGGCATGCAGATCTACATGGGCTTGCGTCTGATGATGGACTGGCTCGTCGGCGCATATCGCAAGCTGACGTGGCACGAGTATCTGCTCGTGCCGCTGATCCTCGCGGTGATCGCGTTCTATGGCGTCATCGCGGGCGTCGTCGCGGGCGTGGTCGCGGCGTGCGTGACCTTCGCGCTGCTCTATGGTCGAGCGGGATGCGTTCGCATGGAGTTCGACGGCCGCACGCGCACATCGAATGTCGAGCGCAGCATCGAGGAAACGCGCTTGCTGATCGATCGCGGCGATCAGATCTGCGGCGTCTGCCTGCAAGGGTTTCTTTTCTTCGGCTCCGCGAATTCGATGTTGCAGCGCATCCGCGAGCGCATTCGCTCGCATGGTCCGCGTCCGGTGCGCTATGTCGTGCTCGATTTCGCGTGGACCAACGGCATGGACGCGTCCGTGTCGCTCGCATTCGTGAAGCTGCGTCAGGCGTGCGCGGCGATCGGCGCGGATCTCGTGCTGACCGCTCTGCCGCGCAACTCGCGCGCGCTGCTAGGGCGCACGGGCGCGCTTTCGCTCGGCATCCACGAGTTCGACACGCTCGACGCCGGCCTCGAATGGATCGAAGCGCAGCAGCTCGCCACGACGACGCGCACGCTCGAACCGCGCGCGCCGGCCGGCGATTTCCGCGCGATGCTCGCGCCGCATTTCAGCGAGCGCGCGCTGCAGGGACTGGCCGCGTTCCTAGACGTATGCAATATCGGCGCGGGCGAGGCGCTCTTTCGTCGAGGCGATGCGGGCGATGCGCTTTACATCGTCGAAGAAGGGCGCGTGACCGTGTCGCTGCCGCTCGCCGATGGCCGTTCGGTGCGGCTGCGCTCGTTCGGTCCGGGCACGATCATCGGCGAGATGGCCGTGTACACGCATGCGCCACGCAGCGCGGATGTCGTCGCCGACGAACCGGCGCGCCTGCGCCGTCTCACGCTCGCGGCGCTGCGCAAGATCGAGCGGGACGATCCATTGACCGCGCAGGAGTGGCATCGCTTCGTCGTGAAGATGATGGCGTCGCGGCTCGCCATCGCCGATGAAGCGTTGCGCGCGGCGTCGTGATGACAGGCATGCGATCTGCTTTTGCCGGGAAGCACAACGCCGGGGCCTTCAACATGACACACACTGTCCGCGCGATGCGCGCGCTTGCGCTCGCCATCGTCATGACGAGCGCGCTTGCCCAGAGCGCGCCGCAATCGATCGCGATGCTCGACTGCACCCTCATCGACGATAACGCCGCCTACAACGACGCCGAAATCGACCGCATTCAGAGCGCGCGCCTCGCGATGGTGAGCGGCGCGTTTCGCGACGACTTGCGCGAGCGCGCGCTCTTTCGCGTCGCCGACAATGCGAAGGCCAGCGATCTCATCGCGACGCTGAAAAGCACGCAGGACATGAACGCGTGCAACGGCTGCGAACTGCGTGTGGCGAAGGAACTCGGTACATCGCGCGTCGGCGTGTGCTGGGTGCAGAAGATCAGCAATCTCATCCTCAACATGAACCTGCGCGTCGAAGACGCGAACAGCGGCGCGATGCTCTTTCAACGCTCCGTCGACATACGCGGCAACACCGACCTGTCGTGGAAGCGCGGCGCGAAGGCGCTCGTCGATCTCCTTGCAAGCGATCCATCCGCGACGCGCTAGATTGGCGCCACGCGAAAAGTCCAGCGGAATTCGGGAATTTCTCCCGGCCGATGCCGTTGCCTCGGCTGCGCCGATTGGGCTAAGTTGAGGCTGCCGGCACGCGCGCCGTGCCGTGCTGCGCGCGTGCGCTCACGAACTCGAACAATCGGTATCGAAACCGCTGGAGACGACCATGCAAGTCAGATTCAAGGCGGCGCGCATCGCCTGCGCGTCGGCGATCGCGACATCGCTTGCGTTTGCATTGGCGGCGAACGTCGCCCATGCCGCCGCGCCGACCGCCTACGTGACGACCGAAAACGCCGGCGTCGGCGTGATCGATCTCGACACGCTCGCGCTCGCGACGACCTGGGATGTCGGCAAGGACGGCCCGCGCGGGCTGTCGCTCAACAAGGAAGGCACGCGTCTTTACGTGGCGAACAAGGCGACGAGCGATC
This sequence comes from Caballeronia sp. ATUFL_F1_KS39, assembly GCF_023630985.1. Lineage (NCBI taxonomy): Bacteria > Pseudomonadati > Pseudomonadota > Betaproteobacteria > Burkholderiales > Burkholderiaceae > Caballeronia > Caballeronia sp. ATUFL_F1_KS39. The sequence continues at coordinate 18,386 of NZ_JALQDZ010000039.1, read as the reverse complement.
TCTCGGAGATCGATACGTCGACGGGCAAGGTCACGCGGCGCGCGAAGATCGGCAAGAATCCCGAGTTCGTGCGCGTGTTCGGCGGCTATGCGTATGTGACGTACGAGCCGGGTGAAAGCGGCGGCCCGCCGAAACCGGGCCAGCCGGAGAAGGACGACGACGACGCGAATTCGCCGCCCGCCGAGATCGCCATCGTCGATCTGAAGACCATGAAGATCACGCATACGGTCAAGAGCGGGCACGAGACCGAAGGCGTCGAGTTCTCGCCGGACGGCAAGCTGATCCTCGTGACGAACGAGGGCGACGATACGGTGTCGGTGTATCGCGTCGGGACGGGCAAGCCGGTCCGCACGGTGAACCTCGACAAGGGTTCGCGTCCGCGCGGCATCAAGGTGTCGCCGGATGGCAAGCAGTATGTCGTCACGCTGGAGAACGCGAACAAGTTCGTCGTGCTCGATGGCAAAAGCCTGAAGACCGTGAAGACCGTCGATACGAAGACGGGCCCGTATGGCGTTTCGTTCGATCCTTCCGGCAAGCGCTTGCTGATCGCGGCATCGCGCGACAAGACCTTGCAAGTGTTCGACGGCTCGACCTACGAGCATAGGAAGGATGTGCCTGTCGGTCAGCGCTGCTGGCACTTCAGCTTCACGCCCGACGGCTCGAAGCTGCTGCTGGCCTGCGGACGTTCGAACGCGGTGTACGTGCTCGACGGATCGGACTACAAGGAAGTCAAGCAGATCGGCGATCTGCCGCTGGCGTGGGGCATCGTCACTTATCCGCCGAGCGCGGGGTCGATCGTCGGGCGTTGAGCGGCAAGGAGGCGTTGCCGAGTGTGAAATGGCCGCATTGCGCGGCCACTTCCATTCGTGCGCCGTGGCATTGCGCATATTGCAACGTCGATCACGACGAATGCGCGCGAGGGACAGGACGCATCCGCGCAGCGAGGAAGACAGGCTTCGCTGTCAGGCTTCGCTTTGGGAAGGCATCAACGCGCGCGGCATTCCGTGGAAGTCGTATCAGGATTGAGCCGCGCTATCACGTCATATCACTTCCACGCATACCGCATCCCCACCCACACGCCACGCGGCGCACCGACGCCGAGAAACTGCTCGTTCACCGTCGCGCCGTTGTTGAACGTGTGATTCGGCCCGTCGAAGAAGTTCTCGCCGAGAATCGCGAAGTTCGCATAGCGCTTGTTGAGCAGGTTCTTCACGGTCGCATAGACCTGCAACTGTTTGGTCACGTTGTAGGTCGTGTCGAGATCGATCAGGAAATAGCCCGCGACGCTGCCGTTGACGTCCTGATTGTTTTCGTCGCCACGCGCGAAGATATTGCTGCGATACGTGAGATTCGTGCCGATGTTCCAGTGCGCAAACGGGTTGTAGTCGATGCGCATCTTCACCGTATTCGCCGGAATGCCCGGAATGCGGTCGCCCGAATGCACGGTGATGTTGCCATCGGCGTCCGCGCTCGAATTGCTCGCGCTGCTTTCCGTCCACGTCGATCGATACGTCGCGTTCACATAGCTATAACTCGCCGCGATGCCCACCGGTCCCCATTGCGTGCGGCCCGCGAGTTCGAAACCTTGCCGTCGCGTCTTGCCGACGTTCTGAAAATAGCCGAGCGTGCTGCCCGCGCCTTGCGCGCTGACGAACTGGATGTCGTCGTCGAGCGTCGTGCTGTAGGCCGCGGCGCTCCACTGCGTATGACTGCCGAGACGCCCGCGCGCGCCGACTTCGAACGTCTTCGAGATCACCGGCTTAAGATCCGGGTCCGCGATGAAGTCATTGGGCAACGAGCACGGCGCGGCGGGGTCCGCGCACGCGAGTTCGATTGCGGTCGGGGAGCGCATGCCTTCGTTGTACGTCGCGTAGGCGGTGAAGTTCGGCGTCGGATTCCAGTTGAAGCCCACGGCCGGGTTGAAGCGCGAGAACGTGTGATTCCCGTCGAGCAGCGGCTGCACGCCGCTCTCGTCGCCGATGGTCGCCTTCGCCCAGTTGTAGCGTCCGGCGAGCGTCATCGACCATTGTTCGTTGAACGAGAACGTATTCTCGAAGTAGATGCCGAGATTCGAGTTGTGCGTCTTCGCGTCGGTCGTCGGTGCGAACGGACCCGTGGCGATCGTCGCGCGGTTGTCTTCGAATGCGGCCGGCTGCTCGGCCTGCGTGAAATGCGAATTGGCGAAGTCGCCCGCCGCGCCGACGATCAATTGATTGTCGTGATCGAAGAGCCTGTTGAGCAAGGTGAGTTGCAGGCTCGCGCCGTAGCTGTCCGTCACGATCACCGACTGGTCGTTGAAGGCTTGCGTGAGTTCGTCGGCATCGTCGCCGTCCGGATCGAAATCGTCGTTGACGTTCGAACTCACGTTCTTGTTGCGATAGTGGCGATAGTACGCGTTGCCGCTCAACTGCACGTTCGGCGTGATGTAGTGCTCGGCGTTGATCGTCAGATAGCCGACCTGATTCTCGTTCGTGTCGGGAAACGTGTACGCCTGACGGAAGTTGTCCATGAACGAGCGCGGAATCGTCTGCGAGCCGTTCAGCGTGTTGTCCGCGCCGCCCATCGAAACGGAGACCGTCGTGTCGGCGTCGGTATAGCGGATCTTGCCGAACGCCTGGCGCAGCTTGCTCGCGTTGTGATCGGCCCAGCCGTTGTCGTTCGTGACGTTCGCGGTGAAGTAATAGTCGAGATGATCGCCGATCGCGCCGCCTTGCTCGATCTGCGCATACTTGCGTCCGAACGAACCGAAGCCGACATCGACGTTGCCGCCCGGATTGCTGCGCCCGTTCTTCGTCGTTACCGCGACCGCGCCGCCGAGCGTGTTCAGGCCGAACGTCGGATTCGACCCGGGGATGATCTGCATCGTCTGGATCGCGGCCTGCGGAATCAGATCCCAGTTGACGACATCGCCGAACGGCTCGTTGATGCGTACGCCGTCCATGAACACCGACAAGCCCTGCGGCGTGCCGAGCAGCGGCGACGCAGTGAAGCCGCGATAGTTGATGTCGGTCTGCCACGGATTGCCTTGCGCGTCGTTGGTATCGACGCTCGCGACGTTCTTCTCCAGATAGTTCGTGACGGTCGGCGAATGCTGCACCTGGATCTCGCTGCCCTTGATCGTTTGCACGTTCGCGGGCACTTTCTCCAGCGGCGTGCCGACGCCGACGAGCGGCGTGGTCCCGACGACGACGATCGAAGGCAGTTCGGTTGTCGGCGTCGTATCGGCTGGCGGCGTCTGCGCCCATGCCGCCACAGTGATGCTCGCGAACGCGCCGCCGAAGACGAGCCGCAGCCCCGCTCGGGGTTTGAACGGATGCGCGGGCGCGCGCAGGCGCGGCATGCTCTTCATCATCGTCTCCTCTTTATATTTCGATTCACGCGCCGAGCGTGTTTCTTTCGATGAAAGCGTCGCATAAGACAGCGCGCGTGGACCGGGAGCTTTTCCCGATCGCGCAGGGAAGCGTTCCCAATTGCGTTCCACCCACCGCACGGCGCGATGACGCCGTGCGTAGAATGCATTCCACGATGCCGACCGAATCCTTGCCCTCTTTCGCGAAAGACGCCGACCGCCGCGCGCCGCGCTCGCCGGTGTGGCGCGACCTTGCTTGCGTGCTCGCGGCGACGCTGATCGCGGCCGCGCTCTTTGCGCGTTTCGATTTCAGCGAGTACGCGTATCGGCTGACGCGCAGCGCCGAACGCTTTCAAGTCGATGAATTGCCGCCGACGCTCGTCGTGCTCGCGATCGGTTTCGCGTGGTTCGCGTGGCGGCGTTATCGCGAGGCGCAATCGGAAGTGCGCAGACGGCGCGCGCTCGAAGAAGAGGCCGAGCATCTGCTTGCGGAGAATCGTCGCCTTGCGAATCAGGCGCTCGCCGCGCAGGAGACCGAGCGGCGTCATCTCGCGCGCGAGTTGCACGACGAGCTCGGGCAATACCTCAACGCGATATCGCTCGATGCGGGGCGTATCCGCGATTTGTCGGCTACGCGCGAGGCGGAGATTCATCGGCTGTCGCTTGCGCTGATGCAAAGCGCGACGCATGTGTATCGCGAGATCGGCGGGATGATTCGCAGGCTGCGTCCCATCGGCCTCGATGAATTCGGCTTGCCGACGGCGCTCGAACATTGCGTCGATGGCTGGCGCGAGCGCTTGCCCGATGTGACGTTCACGCTCGCTGTCGACGGCGATTTCGACAATTTGAGCGATGCGCTCAACATCACGCTGTATCGGCTCGTGCAGGAAGGGCTGACGAACGTATCGAAGTTCGCACGGACTTCACGCGTGGAGATTTATCTGGCGCGCGCGCCGGAAGAAATTGTCGTGACGATGGCCGATGACGGCCCGGGCGTCGATCTCGCGAAGCCGCGCAAGGGACTCGGTTTGATCGGCATGCGCGAGCGCGTCGAAGCGCTCGGCGGCGAGTTTCAGATCGTGAGCGAGCCGGGCGCGGGTTTTCTGTTTTGCGCGCGCGTGCCGGCTCAGGCGGGGCTGCCGTTGCCCGCGACCGCCGACGAAGCGAAATCGGCGAAGTGAAGCCCCAGGCGGTTCGCGATCTGTGCCAACTGCACGCCGTTATCCGCGCCGAATTTTTGGCGGATCACCGATTGATGATTCGCAACCGTCTTCTGGCTCAAGCCTAACTTCTCCGCGATGCTCGGCAGCGTATAACCCTGCACGAGCAATCTCAGCACCTCGAATTCGCGCGCGGATAACTGCCGTCCTTCCTGAATGCTCGCGCGCAATGCAAGCGCTTGCGACACATCGGGACTCAGATACGAAACGCGCCGCGCAACCGAACGCACCGCTTCGACGAGCACATCGGGCGCGCTCGCCTTCGTCACATAACCGCGCGCGCCCGCATCCAGCGCGCGTCGCACGAAGATCGCTTCTTCATGCACGCTGAAAATGAGCACATGCGCGTGCGGCTCGCGCGCCAGCATGCGCCGCATCGCCTCGATGCCGCTTGCGCCCGGCAACGCGAGATCCATCACGACGACATCCGGCTGCAGCGCGCAAAACTTCTGATAAGCCTCGGCTGCATCCGCCGCTTCGCCCGCGACGTTCACATCGGGACTCAGTTCGAGCAGACGCTTGTAGCCTTCACGCACGACGGCGTGATCGTCCACCAGCAGCACGGAGATATCGGCAGTCATGGCTTGTCTTCTCCTTCTTTTGAACCACTACCGGAGGCCTCGGCCGCGATGCGCTTCGAGTTCGCATCGTTGCGAAAGACGATGGGTTGCTCTTGCGGTTCCTGCCGTGCCGATGCAGCGCGCACGACTTCGATCACGCGCTCGTGATGCGGGGACTTGTCGCAAACCGGATCGGCATTCGCGGGGTCCTGCGTCAGCAGATACGCCTGACAGCGGCAGCCGCCCATGTCGATGGCCTTCTCGTCGCAACTGCGGCACGGCTCCTTCATCCAGCCGAAGCCGCGAAACCGGTTGAACGCATCGCTCTCGTACCAGATGTCCTTGATCGGCATATCGGTGACGTTCGGAAACGTGAGGCCCGGCAATGACCGCGCGGTATGACACGGCAGCGCGGCGCCATCGGGCGCGATGCCGAGAAACACCGAGCCCCAGCCGTTCATGCAGCGCTTCGGTCTGCGCTCGTAGTAATCCGGCACGACGAAGAAGATCTTGCACCGGTCGCCGATCTCGCCGCGATAGCGTTCGACCACCGCTTCGGCTTCGTCGAGCTGCTCTTTGGTCGGCATGAGTTGCGCGCGATTCTTGTGCGCCCAGCCGTAATACTGCGTGTTCGCGAGTTCGAGATACTCCGCGCCCATCGCGAGCGCCATGTCGATGATGCGTCCGATATGCGGCAGGTTATAGCGGTGAAGCACGCAATTGAGCACCATCGGAAAGCCATGCGCCTTGATGAGATTCGCGACGCGCTTCTTGTAGTCGAAGGTCTTCGTGCTGGAAAGGAAGTCGTTCAATTCCTGCGACGAGTCCTGAAACGAAAGCTGTATGTGATCGAGCCCGGCGTCCTGCAACGCACTGATGCGCTTCTCCGTCAGACCGATGCCCGATGTGATGAGGTTCGTATAAAAGCCGAGCTTGCGCGCTTCGCCGACGAGCGTTTCGAGATCGTCGCGCAAGAGCGGCTCGCCGCCGGAGAAGCCGAGTTGCGCGGCGCCCAGCGCGCGTGCCTGACGCAATACGTCGATCCATTGATCGGTGTCCAGCTCGCGCGTGTGATCGGCGTAATTCACCGGGTTGTAGCAGAACACGCAATGCAGCGGACAGCGATACGTGAGCTCGGCAAGCAGCCAGAGCGGCGGCGCGACGGTTGCGTCTTCGTGCTCGGGCTTCGCAATCGGTTCGGACAAGTCGGTCATGACGCTACTCCAGCCAGCCTCGCGCACGCGCGCCGGCGATGAACGCGCGCACGTCGTCGCCGAGGCCGGTCGCATTGAACGCCTGCTCCAGATCGGCGACGAGCGCGGGGATATCGCGCGTGCCGTCGCATCGCAGAAGAATCTCCGATGCGCTCTGATTGAGCTTCACCATGCCTTCCGGATAAAGCAGCACATGCGCGTTCTGCGCAGGTTCCCATTGCAGCCGGAAGAGGCGTTTTAGTTTCGGATGCAACGAATCGTCCGGCGCTTCGACGGCTTCCTGCTTGCGTTGAGTCGGGTTCGTATCGCTCATTGCGGAAAAGCCTTTTCGATGGAATCGAGCATGGTCCAGAGAATATCGAGCTTGAACTGCAGGATATCGAGCGCGCGTTGCTGTTCCTGACGCGTCGTGAAATGCGCGAGCGTCACTTCGAGACCGTGCTCGACATCGCGCTGCGCAAGCGACACGCGCGAGCGGAAATAAGAAAGCCCTTCAGGCTCGATCCACTTGTAATGCTCGGGCCATGTCGCGAGCCGGTCCTTGTGAATCTGCGGCGCGAACATCTCCGTAAGCGATGAACACACCGACTCCTGCCACGGCGCACGCCGTGCGAAGTTCACGTAGGCATCGACGGCGAAGCGCACGCCCGGCGTCACCAGCTTGAGCGACCATAGATCGTCGCGCGAGAGGCCGACCGCATCGCCAAGACGCGCCCATGCCTCGATGCCGCCGGGCTGATCGTCGTAGCCATCGTGATCGAGAATGCGCAGCACCCAGCGGCGGCGCGTGTCGCGATCGGGGCAATTCGACATCACCGCCGCATCCTTCAGCGGAATGTTGATCTGATAATAGAAGCGGTTCGCGACCCAGCCGCGTATCTGTTCCTTCGAGCAGCCGCCGCTGTTCATCTTCACGTTGAACGGATGATGAATGTGATACGCCGTGCCCTTCGCGCGCAACTGCGCTTCGAATTCGTCGCGCGTCCACGCGGGGCCTTCGTCTGTCACTTTCGTGAAGATCGGGCCTGTGGTCGGGTTGAGCATCGGGTCGAACATCTAACGGTCTCCAGTGCGAATGTCACAGCTCGAAAGTCATGCCGTCGTGCGCGACCTCGATGCCGTGCTCCGACAACATGCGCCTTTCAGGTCCATCCTCGATGAGGATCGGGTTCGTGTTGTTGATGTGGATCAGCACCTTGCGCACGCCCGCGCGATCGATCGAATCGAGCACGTCGATCATGCCGCCCGCGCCGGTTTGCGCGAGATGGCCCATATCCTTGCCGGTCTTCTTCGTGAGGCCGAGGCGAATCATTTCATCGTCGGTCCAGACGGTGCCATCGACGAGCAGCAAGTCTGCTTCGCGCATCGCATCGAGCACATGCGGCTCCAGCGCGCCGAGCCCCGGCGCATAGAATGCGCGCTTGCCCGAAGCGCGATTCGTGAACATAAGGCCAATGTTGTCGCCTGTTTCCGGCGCATCGCGATGCGGCGAATACGGCGGCGCCTTGCTCGACAGAGGCAATGCGTCGATGCCCACGCGCGGCAGCTCAGGCACGGACAACGATGCGCCATCGAGCGCGATGGGCCTGTGCTCGACGCCACAGTAATGCGAAAGAATCGACGTGATGGGAAAGCCCGTCGAGAGGTCCTGCCACACGGCGTCCGTCGTATAGAGCGGCAAGGGCGTGCCGCGCTCGCGCAGCATCAGCAGACCGGTGACATGATCGATCTGCGCATCCATCGTGATGACGGCAGCGATGCCGGTGTCGCGCACCCGGCGCGCGGGCTGCAATTCCGGGTTTGCGGCGATCTGCGCAAGAATGTCCGGCGATGCGTTGACGACCAGCCAGTCCTCGCCGTTATCGGTAACAGCAATGGACGACTGAGTGCGCGCACGCGCCAGAATGGAGCCGCGCCGCACGCCATCGCAATTGCGGCAGTTGCAGTTCCATTGCGGAAAGCCGCCACCCGCCGATGAACCGAGCACGCGAATCTTCAAGGCAGCATCCTCCGCAAGAGACCGTCGCGATCGATCAACTGATGCTTCATCGCGCCGAGAAAATGCACGATGACGAGCGCGGCCATGATCCACGCCAGATACTCGTGAATGCCGAAGAAGATCTGCCGCATGGATTTGTCGTCCCAGCCCCATTGCGGCAGCGCGATGCCCCAGAACTTCGTGCCGAACTTGTTGAACGACGAGCCGAGATAACCGGTGAGCGGCATCGCCACCATGCCAACGTATAAAAGAGCCTGCGTAATGCTCGCGGCGGCGCGTTGCCACGTTCGCATCGGCGGCAAAGGCGGCCGGCGATAAGCCAGACGTGCCAGGATGCGGAGCAGCACCAGCAGGAAAACGGTGATTCCGAGCGACTTGTGGAAGTTGATGAGGTCCGACTTGAACGGCAACCCGCGCGGCAGGCCGACCATATAGAAGCCGATGCACAGCATCGCGATGATTGCGATCGCAATTATCCAGTGCAACGCGATCATCGGGCCTGCGTAACGCTCGCTTGCGGCATCGATACGGCCGTCGCGCGACGTTGCTGATGTCCGCGCGGTGCTCATGGCGTGTCTCCCCGGAAGTGCCAACGGTCCATTGTTCATCTCCTTGCTACGAATTGGCGATCAGCAATTCCCCCCGTCCATCGACGGCGAGATCGCCCGCGTAGCGTCGCGGCAATATCTTGCCAGCGAACTGCGAAAAGGGTGCGATCTCGCGCGCGAGCATGCGCGTGAACAGCAGCCAGAAGACGTCGAAGCCGCGCCCGCCTTCGGTGAACGTCGGCGGAATGCGGGATGGCGCATTTGCCAGCAACACCGTGCCGCGCCGCATGCCGTAGCCCAAGTGTGCGCCCACTTTCCCGCCGATGCAGACCGAGCCCGCGACGAGCCGCGACGCGGCGAAATCGCCCGCATCGCCCGCGACCAGCACGGTGCCGCGCCGCATGCGATCCGCGAGGCGCGCGCCTGCGCTGCCGTGAATCGCGAGCGTGCCGCCTGTCATGCCTTCCATGTCGCCGGGCAGCGCACTTGCGGCGAACTCGCCGGCGTTGCCGTGAATCGACAGTCGTCCGCCTTGCATCTCGCACGCGGCGAATGCGCCCGCATCGCCTCGTATGTTCAACTCGCCGCCGGACATCTTCATGCCCGCGTAATCGCCTGCAGCGCCGTGCACCGCGAGCGTGCCTTCGGTCATGTTCGCGCCGATGCGGTCGAGCCACGGCGCATCGCCTTCTATCGTGAGTGCGGGCGCATCGCTTGGTTCCTGCGCGATGTCGAAAAGATCGCCGAGCGCGCACGTTTCGCCCGCGCCTTGCAGCGTGATGCGCGGCAGTTCTGTCGCCGATATCTCCGCGAGCGTCGCGGGCAGTAATTTCGACCCGTCGACGCGAAAGCCCGGCGCATTTTTTACGCGCAACGTGATGGCGTTCATGCGCGGCTCCCGTCGATATGCTTCGACAGTTCATGCAGCTTGAAATGGTACGGCCCGAGCTTGCCGCCGTAGTTGCCCGCCGAAATGCGCAGCACCCCGCCGGCGCGCCCGATCTTCGTCGCCGCCGCGATGCCCGCGGTCATCGCCGCGCCGACATCGGCATCGGTCAAGCCGTCGATGACGATTTCGAGCACGCACGCGATGTCCGGCGTCAGCTCGCTCTTCTTCGACAAGCCGACGAGCGTCGGGCAGAACGCATCGTTCGTGGACGCCGTCGCGCCCGCATACTTCGATCCGATCTTCGATCCCGAGCGCACGACGCCGCCCGGAAACGGCGTGATGACGTTCGGCAGCCGATGCATCGCGGCGACGGCGGATTCGGCCGCATTGAGCGCGCTGTCGATGTCGCGCGCGAGAAACAGCAGATTGCCGCCGCCGACCGCTTTCACCGTCGCGGTGAATTCCTCGCAGACGAACTCGCCGTCCATCACGGGCACGCGCCAATAGCGTGTGCCGTCGAGCACTTTCGATATTTGATAGCCGTCGCCGAAGAAGCGCAGGCCCGCGCCGAGCGGCGCGTTGTCGGAGAGCGGCGCGCGTGTGTTGGCGGGATCGATGCCGCCATAGACGGCGGTCGTCGGGCACGTCAGCACGCATTGGCCGACGCGCCGCGCGATCTGCTTGGCGAGTTCCTTCGACGATATCGCGAAGATCAGCACCGAGATTCCGGGCCTGCCATCGGGCGTTTCATCGCCGGACAGATCGCGTTCGATGCCGGCCTCGCAGCCGCAATCGATGACGGACGTCGCGAAGCCTGTCAGCGAATTGGCCGCGTGACGCGCCCACGTCGACGAATGCGCGGTGATGACGAGGCGCGTCGCTTTCATCGGGAAGGCTTCGGCGAAGGTGTCGTCGATCTGCGTGTCGTTGATACGCATGCGTCAACTCCCGTTCGAAGCGAAGCATGCGACGGGCAACAGCCGCCCGCCGTTGCAGCATGCGCAGATTTCATCGTCGCCGATCGCGATGTTCTCGAAGCGCGTCGCGAGGTTTGCCTGCGTGAATTCGCGCACGCGCTTTTCGATCGCGCGGTCGTAGTCGGGGCGCACGTAATGGATGCCGCCGGTGGGCGTCGCGAGCAGCGTGCCGTCGCGCGCGATCAGCTCGCCGTCCTTGAACACGTAAGCAGGCGATGTGAACATGCGCTCGCGATCGTCATCGTCGCGATACACGGCAATGTCCGCCGCCGCGCCTGCGCCGAGATGCCCGCGATCCGTGAGGCCGAGCAGTTTCGCGGGACCGGCGCGCGTGATGATCGCAATGTCGTAGAGCGAGAATTCGCGCGTGATTTCGCTCAACGCGCTCGCGGTTTTCGCATCGGCGTGCAGCTTGTCGAGTTGTTCGTCGCGAAAGGACTTGTCCATCAGCAAGCGGATCAGATGCGGATAGCTCGTGAACGGCGCGCCGTTCGGATGATCGGTGGTCATCGACACCCGCCACGGATCGTCGACGAGCAAAAAGATCTCGAGCCCGATGATCCATTGGAGCGCATTCACGAAGCTCTGTTCGCGGTACTTGAACGGCACGATGCCGCAGCCCGCATCGCATTCGATATCGCCGAGCACCCATTTGCGCGGTCGGGCCATCGGCGCGTTCTTGAACTGCATCATCGTGTCGCCGGATGCGGTGACGGTCTGACCGAAGATGATCTGGCCGACATCGATCGTCACGTTGGGCCGCGCGTTCACTGCATCGGCGATCGCGCGCGCGCCCGATGAAAACTTGCGAGGGCCTTCCATGCCGTAGCTATGGAACTGGATATGCGTCAGATGAATGGGCAGGCCATCGGCGGTGTCCATCGTTCTGATCGTCGATTCGATGTTGCCCGGCACGCCGAGATTGCTTGCGTGAACATGCAGCGGATGCGGCACGCGCAGCTCGGTGAGCGCGCGCGTGAGCGTGCTCAACACGTCGCGCGGCGTGATGCCGTAATGCGCGTGCTTTTCATCGACATCCAGCGAACGCTGATTGAACTTGAACGCCGATATGCCGCCCGGATTGACGACCTTCACGCCGAGCGCCTTGCTCGAATCGATGGTCCAGCCGACGTAATCGCGCAGACGCTCGAAGTCTTCCTTCGCAGCGAGCATCTGCAGGAAGAGCTCGTCGTTGCCCATCATCACGTAGGCGCCGTGATCGATGATCGGCGTGTCGCCCATTTCCAGATGCGCGTGGCGCGCGTTCGACGCGATCATCGCCGGCTCGAACGCGGCCGTGTAGCCCATTTCCGCATAGCGATAACCGGTGGCAAGCGTGCCGGGCGCGCACACGCCGCACGATGGCAGACGCATGTATCGGCCTTCGTTCGGACGATCGGGCACGGCACGCGGATCGTCGCGATGATCTTCGGGCAGAAGCAGCCGCGACAGATTCGTCTTTCCGCCGCCGATGTGCGAATGCAGATCGATGCCGCCCGCCATCACGATCATGCCGCTCGCATCGTAATCGCGGTCGATGCTTTCGTTCGCGGCATCGGCGACGATGCGGCCATCGCGCATATGGATGTCGCGCTTCTCGCCATCGACGCCATTCGCCGGATCGTAAAGCGTGCCGCCTTTGAGGCGCGTGACGCTCATGCGGGCCTCCTTGCCTGCGCGAGTTGCGATGCGATCGATGCGACCGTCGGCAAGGCGTAATCGCGCGCGGCGGCGAGCGGCGCGACCACCGATGTATCGACGCGAAACAGATGCCCGCCGCTGTCGATGCCCGGCGTCGCGACGGGGATGAACACGGTCGGCGCGTGGCGCACGGGGACGGCCGTCGATGGATGCGCGAGGATGATCGCGGGCACGTTCGCATCGAGCGATGCGGGCAGCGGCTCGGGCGCGAAGCTGGACACCCACAGGAGCGCGTCGATTTCGCCGCGCTGCAGCAGCGTTTCCGAGCGATAGCGATGCGCGTCGTGATCGAGCGGCAAGCCGTATGCGACGCGCGTGCGCAGCGGAAAGCCCGACAGCCATGTGATCGCCTGATTGACGGACGCGGCGCCGTCGTCGCTGGTGAGGGCGAGCGTGCCGGCGCGCGCGGTGCGATTGATCGCCTTGACGATGCGTTGCAGCGCTTCGATCGCGAGCGCGGCGTGTTGCGTCGGCAGCGCCGATGGCTCGTAGATCACCGCCGTGTACTTCGCGGCGTTGATGCGTTCGGTCAGCGCGACGAGCTCTGGCGTTGGAATCGGACGGCCGCCTTCGACGAGCGCGGACCACAGCGCGAGTGTGTCGAAGGGATCGGCGTTCGCGAGGATCGATTCGGCTTGGGCGTTGGCGGCTTTATCGATGTCACATCCGATGAATACAACCTTTGTCTCGCGGCCCTCGCTTGCGATGCGCTCGAAGAAGCGCGGATAGCGTCGCGACGGCTCGCACGCGAACACGACGATGAGATCGGCGCGCGAGCGGACTTCGGAGAGCGTCGTGAAGAACGAGCCGCGATCTTGCAGTGCGCGATTGCTGTCGGCGAGCGTGTCGCCGTGAAGGTGATCGAGGATCGCGCCGCACTGCGCGGCGAGTTCATAGAGCGCGCGTGCGCCGGACACGTCGGTCGCGAGACCGCCGAATAGCGGCCGATGTGCGTTCGACAGGATCGCGGCGGCTCGCGAGAGCGCCGACTTTTCGTCGGTGACTTGCCCGTCGATTTGGGGCTTCTGGCTTGCATCGTTCGGACCGAAGCGGGCAAGGGAGGCGTCCAGACGCGGGCAGGCGGTGTGCGGCGCTGCGAGGCGATGATCGGCGGTGGGTGCGAGCGTGATGTCGTCGCATAGTAAAGGGCAGAACGGACAGGTCCAAGGTTTTGAGGCCGCGGACGGGGCGCTCGGCGTGGTGGAGGTATCGGGCATGGTCGACCTTTTGAGCAAGGTCTATGCCGGTTTTGTTGCTTTTGCTTTTGCTTTTCGCTTTTGCTTATCGCTTTTTGATTTCGCCGGATCCCGTTGTCGTGTCGGTCTATTAGCACTGCCCCTGTGCGGGGCGGCACTCACTTTCTTTGCTGCTGCAAAGAAAGTAAGCAAAGAAAGCAGCTTCCGATACGCCCGCGGTCACACGCAATTTGGGTAGTCCTCTCGTCCATCGTGGGCTGCCTAAAGAGTGCCCTCATAGGCCCAACCGGGCTTGGCTCGCGCACGGTCCGTCTCATCGCACCACATACCAAACTGGTTCAGCACCAAATAGCTCCAGCCCGCTTCGCGGCCGACCGGTCAATCGGGAATGCGCGTGCTTCGCTACTAACATCTTTATCGCACTGCGCGCGCAAACCGATGGTTTCCCTTGCAGACCCAGCGGCAGCGCGTAGCGCTGTGCCGAAGCTGTTTCGTGCTGAACCAGCGCGCTCAACGTATTCGGGCGGCAGACCGTGCGCGAGCCAAGCCCGATTAGGTGTTTGAGGGCACTCTTTAGGCGAGTGCCGCCTGTGACGAGAGGACTACCCAAATTGCGTGTGACCGCGGGCCTGAAGAGCTGCTTTCTTTGCTTACTTTCTTTGCAGCAGCAAAGAAAGTGAGTGCCGCCCCGCACAGGGGCAACGCTAATAGACCGACGCGAGACCGGGATCCGGCGACTACTGGAAGGAAAGTGACTACCGCCCGCACAGGGGCAATGCTAATAGACCGACGCGAAACCGGGATCCAGCGAAACCCCCGCCGGGAAAGGCGAAAAAAACTGCTCCGCATTGCAACACACTGTCACCCATGAATCACCATATGCAACACCTGCTTCCCAAACGATTACACCTGAAACGCGCCCCGAAAGCCGTTGGCATAAAAATTGAGTTCGATGCCAAGGAAGTCAGAAAGAAGCCCCGCGATGCACATCGCCCTGAGATAAGGCGCCATCGTGAATAGCGGAAGCGACGAGCCAGGCAGAAGCGCCGCTGCGCTCGGCGAGCGCGAGATCATCGGCATGGCGGATTCCACCCGCGCCGATCACCTCCCGCGCCCCGGCAAGCGCCCGCACGTCAGCGAACGTGTCGAGATCGGGCCCGCCATACGCGCCCACATGATCGAGCGTCATCACGATCACGCGCGACGGCCACCATCCGCTCTCGCCATGCGTCGCCCCGAGCGCGCGCCCGCCGCGATAGTCGAGCGAAAGTATCGGCTCGAAGCCGCAAGCCGATGCCTCGGCGATCGCGCCGACATCGACGAGCGTTTCGGTGCCGAACACAGGCAGGATCGCGGCAGGCGCCGCTGAACGCGTCAGCCGCAAGACGCGTTCGATGAAAGCGCGCATCGGCAGAAACGCGGTAAAGCCCGCGTCGAGCCAGATGCGCAGGCCGTCGCCGAGGGCATCGCAAATCGCGGCGAGCGCGGCATCGTGCGCGCCGCGCGAAAGGATCGCGCCCAGATCGGCGACGTACAACGTGCGCGCGCCGGTCGCGGCGACGAGCGCGCGGGCGATCGCAACAGGATCGCTCGTCGCGCACAACGAGGACTGGATCGGCCGATAGCGCGAACGCTCGCCGCGCACCGCGCGCACCGCGTGGCCGTCGAGCAGATCGAGAACGGGTATCACCTGCATGGATGGCTTTCCTTTGACCAAGATCTTTGTATTCGAGTATCTCACCGGCGGCGGCATCGATCCGGACGCGGCAGGCGCAGGCAGCCTCGCCGATCTCTCCGCGCTCATCGTCGAAGGCCGCGTGATGCGCGACGCCATCGCCGCCGATCTGCGCGCGCTGCCCGGCATCGACGTGACCGTCGCAAGCTCGCGCTTCGAGCAACTCGACGGCGCAAGCGGCTACGTGCGCGCGCATCCGGGCGAATCGCTCATCCGCTTCGTGGCCCGCGTGGCGCGCGAGCATGACTATGCCTGCATCGTCGCGCCCGAGTGCGACGGACTGCTGCTCAAGCTCTACGACGCCGTCGGCCAGGCGCGCTGGCTCGGCTGCGCGAAGGAAGCGATCCGCGCGGCATCGAGCAAGAGCGCGACGGCCGCGTGTCTCGCCGCGCGCAGCATCGCCGCGACGCGCGCGCTCGAACCGGAAAACGCGGCCGCCGCAATCGGCCGGCGCTGGGTCGTCAAGCCCGACGACGGTGCGGGCGGCCTCGATACCTACGTCTACGACGACCTCGCCGCCGCGCGCGCCGAATACGCCGCGCGCGCGGAAGCGGGCCGCAATCCCGTGCTGCAGGAATGGGTCGACGGCGAGCCGTTGAGCCTTTCGCTGATCTGCCGCGACCGGCTCTCGCGGCTCGTGAGCATCAACCGGCAGCGCATCGGATTGTCGGATGCGGCGGGATCGGAACGGCGCGAGCGCATCGTTCAGTTCGATGGCGTCGATGTCGACCGCATCGACCGGCATGGGCCGCAAGGACGCGCGCTCGAACGGCTCGCACTGCGCGTCGCCGATGCGTTTCCGGGGCTGCGCGGCTTCGTCGGCATCGATGTCGTGTGGCATCCCGAGCGCGGGCCGGTCGTGATCGAGGTGAATCCGCGTCTCACGGTCGCGTATGCGGAACTGAGCCGGCGCGGCGGCAGGAATCTCGCGGCGGAGCTGCTCGCGGCGCATCGCGTGCCCGGCTTCGACGGGGATGCCGGATTGCTGCGCGCGTGCGCCGGAGCGTCGTCATGACGGCACCGACATTGCACGATGCGCCGGTGTTCGGCTGGGACGTGGGCGGCGCGCACGTCAAGGTGTCGATGGCGACGCGCGCGGGCGTGCTCGCCGACGTCGCGCAATGGGCGTGTCCGCTGTGGCAGGGCATGGCGCACCTGGAACGCGCGATCGACGCGATGTTCGAGCGCTGGCCCGCCGCCGCCGATCCGGCCGCGCGCCACGCCGTCACGATGACGGGCGAAATGGTCGATCTCTTCGCCGACCGTGCCGACGGCGTGCGTGCGTTGACGCGCGCGCTTGCGCAAAGGCTCGGGCCGCGCACGATGTTCTTCGCCGGCGACGCGGGCTGGCTCGCGCGCTCGGCGTGCGCGGAACACTGGCGCAAGGTCGCATCGGCTAACTGGCTCGCGACCGCGCAATGGGTCGCGGCGTGCCTGCCGGATGCGCTGCTCGTCGATATCGGCAGCACGACGACGGACATCATTCCGATCGTCGGCAGACGCGTCGTGGCGCGCGGCACCAGCGACGCCGAACGGCTCGTGAGCGGTGAGCTCGTGTATCAGGGCGTGGTGCGAACGCCGTTGTGCGGGCTCGCGCATCGCATCGCGTTTCGCGGCGAGCACGCCGGCGTGATGAACGAATGGTTCGCGACGACCGCGGATGTCTATCGTCTGACGGGCGAGTTGTGGCCCGAGCACGACCAGCATCCGAGCGCCGACAACGGGCCGAAGACGCAGGCTGCGAGCCGCGTCCGGATTGCGCGGATGATCGGCCGCGACGCCGCCGATGCGAGCGATGCGGAGTGGCGGCGTTTCGCGCAGGGCTGGCGGCGCGAGCAGTTGCGCGCGCTGGAGACGAATCTGGCGCGCGTCGTTGCGCAGGATGCGGCGCTGGCGGCGGCGCCGATCGTGGGCGCGGGTTGCGGGCGCTTTCTGGCGGCGGCGCTGGCGCGGCAGGAGGCGCGCAGCTATGTCGACTTCGCGCGTCTCGCGGGTATCGACGGCGACGATGCGACGCGTGCCGAATGGGTATCGACGTGCGCGCCGAGCGTGGCGGTTGCGCTGCTGGCGTCGATGGCGATGAAGGGCGCGGGAGGCAACGAAGCGCATCTGTCGAACGATGCATCGGCGCGCGCTGCGTGATAGCGTGCGAAACATAGCGAAGGATGCGGGTGCGTGGCCCGCCGGCTTGATCGAACGAGGACAGGAATATGTGGGTGGTGAAGATCGGGGGAAGCCTGAGTCACGACCCGGCGCTGCGCGAGTGGTTGACGCGGCTATGGGAAGTGGGCGGCGGGCGCGTCGTGATCGTGCCGGGCGGCGGCGATTTCGCGGACGCGGTGCGGCAGTATCAGCAGGAGTGGCATTTCGACGATCTCGCGGCTCACAACATGTGTCTGCTCGCGATGGCGCAGTACGCGATTCTGATGCAGGGCGTGGTGCCGGAGCTCGTGCTGGCGTCGAACGAGGATAGGATTCGGCGCGCGTTGCGCGATGGGCGTGTGGCGGTTTGGGTTCCGACCGATCTGATGCGCTCGACGCCCGATTCCATGACGAACTGGGAGACCACTTCGGATTCGCTCGCCGCGTGGCTTTCTACTTCGCTTAATGCGGAGCGGTTGATGATCGTGAAGTCTTGCGAGGTCGAGGCGAATGCGCCGCTCGAGGCGCTAACTTCTAAAGGCATTCTGGATCGGCGGTTTGCGGCTTATGTGCGGGATGCAAATTATGTCGTCGAGGTTTTGAGTAAGTCCGATGTAGGGGTTATGCGGGATCGATTGCTCAACGTGGCGGTTTGAATTTTCTTCGCTTTTGGTTTTGCTTATCGCTTTTGATTTCGCCGGATCCCGTTTTCGTGTCGGTCTATTAGCACTGCCCCTGTGCGGGGCGGCAGTCACTTTCTTTGCTGCTGCAAAGAAAGCAACTGTATTGAGCGTCAAGGGTTGAGTTGGTAAGGATCATGGTTTTGGGGGATTCCAAGTTGTGCCGTCGCGCATCA
>NZ_JALQDZ010000038.1:0-3642 GCF_023630985.1 Caballeronia sp. ATUFL_F1_KS39 | reverse complement strand
CTGCTTTCTTTGCTTACTTTCTTTGCAGCAGCAAAGAAAGTGAGTGCCGCCCCGCACAGGGGCAACGCTAATAGACCGACGCGAAACCGGGATCCGGCGAAAAAGCCCCCGAATAACAAACGCTCAGCGAGCAAGACGCAAAGCCCGAACCCACTTCTCGACGCGAAGCGGATCAAGCCTCCCAGTACGTCCATCGCGCTCATCGCAAAGAGCCCCACGAAACCCGGCAATATCCGGCGCGAGCAAACGAATCCTGTCGAGATCGTCCCACCTCAAAGACCCGGCGACGGCAATCATGGTCCCCCGCTTGCGCGCATCGCCGATGCAGGAAGCAAGCGCCCCCACATCGACGCAATCGAACAACGTGCGCCCGTCCTTGCTCGCCGTATCGAACACGATGCCCACAAAACCCAGTTGCGCCGCAAGCGCGGCCAGTTCGCGATCCACGCCATCGTCGGATAACAACACCGGCACGACAGCCGCCGGCAAGCTCGCCAGATGCCGCAAGCACGCAAAAGCGCCCGCCCCGGGCGACACCCCGACCTTCACATAATCGACGCCCGTAGCCGCGACATCGAGCACGCGCGCGGTCATCTCGTCGAGCGCATCGTTGGGCAAATCGCCGATGGTCGCGCTGATCGGCCGCACCGCATACCGCGCACGCAACGCCCCCACGATACGCGCGATATCGCCGATCGCAACAGCGCCCAGCGCGCCCGCGCCCGGCTCCTTCAGGTCGATCAGTTCGGCGCCGGCGTCCGCCGCATCGAAGGCTTCGTCGGCCGAGCGGACGCTCGCGAGCAATGCGGTCATCGTCGAAACTCCAGAGGGATGGCTACGGAAAACGCGTCAGCTCACAGCCTTCGCGCGATGCGCCTCGATCGCCTGCAAAAGCCATTGCCAGGCCTCGCGCTCGGCGTCGCCCGCAGTCTTGTCGATGGCGATCCGCAAATACGCCACCTCGCTATCCACCTTTTCAGGCGGCAACATGAACAGCCGGCTCACGAGAATCGCGCCTTCGACAACCGCCGCCTGCGCGCGATTGAAGCCCGGAAACGGCGCATGCGTCTCGCGATGCACACATTCCATGCGCAAAGTCGGGCGCGCTTCGTCATCGAGAAGTTCGGCGAGACGCAGCTCGATATGCGCGAGCGTCGATGCGAGCCGCACGCTTGGCACCGTGCTCGCGGCAACCGTCGGCCAGTCGCGCGCAATGCCCGTCACGCAGCCCGCGAACACGCGCACGTCCGTCGTCAGATTGATGACGGCGCTCTTCGTCGCGATGACGTTATCGAGCGTCGTCGACGGACGGAACGGCGCAAGAATCGCGAGGCCCTCTTCGAAGCGCACGCCCATCGGCGCGATATGCGGCCGGCCATCGCGATCCGCGGTCGTGACGATGGTCTCGTAAATCATGATGGTCGGCGAAAGTATTCGTAGCCGCACGAAAGAGCCGCCATCGCTTCGATGCGGCTTCGTGCGGGTTCGGTCCGCGTTTAGCGGGTGGCGATATACATCGTGATTTCAAAACCAAAACGCATATCGGTGAAGCTCGGCGTAGTCCATTGCATGGGCGTTCCTCCAGATGAGTCGGGTTGATGCCTCGATACCGCTTCGATGATTTGCCGATGCGGACGAATCCGCCAGGCGGCCGGGAGGGGGCCGGCCCTTCGACGATGCAAGCGCCATGCCAATGACATGAAGCGGATGCCGAAGAGCGCGGCTCGCTCATCATGCGCGCCGACTGTGACGAAATCAGAACACAGTGTCCCATTGCTTCGTTCATAAACGCATCAGGGCTATTCCCGACTAAGGCATCGCTTAAGCCCGGGCAAGTAATTCGTGAATTCCTTTCTGTGCGACGCGTGCTTACTCTGCAATCACAGCAGGGCGCGGTTCACAAGCGGCGATCGCTTCGAGCAACACCGCGACGCCACTCTCATCTCACTGTCGAGGAAACGGAATGAACGACTTCAGCAAGGCCGCCGTCGAGGCGGTGCGCAATCCGTCCGATGCGCGCTCGCGCTATGCGGCCGGCGTCATGAAGTATCGCGAGATGGGCTACTGGCAGCCCGATTACACGCCGAAGGACACCGACGTCATCGCGCTCTTTCGCATCACGCCGCAAGCGGGTGTCGAGCCGGAGGAAGCGGCTGCGGCCGTGGCGGGCGAATCGTCGACGGCGACATGGACGGTCGTGTGGACCGACCGTCTCACTGCATGCGACATGTACCGCGCGAAGGCGTATCGCGTCGAACCGGTGCCGAATGCGCGCGCCGACGAGCCGCAGTACTTCGCTTACATCGCGTACGAACTCGATCTTTTCGAAGAGGGATCGGTCGCGAACCTGACGGCGTCGATCATCGGCAATGTGTTCGGCTTCAAGCCGTTGAAGGCGCTGCGGCTCGAAGACATGCGTATTCCCGTTGCGTATCTGAAGACGTTTCAGGGACCGCCGACGGGCATCGTCGTCGAACGCGAGCGGCTCGATAAATACGGACGTCCGCTGCTCGGTGCGACCGTGAAGCCGAAGCTCGGCTTGTCGGGAAAGAACTATGGGCGCGTCGTGTACGAAGGTTTGAAAGGCGGGCTCGATTTTCTGAAGGACGACGAGAACATCAATTCGCAGGCGTTCATGCACTGGCGCGATCGTTACCTCTTCGCAATGGAAGCGGTGAGCCGCGCGCAAGCCGAGACCGGCGAAGTGAAGGGTCACTATCTGAACGTGACGGCCGGCACGATGGAAGACATGTACGAGCGCGCGGAATTCGCGAAGGAACTCGGGTCGTGCATCGTGATGATCGATCTCGTGATCGGCTGGACCGCTATTCAGTCGATGTCGAAGTGGGCGCGTCGCAACGACATGATCCTGCATCTGCATCGCGCGGGACATGGGACTTATACGCGGCAGCGCAATCATGGCATCTCGTTTCGCGTGATCGCGAAGTGGCTGCGGATGGCGGGCGTCGATCATGCTCATGCGGGCACTGCCGTCGGCAAGCTGGAAGGCGATCCGTTGTCGGTGCAGGGCTATTACAACGTGTGCCGCGAGGCGCGCAATGAGCCCGATCTGTCGCGAGGGATCTTCTTCGATCAACCGTGGGCGGGGTTGCGCAAGGTGATGCCGGTGGCATCGGGCGGGATTCACGCAGGGCAGATGCATCAGTTGCTCGATCTCTTTGGGGATGACTGCATTCTGCAATTCGGCGGCGGGACGATTGGACATCCGCAAGGGATTCAGGCCGGGGCGACGGCCAATCGCGTCGCGCTCGAAGCCATGGTGAAAGCGCGGAATGAAGGGCGGGATATTGCTCGTGAAGGCCCCGATATTCTTGAAACCGCCGCGCGGGGGTGTACGCCGTTGCAGCAGGCGCTCGATACCTGGCGCGATGTCACTTTCAACTATGCGTCGACGGATACGCCGGATTTTGCTGTTACTGCTACGGCGGGGGTATAAGAGGTTTGTTGTTGTTGTTGTTGTCGCCGGATCCCGTTTTCGTGTCGGTCTATTAGCGTTGCCCCTGTGCGGGGCGGCAGTCACTTTCTTTGCTGCTGCAAAGAAAGCAACTGTATTGAGCGTCAAGGGTTGAGTTGGTAAGGATCATGGTTTTGGGGGATTCCAAGTTGTGCCGTCGCGCATCA